>NZ_JBFAKS010000001.1:278460-311432 GCF_040655855.1 Kribbella sp. NPDC050281 | reverse complement strand
CGCTCGTGGGGCGGCGTGGGCCCCTGTCGTGGGTTGACCCACGAGAGTGTGGGTTGACGCACGGCGTGCGGCTGGCCAACCCACCGGCTGGTGGGCCCACCCATCGGAGCGGGCAGGGGGCGGCGTAGCCCCCTCTCGTGGGTTGACCCACGAGAGTGTGGGTTGACGCACGGCGTGCGGTTGGCGAACCCACCGGCTGGTGGGCCTACCCATCGGAGGGGGACGGGCGGGGGTGGCGTCGGGCGGGGTAGCGTTCCGCGGATGACTGACTTGCGGGTGCCCGGGAAACTGCAGGCGGGCGACCGGGTGGCGGTGGTGGCGCCGTCCGGTCGGGTGCAGGCGGATCGGCTCGAGGTGGGTACGGCGTACCTGAGGGCCTGGGGGCTCGAGGTCGAGGTGATGCCGTCGGTGCTGGCCGGGCATGAGCGGCTGACCTACCTGGCTGCCGACGACAAAGCCCGGGCCGAGGACCTGCGGACGGCCTGGCTGGACTCACGCTTCGCCGCGGTCTTCTGCGCCCGCGGCGGGTACGGCGTCCAGCGGATGCTCGAGTACGTCGACTTCGACGATCTCCTGGCCGTGCCGAAATGGTTCATCGGGTTCAGCGACATCACCGCGCTGCACGAGCCGCTGAACGCCCGCGGACTAGTCACCATCCACGGACCGATGGCCGCCGCTGTCGAGCAGCTGGGCGCTGCGGACGGCCGGGAGCGGCTGCGCGAGCTGCTGTTCGAGCCCGAGAAGGTGACTGACCTTCTGGCGCCAGCAGGCGCGCGGACTGTGGTCGGCGGCGTTGCCGAAGGACCGCTGCGCGGTGGCAACCTCGCGATGCTCGCAGCAAGCATCGGTACGCCGACCTACGCGCCGCCGACCGGGATCGTGGTGCTGGAGGACGTGAGCGAGGACGCCTACCGGGTGGACCGGCTGCTGACGCAGCTGCTCCGCTCTGGCTGGTTCGCCGGAGTTGCCGGGTTGGTGATCGGCGACTTCAGCGGGGCGGACGACGCGGACCTGGTGAACGCGGTGATGCGCGATCGGTTGGAGCCGCTCGGTCTGCCGATGGTCGAGGGGGCCGCGATCGGGCATGAGGACCTGAACCTCGCCGTACCGCTCGGACTGCCGGCGCGGCTGGACGCTACGGCCGGAACGCTCGCACCGCTGTTCAGCTGACCAGATGCCGGCGTAGGAACGCCAACGCCTGCGGGTACGCGTCGAGCTTGTTCTTCAGCTTGGCCAGGCCGTGGCCCTCGTCGTCGTACACCAGGACCTGACAGGGCACGCCGCGCTTCGTCAGCGCATCGCCGACCTGCTCGGTCTCCGACAACGGCACCCGCGGATCGTTGGCGCCGTGGATGACGAACAGCGGCGCGCGGATGTCGTCGACCCGGTTCAACGGGCTGGCGGACTCCAGGAACTCACGGTCGGTGGCGAGATACCCGTACTCGCGCTCACGCATCGCGCGGCGGTAGTCCGAGGTGTTCTCCAGGAACGTGACCAGCGAGGCGATCCCGACGATGTCCACACCGGCGGCCCACAGCTCCGGCTGGAACGCGAGCCCGGCGAGCACCATGTAGCCGCCGTACGAACCACCCCACAGCGCTGTCCGCTCCGGGTTGGAGCCGATCGTCGGCAGCCACGCGTGGATCGCGGCCAGGTCCTTCACCGAGTCCAACCGCAGCTCCCGGTCGTCCAGCGAGTACCACCGCTTCCCGTACCCCGCCGATCCGCGCACGTTCGGTACGACGACCGTGTGGCCATCGGCGGCGAGGGCGGAGACGATCGGAGCCCAGTTGCGCATCGCTGCGCCCTCCGGACCGCCATGCACGTGGACGATGGTGGTCCCCAGGTCGGGGCCGGTCGGCCGGAACACGAACACCGGCACCTGCTCACCGTCGAACGACGGCACCAGCAGGCTCTCCGGGTGCGTGAGCTGGGCCGGCGGCTCCGGCATCTCCGGCGGCCGCACCTCCAGCAGCTCCCGGGACGCCGGGACGTAGCGGAACACGGTCGGCGGACAGACCGGCGAGCTGTAGGTGATCGCCGCGAACGAGCCGTCCGGGGACCAGTGCGGATCAGGCGTCAGCATCAGCAGCCCGGCGCAACCGCCCGCGGGCAGACTGACCGGGGCGACCTCGGAGCCATCGTCGAGCCGATGCAGGGCCAGCGACACTTCGCCGTCGTGCAGCACGCCGACGAGCAGGTCCTCGCCGTTGGGGGAGGCCCAGCCGGCCAGATCGCGGGAGTCGTCCACGAGTACGTCGTGCCACGCCCGATCGCCGAGGTGGTACCGCCGTACGGCCATCCGGTCCCGGTCCGCGTTCGTCGACACCAGGAACCCGGTCGAGTCCGGCAGCCAGGACACCGCCGCCTGGTCGTTGTGCGCGTCGTACGGCGTGAGCTCGGTGACGGACCGGGTCCCGGAGTCGACCAGGAGGAGCTGGATCGAGTTCGCCGGGGCGCTGGCCAGCGACAGCACCACCCACTTGTCGTCCGGGGACGGGGTCACGCCCATCACCCAGCCGCCGCCGTCGTACAGGGCCGTGTCTCTGTCGCTGCCGAGGTCGTGGGCGACCAGGTCGAAGTCCGTGCCGTTGCGCCGGTTCGTGGTGAACAGGACGCGGCCGGGCTTGGCATCGACCAGGTGGTGGACGTACTCCGGGTCGTGGACGAGCGGGGTCAACGTGGGGAGGCCGGGCTCGTCGAGGTCGAGCAGTGAGAGCTGACCGAGCTCACTGCCGCCGTCGTCGTGCTCGACGACGACCTGGCTGCTCTCCGGGACGAACCGTGCGCCGCGGACGGTGTCGTCCAATGCGGTCAACGCCCGCCAGGTCCCGTCCGGTGCCACGTGGTGCACCTGCCGGGTGCCGCTTCCGTCGTACAGGACGAGCAGTGCACCCTCGTCGTTCACATCGAGAGCGGTCGTGGACGGGAGTGAGAACAGCGTTGTCAGCACAGGTTCATCCTCACACGCGACAGGTCCGGGGGCAGGCGCAACGGCCTGCCCCCGAGCCTGGCCTCAGCGATCGCCGTGCCAGGAGTGCCAGAGCGCCGCATAGGGGCCCTGGGCATCGACCAGTTCGTCGTGACCGCCGAGCTCGACGATCCTGCCGTCCTCGACGACGGCGATCACGTCCGCGTCGTGCGCGGTGTGCAGCCGGTGCGCGATCGCTACCACGGTCCGGCCCTCCAGTACGCCGGCCAGCGACCGCTCCAGGTGCCGCGCGGCGCGCGGGTCCATCAACGAGGTCGCCTCGTCCAGGACCAGCGTGTGCGGGTCGGCCAGCACCAGCCGGGCCAGCGCGACCTGCTGCGCCTGTGCCGGCGTCAGCGAGATCCCACCGGAACCCACCTCAGTGTCCAGCCCGTTGTCGAACCCGGCGACCCAGCCGTCCGCGTCGACGGAGCGCAGCGCCGCCCAGAGGTCGGCGTCGGACGCCTCCGGCCGGGCCAGCCGCAGGTTGTCCCGGACGCTGCCCACGAACACGTGGTGCTCCTGATTGACCAGCGCCACATGGCTGCGGACCTGCTCGGCAGACATCTTGTCGAGGGCGGCACCACCCAGGGTGATGTCACCGAGCCGCGGCGAGTAGATGCCGGCCAGCAACCGGCCCAGGGTCGACTTCCCCGCACCCGAAGGCCCTACGAGCGCGACCCGGGCACCCGGCTCGACCGTCAGCGTCACGCCGTGCAGGACGTCGCGGCCCTCCAGATAGCCGAACCGCACCTCGTCGGCGAGCACCCGCCGGCCCTCGGGCTCGGCCTGCTCGTCGGCCGCGGCCGCCTCGATCTCACGGACCCCCACCAACCGGGCCACCGACACCTGCGCCACCTGGAGCTCGTCGTACCAGCGGATCATCATGTTGACCGGCTCGACCAGCATCTGGATGTACAGCGCACCCGTGGTGAGGGCGCCGACGGTGAGCCAGCCCTGGATGGCGAAGCCGCCACCGATCACCAGCACCGCGGCCAGCGCGACCGTGTGGGTCATGTTGATCACCGGGAACAGAATCATCCGCAGATACAGCGTGTAGCGCTCCCAGGCGACCCACTGACCGATCCGGGTGTCGCCCAGGTTGATCCGGCGGTCGCCGAGCCGATGCGACTCCACGGTCCGGCCGGCGTCGACGGTCTCGGCCAGGCCCGAGGCCACCGCGGCGTACCCGGCGGCCTCCGACCGGTACGCCGACGGCGCCCGGCGGAAGTACCAGCGGGCACCGATGATCAGGATCGGCATCGCGATCACCACGGCGACGGCCAGCGGCGGCGCGGTGATGATCAGCGCACCGATCAGCAGCCCCGCCCAGATCACCGCGATGGTCAGCTGCGGTACGGCGTCCCGCATCGCGTGCGAGAGCCGGTCGATGTCCGTGGTGATCCGGGACAGGAGGTCACCGGTCCCGGCCCGCTCCAGGACACCCGGCGGCAGTCCGACCGCGCGGACCAGGAAGTCCTCGCGCAGGTCGGCGAGCATCTCCTCGCCGAGCACCGCGCCACGCAACCGGGTCAGCCGGACGAACACTGTCTGCACCAGCAGCGCGCAGACGAAGCCGACCACGACGTACGGCAGGTCGACGTCGCTCTTGCCCTGCGACAGCTTCTCCACCACGTTGCCGAGCAGCCAGGGCCCGACCATCCCGCTCAGCGCCGCCACTGTGTTCACCAGCGTCAGCCAGGCGAACGCACGGCGGTGCCGGCGGAACAGGATCTTCAGATAGGCGCGCACGGTCGCGCTGCCTGCCACCGGCAGCCGCGCCGCTTCCTGCGGCGCCGCCGGGTCGTACTCGGGGCGCTTCACGCGGACTCCTCTTCGAAGGTTGGCTCGTCTTCACGGGTGACCGCCGCGCGGTAGCGCGGGTTGGTGTGCACCAGCTCGTGGTGCGTCCCGACCGCCTCGACGCGGCCCTTCGGCACGAACACCACGCGCTCTGCGCGGTCCAGCATCAGCGGGCTGGAGGAGAACACCACAGTGGTTCGGCCGCCCCGCAGCAGCCGGAGACCGTCGGCGATCCGGGCCTCGGTGTGCGCGTCCACCGCACTGGTCGGCTCGTCCAGCACCAGCACCTGCGGGTCGACGTACAGCGAACGGGCCAATGCCACTCGCTGCCGCTGCCCACCGGACAGGGACCGTCCCCGCTCGGTCAGCACGGCCTGCATCGGGTCCGACACGCCAGCCGGCAGCGTCTGCCGCAGTACGTCGAGAATGTCCTCGCACTGCGCCGCGTCGAGTGCCGTCTCTGGAGAGACCGCTCCACTGGCCGGTACGTCGAACAGCTGGCGCACTGTCCCGGACAGCAGCACCGGGTCCTTGTCCTGCACGAGTACGACGGTCCGCGCGGACTCCAACGGGATGTCGTCCAGCGGTACGCCGTCCAGTAGCACGGACGCCTGGTTGTCCTCGGCGCCCGGGCTGTGACCGCCCAGACGATCGGCCAGCCGGCCGCCGGCGTCCGGGTCACCGCAGACGACCGCGGTGAAGCTCCCGGCCGGCACGTGCAGACCGGTGACCGGGTCCAGCAGGTCACCCTCGGGCAGCTGGGCCTCGGCGGTGCCCATGGTCTCGTCGGTCCGCTGCAACGCCAGCACGCGCGCGGCCCGGCGGGCCGACACCTTCGAGAAGATGAAGGCACTGGCCGTCTCCTCGAACGTGTGCAGCGGCACCAGCATGAACGTGATGAACCCGTACGTCGTGACGAGCTCGCCGACCGTGATCCGGCCGGACGTCACCAGCCGGACACCCATCCAGACGACCACCACCAGGAACAGTCCGAACAGCAGCACCTGGAGAGCCGCGATCAGCGACCACATCCGGGCACTGCGGACCGCACTGGCGCGGTAGTCCTGTGAGGCGTCGCGGTAGCGATCCAGGAACAACTGCTCGCCGCCGATGCCACGCAGTACGCGCAGACCGGCCACGGTGTCCGCGGCCAGCTCGGTCGCGCGGCCGCCCTTGGCGCGCTGCACGTCCGCGCGACGCTCGGCCGGGCCCATCAGCGGGACGATCGAGAACGCCAGCACCGGTACGGCGATGGCGACCACCAGGCCGAGCAGCGGCTCGTAGAACAGCAGCCCGATGACCACGGCGAAGCACGTCAGCAGTGCGGCAGCGAACCGGCCGAGCACCTCGACGAACCAGCCGATCTTCTCGACATCGCCGCTGCTCACCGCGACCACTTCACCGGCAGCGATCCGGCGAGTGAGCAGCGAACCCAGCTCCGCGGCCTTGCGGAACAGCAGTTGCTGCAGGCGTGCCGCCGTACTGATCCAGTTGGTCACCACGGCGCGGTGGAAGAACGAGTCGGCGCCGGCCTTGGCCGCGCCGAACACGAGCAGCAGCACCCCGGCCAGGATCAGCTTGGGCCAGGAGAGGTCGATCACCGCCTGGACGGCGAGACCGACGGCGACCGGAGCGGCGGCGATACCGCCGAAATAGAGCAGCCCCCAGAACACGGCGAGGGCTTGCCCGCGCAGCTGCTGGTGCTCCAGCCAGAGGATGAGTCGGAGACCGGACCGGGTGTCCGGCACACCCGGGTCGGCGAACGGAATGAGGCGCAGGGACATGACGTCTCACAAAGAGGCATAGAAGGATGAGAAGGCACCTGACCAGGCGAATGGATCAAGCCTAGGCGGGGCCGCCGACAGTTCGCCAACCGTTTTCGGCCGGGCCGGTCCCGGGGGCTGGGCCACCGGAAATCGCTCCCGGCCGACAGTTGTACAGTCTTCAAGTAGATGGTGGCGGAGGGAGCCGGGTGGAGGAACTGACGCGCAGGCGGCGGTTGCTGATCCTCGGTATCTGCTGCTCCAGCCTCTTCATCGTCGGCCTGGACTCCACCATCGTGAACCTGGCCCTGCCGTCCATCCGGTCCGAGCTGGGCGCCTCGGTGTCCAAGCTGCAATGGACCATCGACGCGTACACGCTGGTGCTGGCCAGCCTGCTGATGGTCTCCGGCTCGACCGCGGACCGGGTCGGCCGGCGACGGACGTTCCAGGCCGGGCTGGTGGTGTTCGGGGTCGGGTCGCTGCTGTGCGGAGTCGCGCCGACCATCGACCTGCTGATCCTGTTCCGGATGCTGCAGGCGATCGGTGGCTCGATGCTCAACCCGGTGGCGATGTCGATCATCACCAACACCTTCACCGACCCACGCGAGCGCGCCCAGGCGATCGGGGTCTGGGGTGGCGTGGTCGGGCTCAGTTTGGCGGTCGGGCCGGTGGTCGGTGGAGCACTCGTCGACGCAGCGGGCTGGCGGTTGATCTTCTGGATCAACGTGCCGGTGACGGTGGCCGCCGTACTGATGACGGCGCGGTTCGTGCCGGAGTCGCGGGCCGCGGTGCCGCGGCGGATGGATCCGGTCGGGCAGATCCTGGTGGTGCTGCTGCTCGGCGGGCTGACGTACGGGATCATCGAGGGCCGGTCGGCCGGGTGGACCTCGCCGCTGATCATCGGGTGCTTCGTGGTGACCGTCGTGTCCTTGGTGTCTCTGGTGTTGTACGAGCGGCGACGGGAGCAACCGTTGCTGGAGCCGCGGTTCTTCCGGAGTGCGCCGTTCTCGGGTGCGACGTTGATCGCGGTCGCGGGATTCTCGGCGCTGTCCGGATTCCTGTTCCTGAACTCGCTCTATCTGCAGTCGGTGCGTGGGTTCTCGGCGCTGCATGCCGGGCTGCTGACGCTGCCGATGGCGGCGATGACCGTGGTGTTCGCACCGCTGTCCGGATGGCTCGTCGGACACCGCGGTCCGCGACTGCCGCTGGTCGTTGCCGGCAGCATGCTTACTGTCTCCGGGCTGGTGCTGTCGCGGTTGAGTCTGACCACGTCGACCGAGATGCTGCTGGTCGGCTACCTGATCTTCGGTCTGGGCTTCGGGATGCTGAACGCGCCGATCACCAATGCGGCGGTGTCCGGCATGCCGCGCTCCCAAGCCGGCGTCGCCGCGGCGATCGCGTCGACCAGCCGTCAGGTCGGTGCCTCCCTGGGGGTGGCGATCGCGGGGACGATCCTCACCGCCCGTCTGGTGGGCACGCTGGAGAGCGGCTTCGTCGACGCGGCCAAACTGTGCTGGTTCGTGATCGCCGGCTGCGGCGTACTCGTCCTCGTGCTCGGCCTCATCACCACCGGAGCCTGGGCCCGCCGTACCGCTGAGGCCGTCGCGGAGGATCTGGTCAGGACTCGGTGATCCCGGCGCGGGTGAGTGCCTTGAGGCGGCCGCGGAGGATCTTCTGGCGGCGTTCCTCGTCCGGGAACAGGTCGACGTACGCCGTACCCTTCGCGGCCAGCAGGTCGTCGTCGAGGCGGCGGACCGTGCCGGCCGGGAAGCGGTGAGTCATCGCGGCCTGGACCGCGGAGCTGTCGATGCCGGTCAGGAGTTCGGTGAGCTGTTCCTCGGTGGTGACGCCGAGCCGGGCCAGGATGCCGAGGATCCACGTGTAGTGGTTCGTCTTGGCGTGCGGCGCGTCCGGGTAGCGGCGGGTCAGGTACGTCGTCAGCGTCGCGGTGGTCAGGTCGCGCGGGGTCTTGTCCGGTTCGGCCGCCGCGAGCTCGCGGTACAGCCGGTCGATCTCCGTGAACTCGTTGTCCACCAGCTCCATCAGCGCCGCCGCCAGCAGGAACCGCCGGTCGAATTCCGGCTTGCGGCCCGGCGGGATGTCCAGCTTGTACCGGATGTCGTGCTCGAACTCCGCCCACGCGTGCTGGACCGCGGTCCGGACCTGGATCTCCATCACCAGGTTCTTCAGTACGGCGTACTCCGGCAGCTCGCGGCGAGTCGCGTTCAGCCGGACCAGGTAGTGCTTGCTGGCATACCCGAACACACCCTGCGCCCGGGTGTGCGCACCCATGTCGGTGTGCTCGACGATCTCGAACTCGGCCTCGATCACCTCGCAGACCCGGTCCACAGCCTCGGCCAGGAACGTGATCACCCGGGCCGCGACCAGGTCGGTGATCTGGTTCAGCGGGTCGTCGTACTTCGGCCGGGCCGGGTCGTCCGGATGCGGCTTCGACGCCTTGTCCAGGAACGACTCCGGATCCTTCGCCCGGGCGGTCGCGCTGAGGTAGTTGATGCCCTCCTCGTCACCGATCAGCTCGTCGATGAGCGCCTCGAGCTTGCGCGCACCACCGACGTACTGCTGATGCATCCGCTCGTACAGCGCACCTGCCTGCCGAGCCCACTCCACCCGCCCAACCATGACAGGACGATAGTGCTCCCGCAGGCCCAGTCGCCTGCAAGACTCCCCCTATGCCCGACTCCACCGACTGGGCGCCGTACGTCGCCTTCACCGCCGGCGATCCGCCCCGCCCTTTGCACCAGGCGGCCCTCGCCTGCTTCACCGAGCCTGGTACGGCGGTCGACCTCGGCTGCGGCGCCGGCAACGAGACCCTCGACCTCCTCGATCGAGGCTGGCAGGTCCACGCCGTCGACTCGAGCGCGGCTGCTCTCGCGGAGGTATCCCGCCGAGCCGGCAGCGGGCGACGGCTGACGCTGGAACGCAGCGACCTGTGGGATGCGCGGCCTCCGGTCGCCGACCTCGTCTATGCGGGCTTCAGCCTGTTCTTCGCCCCGCCGGAACGGTTTGCGGAGACCTGGGAGGTGGTGACGCGGGCAGTGCGGCCGGGCGGCGTGTTCGCCGGCCAGTTGCTTGGGATGCGTGACGACTGGGCACAGCAGCCGGAGATCTCCGCTCAGGACGACGCAGAGGTCCAGGGATTGCTGGAAGGGTGGAGTGTGGAGCGCCTCGACGAGGTGGAGTACGACGGGCGGGCGATGAGCGGGCCGAAGCACTGGCATCTGTACGACGTGCTGGCTAGGCGGGTCTAGGAGTTTCTAGCGGAATTGCTAGAAAGCTGTAGACAAGGGTCGCGACACGCTCTGGCGGTTGCTAGCGAAATCTAAGGAAAACGCTAGACGCGCTCATACAGTGAAAGCATGGATCCGATCCGGAATCCCTATGCGCCCGGCGCCGGTCAGCGGCCGCCTGAGCTGGCCGGACGCGACATCGAGGTGCGGCAGTTCGAGGTGGTACTCGAACGGGTCGCGGCAGGCAGGCCGGAGCGGAGTCTGGTGCTGAGTGGACTCCGCGGCGTCGGCAAGACCGTGTTGCTGAACACCTTGCGCAGCCAGGCGATCAAGCGCGCCTGGGGTACCGGGAAGATCGAGGCCCGGCCGGACCAGAGCATTCGGTTGCCGATCGCGCAGGCACTGCACACCGCAATGCGCGAGCTGGGCCACCGGCACCGCGACGACGAGCGGGTCGACAGCTTCAGCGCCGTACTGAAGGCGTTCGCGCTGCGCACCGCGGCCAACGATCGCAAGGGCATCCGCTGGCATCCGCCGGTCGACGTGGCCGCCGCGAAGGGCCGTGCCGATTCCGGCGACCTCGAGATGGATCTGATCGAGCTGTTCACCGACGCGGCCGACCTGGCCGGCGATCTGTCCGTCGGCGTCGGATTGTTCATCGACGAGATGCAGGACATCAGTCCCGACGACCTGTCCGCGCTGTGCGCCGCCTGCCACGAGATCTCCCAGCAGAGCGCGCCGTTGGTCGTCGTCGGCGCGGGCCTTCCGCATCTGCCCGCCGTACTGTCCGCCAGCAAGTCGTACTCCGAGCGGTTGTTCCGCTACATCCGCGTCGACCGTCTCGCCCGCGACGCGTGTGACCGCGCGCTGATGATCCCGGCGGAGAGCGAGGGCGTCCAGTACGACGACGAGGCGCTGGACGAGCTGTACGCCCAGACCGACGGCTATCCGTACTTCGTCCAGGCCTTCGCGCACGCCACCTGGGACCACGCTCCGACCTCGCCGATCACCATCAAGGACGTCGCCGTCGCGGGCCCGGAGGCCTCCGCCGAACTCACCGTCGGCTTCTTCGGCTCCCGCTACGAACGCGCCACCCCGGCCGAACGCGAGTACATGCGCGCGATGGCCGAGCTCGGCATCGGCGTCGACGACGGCTCGGTCCCCACCGCCGAGGTCGCCAGCACGCTGAACCGCAAACCGCAGTCCCTCTCCCCGGCCCGCGACGGCCTGATCAAGAAGGGCCTCGTCTTCTCCGCCGAACGCGGCACCGTCGCCTTCACCGTCCCCCACTTCGGCAAGTTCCTCCGCACCCGCACGGCCTGACGCCTTCGGTTCGTTGGTGTTGCAAGTCATGAATCTGCCCTTTCGTGGAGTGGTGCTGGCTCTGTAGGGTGAATCGTCATGACCACCGGGCGGACTGGCCAGCAGGCGGACGCGCGTGTCCGCAAGCGCGGTGGCCGTCACACCCGGAAGAAATCGCACAAGGCGCAGTGGTTCTCGGTGACCGCGTTGGCGGTGCTCGGGACCGTGGTGGTCATGCACCCGGACGCCGCCGGCCGGCGGAGCCTCGCGGCCGAGGTCGTTGCCGGCACCAGCACTCCGGTCGCCTCGACTCCGGTGGCGACTCCCGCACCGGCACCGATCGCCACACCGACGCAGAAGTTCACCACCCCGTTGCGCCCGGCACCGAGTCTGACCCGGAAGCCGAAGAGCTCGAAGCCGAACGTCACCGTCTCCACCGGCCGGCTCGCGGTCGTGCCAGGGTTCGCCAAGGCCAGCGGTGTGAAGGACAAATTGACCTACCGGGTCGAGATCGAGCAGGGCCTGTCGCTGAACGGCGCCGCGGTCGCCGCGATCATCCACCAGACGCTCACCGATCCGCGCGGCTGGCAGGCGATCCACCCGGTCAACTTCGAGCGCACCGACAAGGTCGACGCCGACCTGCGGATCATCCTGGCCACGCCGGTCCTGACCGACAAGCTGTGCCTGCCGCTCGACACCGGCGGCGAGGTGTCCTGCCGCGTCGACGACCGCGTCGTCCTGAACGCCAAGCGGTGGGTGTACGCGGTTCCGGCGTACGGCGGGAACGTCGCCCTGTACCGGAACTACCTGGTCAACCACGAGGTCGGGCACGCGCTCGGCCACGGCCACTCCACCTGCACCCAGGCGAAGACCCCGGCACCGGTCATGATGCAGCAGACCAAAGGCCTCGGCGGCTGTCTGCCGAATGCGTGGCCCACGATCAAGGCAACCTGAGCCGTCCGTGAGAAGCTGAGTCGGAGGGGAGGGAGCAGCGATGTCGTCACAGGATTTCCCGACCTACGGCCGGGGCGATGAGCCCGAGCAGTCCGGCGAGGACCACCAGTACGCCAAACCTGCCCCGTACGGCGGCGGCACGTTCGGCTCCGGACCGCAGAGCGCCCCCGAGCAAAGCCACTACGCCCCGCCCCAGCCCTACAGCTCCCCACCAGGCCAGTACGGCGCCCCACCCGGCGGCGTTGGGCCGGGTCAGCCGCAGGGGCAGTCCGATTCCGGCGGACCGCCGTACAACCAGCCGCCGAACTACCGGCCTGGCACTCCGTACGGCCCGCCCGCACATCCGCAGCAGCATGAGCTGCCGACGTACGGGCGGGACCAACCCGTCGCGCCCCGCGATCCCCGCGCCGCCCGGGTCGTCCTGCTCGCCGCGATCATCGCCGGCGTCTACGGCCTGCTGGTCATCTCGATCCAGCGGGTTGCCCTCAGGGAGATCTCGCAGGCTCCTGGCTCGCCGCTCAACCACCCCCTGCGCACCGACGTGATCGACACGATCGGCCAGCTCCTGCTGCTCCTGGTCGGCGCGGTCGCGCTCTGGATGTGGGGCCGGGACGTGCTCGCCCGCCGGAGGGCCGGCCGGCAGCCGGATCCGGTCGAGCTCGGCGGGCTGCTGCTGGTCGCGGTGTCGATGGTCCCGATCCTGATCTGGCTGATCATGATCCTGTCGACCGGCATGGGCGCGATCGACGACTCGGTGCACCGGCTGCCCACGGCGTACGGCTGGGGTGGCCTCGGCCTGTTGATCCTCGCGGCCGGCTTCACCCTCGGCTACCGCGAACTCAAACCCGAGCTCGGCAACCCGGTCGTCCAGGCCCGCCCGGACCGGCCACCCTGGGAGTGACCGTCCCCGTCGTCCTGGTCCCGGGTCTCGGCCTCGGGCCGGCGTCGTACGACCGAACCGTCGAGCACCTCACCACGCCCTACCACCTGGTCAGCATGCCCGGGTACGGCGAACCGGCCGGTGCCAGGGAGGATCTGCGTCCGCAGGCTCTCGGGACTGTGCTGGCGGACAAGATCCGGGAGCGGTCGGTCCTGGTCGGGCACTCGGCCAGCTGCCAGATCGTGGTCGAGACCGCGATCGCCTTCCCCGAACTGGTCCACGCCCTGGTCCTGGTCGCACCGACCGGAGACATCCGGGCGTCGAGCTGGGTGGACCTGGCCGCTCGCTGGCTGGGTTCCGCCGTACCGGATTCGCCACGGCTGATCCGGGTCGTCACCCCGCAGTACGCCCGTACGACGCTGTCCTCGATCGCGCGCGCCGGCGAGGCGGCCAGGCGCCACGATCTGGGCGCGGTCATCGGCAGGGTGCGGGCGCCGGTGATGATCGTGCGCGGCCGGCACGATCTGGTGTCCACGGCCGAGTGGGTCGCACGGCTGGCCGAGCTGTGCCACGGTGAGGCGCGGACCCTGCCGACCGGCGCGCACATGCCGGTGGTGACCAACGGTCCGGAGCTGGCCGCTCTCATCCAGCGGGCGGCCGCCGCGCCGGATCCTGCCTGACGCGTTATCGTTGACGCGGTAGCAATCCTTGCGGGAGCTCGCACCGAACGCGCGGGCTGAGAGGGCGACGAGCTGAGCACAGCCGGGTCGCCGACCGCCTGAACCTGACCGGGTAATGCCGGCGTAGGGAGCGGGTCACCATGACCAGTACTGTTGTTCGTCCTGCCGATCAGACCGAGGCGCCACTCGTCCTCACCACGGACTCTCCGCGCACGCTCGGGTTCCTGGACCAGTTCACCCTCTGGGGGAACTTCGGCATCTCGCTGTTCGGCCCGGTCACCGGTGCGCTGGTGGCGGCGTACACGGGCTCACTCGCGCAGGGCCTGCTCGCGGTCGTCGTCGGCTGCGGGATCGGTGCCCTGGTGCTCGGCGGCGCAGCCGTGTTCGGCTCGCAGACCGGCGCACCGGCGATGGCGAGTCTGCGCGGTCTGTTCGGCCGTCGCGGTTCGATCGCGCCGACCGTGCTGAACATCGCCCAGAACGTCGGCTGGGCAACGATGGAGATCATCGTCATCGCGCAGGCCGCGGTCGCGGTCACCAGCGAGCGGTGGCGCTGGCTGTTCGTCCTGGTGGCGGGAGTGATCGCCACGGCGATGGCCGTACGACCACTGGGCAGCGTGAAGGTGCTGCGGAAGTTCATGGTCTGGCTGGTGCTGATCGCGTCGGTCTACCTGTTCGTGCAGGTGCTCAGCAAGCCGGTGCACGATCTGCCGCAGGACAGCGTGTTCGGCTTCTGGCCGGCCGTCGACCTGGCCGCCGCCGGTGTGGTGTCGTTCGCGCCGCTGGCCGCCGACTACACCCGGCACTCGCGCACCAACAAGGCAGCGTTCGCCGGCTCCGCACTCGGCTACGGCCTGGCCGCGATCGCGTACTACGCCTTGGGCGTCTTCGCGGTCGCCACCCTGCAGACCAACAGCGAGGACGTGATCACCGCGCTGGTCACGCTGCCCGCCGGTGCGATCGCGCTGTTCGTGCTGCTGGTGGACGAGGTCGACGAGGCCTACGCGAACGTCTACTCGACCACGATGGCCACGCACAACCTGATCGGTCACATCGACCGCCGGTGGATCTCGGTCGCTATCGGCGTGGTCGCCACGGCGCTCGCACTATTGGTTGACCTGGGCAACTACACGGAGTTCCTCTACCTGATCGGCTCGGTGTTCATCCCGTTGTTCGCGGTCGCGATCGCCGACTTCTTCGTGGTCAGCAAGATGAACTGGGACGTCTCCGGGACGGCGCGCTTCCGCTGGCAACCAACCGTCGCCTGGCTGATCGGCTTCGTCTCGTACCAGTTGGTCAACCCCGGCACGGTGTCCGGCTGGTCGCCGTTCTGGACCGAGGTCCAGCAGCGGCTGTTCAACGACCAGCCCGTGCCCTCCTGGCTCGGAGCGACGTACACCTCGATCGTGGTCTCGATGCTGGCCGCGGTGGTGCTGGGCAGGATCGGGCGCCGGCCGCTGGACAACTGACCCGGAGTAACCGGGATACTTGCGGTCATGCTGAACTCCGCACTGCGTAGCCGGGCCGAGTACGCGGAACTCGGGGCCGAAGGACTGGCCGCGCGTACCACGCCCGAGCGGGACGCGGCGATCGTCAAGGCCGTCGAGGAGTTGCTCGAGAAGCGCGAGTCGGTGCTCGACCTGTGCTGTGGCTACGGCCGGGTCGCGCTGCCCCTGCGCCGGGCCGGCAAGACCGTGCGCGCGCTCGACATCTCCCCGAACCTGATCGAGGCCGGCCGGGCGCAGGCGGCCGAGGAGGAACTGTCGATCGACTGGGCGATCGGCTCGATGACCGACCTGCCGTACAAGTGGGACTCGTTCGACGCGGTGATCTGCCTGTGGACCGCGTTCCACGAACTGTTCGGCGAGGAGGAGCAGCTGTCGACGATCTGTGAGATCTCCCGGGTGCTGAAGCCGGGCGGGATGGCGATCATCGAGGGGCCGGCCTGGGGGCCTGCGACGGCGGGCGAGATCGCCAACGGGATGCGCCAGGGTCCCGAGCACCGGATCGTCACCACCGAGCACTTCGGCACCAGCAGCGTGCACTTCATCCACGACGAAATCAGCTACGGCCGGCTCTGTGCGGCCGCCGGAATTGAGAACTTCACGGTCTACAAACGGGACTGGGGCGGCCGCCGCCGGCTCATCCTGGAGATCCATCAACCGGCAACTGACTGACTCGTCAGGTATTCCACCAGCCCTTGCAGGCAAGGGAAAACAAAGAAGCAGATCCCCACTCCACACTGGGGATCTGCTCCTTTCTATTCCGAGTGTAAATCCCGCTCCGGCGATTCCGGAAAACTCAGCTTTTCGATTCAAGATTCAGCAGAAAACGCTTCGCGTCGAGTCCGCCGGCGTATCCGGTCAGTGCACCGCTCGCGCCGATCACCCGGTGGCACGGCAGTACGACGCACACGGGGTTCGCGCCCAGCGCCGTACCGACCGCACGGGCCGCCTTCGGCTTGTGGATCTCCCCCGCGACCCGCCCGTACGTCGTCGTGGCGCCGTAGCTGGTGCGCAGCGGAAGATCGGTCAGCACAAGCCGCTGGAACGGCGTCGCCAGGGCCAGATCCACCTCCAGCTCGAACTCGTGCCGGCGTCCGTCCAGATACTCGTCGAGCTGCCGTCGTACGTCGTCCAGGGCGCGGGGCTGCCGCAGGACGCGCGGGGACACCGCGCGGGCCAGGCGGTTCGTCATGGTCTCCTCGTCGCCGAAGGAGCTGGCCACCACACGGCCGTTCGCGATCGCGAGCAGCATGGTGCCGATCGGGGTGTCGTGCAGGGTGTAGGCGACGTCGGCGTCCGGGAGGACGGGTGGTTTCAGGTCAGGGATGGCGAACCGGGTCAGCCGGCTCTCGAGGTCGTTCATGCGTTCACTCCGAGTTTGCTGCGCAAGGCCGCGAGCGCGTCGCTGACGAGCCGGCGTGATGCGGCGGGCGTGGTGTCGAGGGAGGCGGCCACGCCGTGGTGGTCCAGGTCGCCGACATATTTGAGCGTGATGGCGAAGCGTTGGCGTTCGGGCAGTTCGTTGACCGCCTGCCAGAGGTCGGGATCCGGCCAGTCGGCGGCATCCGGGCCTTCGACCGCGACCGGCGGGGCTTCGTCCAGAGGTCTTTGTGGTTTGCGCGCCCGGTGCAGGTCGGTTGCGCAGCGGGCGGTGATGGTCAGGAGCCAGCTGCGCAGGTTCTTCGCCGACGTCAGGCCGGGGTAGGCGGCGAACGCCTTCTCCCACGCGCGCTGGGCCACGTCGTCGCCGTCCACCGGTCCTGCCAGGGCTCGCGCCAGCCGTGCCACGTCTCGCCAGTGCTCGTCGACAAGCGCCTGGAACGGTGGCAGCAAGACCTTCTCCGGAGCCATCACGACAGTAGAACGCATCCCGCTCCCCAAATGTGAGGGAGCCCGGTCCCCGCGGGCCGTCGAGTCGTGGATTGCAGTTCGGGATCGGGCGATTTGCCGACCCGGATCCACGACTCGGTGCGCGCTCTTCCGTTTGGGGTGGTCCGGATTTCGAGATTGTCGAGTAGTCCAGTAGACATTGGTGCGAAGATGGTTGACATGACGACGACCTTGCTGACCCGCCGTCGCGTCATCGATCTGCTCCGGACGGCGAGCGCCACCTGTCGGTGACCCCCGCCCCCGTTGTCCCGGCGGTGTTCCCGCCGTACGAGGCCTGCTGATCCGCCTCCCACACTCCGCCCGGCCGGGCCGCTTCGTGCTGCCCGCCACCGGTCGCCGCTGTCCCGCCTCCGAGGGAGAGACATGTCTGTTCCTGCCTTGAACCGTCCTGCCCTGTCCGTGGTTCCCGACCGCACCGAGGAGCGGATCGTCGACGCCGACGTCTACCGCTCCGTCTTCCGCCGCCACGCCGCCGGTGTCGTGGTGATCACCGCGGACGCCGGCCACGGTCCGGCCGGGTTCACCGCCACCTCACTGGTGTCGGTCAGCCTGCTGCCGCCGCTGGTCTCGTTCGCGATCGCGACCACCGCGTCCAGTTGGCCGACCGTCAGCACCGCCGGCAGCGTGGTGATCAACTTCCTGTCCGCCGAACAGCACGCCATCGCCGGCCGGTTCGCCACCAGCGGCATCGACCGCTTCGGCGAGCCGACCCGCTGGTCGCGGCTGCACACCGGCGAGCCGGTTCTCGACGAGGCGCCGAGCTATCTGCGCGCCCAGGTCGAGCACCGCTTCGCCGTCGGCGACCACTGCTTGGTCGTCGCCCGTCTCGCGACCCACACCGAACGACGTGAGCACGAGCCGCTGCTCTACCACGACGGCCGCTACGTCACCGCCACTCCGACCCCGAAGGCCCACCATGCCTAGAACCCACAAGTACGCCGTACTGGCCGCAGCCCTCGTCACCTTGCTGGCCGGCTGCGGTGGTGCCGCGAAGGCCGGTGGCGCGGCGCTCTCGCTGGACGCCGCGCTGCCGACGACCGTTCCGGACGGCGCCAAGATCGTCGTCGGCGATCCGGCCACCGAGGTGGCGCTGAAGCTGTCCGGTCAGTTCGACAAGGTGTCGAAGTACGTCCAGTTCGCCAACCTGAGCGGCGGTCCGCAGACCACCGAGGCGTTCCGGGCGCACGCGCTCGACCTCGGATCGGTGGCAGAGATCCCTCCGATCCACGCCACCTGGACGGGGCTGCACGTGAAGATCGTCGCGTCGAAGTTCCGGCAGGACCCGCTCGATCATCCGATCTACCAGCTGGGCATCGCACCTGGCGTGACCGTGAAGACGCTCGCCGACCTGCGAGGGAAGAAGGTTGCCTACAGCCCCGGTCAGGCGCAGGGCGCGCTGGTGCTGAAGGTGCTGAAGAAGGCCGGGCTGTCCAAGGAGGACGTCAAGCTGGTCGAGTTGCCCAGCACGGGTGACGTGTACTCCAACGCCCTGTCCGCGAAGCAGGTCGACGTCGCCCCGATCGGCGGCGTACAGATCAAGCGGTACCTGGCCAAGTACGGCAAGGACGGTGCGAGCACGATCCCGCACGGACTACGCGACGACGCCGGACATCTGTACGTGGTGACCGAGTCGCTGGAGGACCCGGGCAAGGCGGCCGCGATCCGTGCGTACGTCGCCGCCTGGGGCGTCGCCCAGCAGTGGATCGACACGCATCCGAAGGAATGGATCCAGGGGTACTACGTGAAGGACCAGGGCCTGACCGAGTCGGACGGCCAATGGCTGGTCGACAACGCCGGCCACCCGGACATCAGCGCTGACTGGAGCGATGCGATCGAACGGCAGCAGGAGACCATCGACCTGCTCGCCAAGGAGACCGGCAACCCGGTGATCCAGGCGAAGGACCTGTACGACCTGCGCTTCCAGACCGTCGCCGCGGATGCGATCAAGGCAGGGGTGGCCAAATGAGCGCCACGACGCTGCCCGGTCTGCGCACCGCCGAGCAGGCAAGTCCCGTCGTACGGCGGCGTCGGCTCGGACCGGGCAAGCCGATCAGGTTCGGCGCCGCTCTCGGACCGCTGCTGCTCCTCGTGCTGTGGAGCATCGGGTCGGCCACCGGCTGGCTCGACCAGCGAGTGCTGTCGGCGCCGTGGACCGTGGTCACCACGGCCGGCGACCTGATCGCCGACGGTCGACTGCAATCGAACCTCTGGACCTCGACTCAGCGAGCCTTCATCGGTCTCGGCCTCGGGATCGTGCTCGGCGTCGCCCTCGCACTGCTGTCCGGGCTGTCGCGCGTCGGCGAGGCGCTTCTCGACGGACCGATCCAGATCAAGCGGGCGATCCCGTCACTGGCCCTGCTGCCGCTGCTGATCCTCTGGCTCGGCATCGGTGAGTCGATGAAGATCGTCACCATCCTGCTCGGGGTGTTCGTGCCGATCTACATCCACACCCACAACGGCCTGCGCACGATCGACAGCCGGTACGTCGAACTCGCGCAGACCGTCGGGTTGTCGCAGTGGGACTTCATCCGCCGTGTCGTCCTGCCGGGCGCGCTGCCCGGATTCCTGCTCGGTCTGCGGTTCGCCGTGACCGGCGCCTGGCTGTCGCTGGTCGTGGTCGAGCAGATCAACTCCACCAGCGGTATCGGCTACATGATGGAACTGGCCCGGACGTACGGACAGACCGACATCATCATCGTCGGCCTGGTCCTGTACGGCGTCCTCGGCCTGCTCTCCGACGGCGCCGTCCGCCTGATCCAGAGGAGGGCCCTCTCATGGCGCCGCACACTGGCCTCCTGACCGCGGCAGTCCAGGTCCGAGGTCTGGTACGCCGCTATGACGAACGCGCCGTCCTCGACGGGGTGGATCTGGACATCGCGCCGGGTGAGTTCGTTGCCCTGCTGGGAAAGAGCGGGTCCGGGAAGAGCACGTTGCTGCGGGCCTTGGCCGGGCTGGACTCCGATGTCGCCGGCACCGGGGATCTCGTCGTACCGGCTCAGGTGTCGGTGGTCTTCCAGGACTCCCGGCTGTTGCCGTGGGCAAGAGTCTTGGAGAACGTCGTACTCGGGCTGAACGGCGCCGCTGAACGCGGCCGGCAGAGTCTCGAGGAGGTCGGGCTGGCCGGGCGCGAGAATGCCTGGCCGAACGAGTTGTCCGGTGGTGAGCAGCAGCGGGTCGCCTTGGCGCGGTCGCTCGTGCGCGAGCCGGAGCTGCTGCTGGCGGATGAGCCGTTCGGAGCGCTGGATGCGCTGACCCGGCTGAAGATGCACGCATTGCTGCGCAAGCTGTGCGCGGCACACCAGCCGGCCGTCCTGCTGGTGACGCACGACGTCGATGAGGCGATCGTGCTGGCCGACCGGGTGATCGTGCTCGACCAAGGCCGGCTGGTGGCCCAGGAACAGATCGAACTGGCCGCGCCGCGCAGTCCGGCCGATCCAGGATTCGCCGCGGTCCGCGCGCGGCTTCTCGACGCTTTGGGGGTTTCGTTGTGAGCAGGCAGTTGCATCTGAACGCGTTCCTGATGAGTACCGGGCACCACGAGGCCTCGTGGCGGCTGCCGGAGAGCAATCCGTTCGCGAACACGTCGGTGGAGCACTATCAGGAGTTGGCGCGGATCGCCGAACGCGGTCGCTTCGACTCGGTGTTCTTCGCCGATTCGCCGGTGCTGATCGGAGATGTCGGCCGGCGGCCCGCCGGGTCGTTGGAGCCGACCGTGTTGCTCACCGCGCTTGCTGCGGTGACGTCTCGGATCGGGCTGATCGCCACGGCGTCGACGACGTACAACGATCCGTTCAACCTTGCGCGGCGGTTCGCCAGCGTCGACCACGTGAGCGGAGGGCGCGCGGGCTGGAACGTCGTGACGACGGCCGGTCCGGAGGCGGCGCTGAACTTCAATCTCGGGCAGCAGCCGGCGCACGCGGAGCGGTACGAGCGGGCGGCGGAGTTCCTCGAGGTCGCCTACAAGCTGTGGGACTCGTGGCAGGACGACGCCGCGATCGCGGACAAAGAGGAAGGCGTCTGGGCGGTCAACGACCGGGTGGTGCCGATCGACCACGTCGGGCGGCACTTCCAGGTCCGCGGCCCGCTCAACCTGCCGCGGTCTCCGCAAGGGCGTCCACTGATCGTGCAGGCCGGGTCGTCCGAGGATGGCAAAGGGCTGGCCGCGCGGTACGCCGAGGCGGTGTTCACCGCGCAGCAGACCCTGGAGGACGCGCAGGCGTTCTACCAGGATCTGAAGGCGCGGACGGCGGCGCTGGGGCGTGACCCGTCCACGATCAAGATCCTGCCCGGGATCGTTCCGGTGATCGGCGGCACGGTCGATGAGGCGCAGCGGCTGGAACGTCAACTGGACGAGCTGATCCGGCCGGAGTACGCGCGGGCCCAGTTGGCGAAGACGCTGCGGGTGGCGCCGGAGGACCTGCCGCTCGACCGGCAACTCCCGGCCGACCTGCCGGACGAGGACGAGATTGAGGGGGCGAAGAGCCGCTACACGCTGATCGTCACTCTGGCCCGTCGCGAGAAGCTGACTGTTCGCGAACTGATCGGCCGGCTCGGTGGCGGGCGTGGTCACCGGACCTTCACCGGTACGCCGGAACAGGTCGCGGACGCGATCCAGCACTGGTTCGAGGCGGGCGCGGCCGACGGCTTCAACATCATGCCGCCGGTCCTTCCGTCCGGCCTCAGCACGTTCGTGGACGAGGTCATCCCGATCCTGCAGGCCCGCGACCTCTTCCGCACCGAGTACACGGGCACGACCTTGCGCGATCACTACGGTCTGGCCCGTCCCGCCTCGTTGCAGAAGGCAACGGTCTGAATCAGGTGCCGGGCCTTCCAGGTGGCGGGCCCGGCACCGTCAATCGACCCGGACGACGAGCTTCCCGACCGCCTTGCCGTCCTGCATGATCCGGTGCGCCGCGCCGATCTCGTCCATCCTGAAGACCCGGTCGATCCGGATCGGGAGCTTGCCCTCGGCCACCAGATCGACGTACCGCTGGAACGTCTCCGCTGGCAGGTCGGTGCTCTCGCCGCCGTACGCGGTCAGCCGGACGCCGTTGGGTAGATAGCCGATCGGGTAGAAATCCGGGATGGTCCAGTGGTCACTCAGCATTCCGGTGAAACAGACCGTGCCATGGATGGCGGTCGCCTTCAGGGTGTCCGGCAGGACATTCGTGCCGACGAGTTCGAGGGCCGCAGTCACGCCGTCCGGAAGGATGTCCCGGACCTTCTCCGCAACGTTGCCATCGTCAACGATCGGGTGATCCACCCCGAGATCCCGCAGTACGGCGGTCCGCTCCGGACTCCGGGTGGTCGAGAAGACCGTCAGCCCGTGCTCCTTGGCCAGCACGGCCGCGGCCACCCCGACCGACGACGTACCTCCCCTGATCAGCACGGTCTGACCGGGCTCGATCGCGAGGCCGGTGTGCAGCGAGCCGTGCGCGGTCTGCAGCATCTCCGGCAGCGCCCCGAGGGTGGCCCAGTCGAGCCCGGTGCGCACCGGGATGACGCAGGCCGCCGGTACGACGGTGTACTCGGCGTACCCGCCGTCGAACTCGCGGCCCATCCCGCCCATCATCGCGACCACCTGCTGCCCCGGCTCGAACTCGCGGCCCGGCGCCGCGTCCACCGTCCCGGTCGCCTCGATACCCGGGATCACGGGGAACCGGGCGTTCGTCGCCAGCCCGGCCCGCAGGTGGTACTCCGACCGGTTCAGCCCGAACGCCTCCACCTTGATCCGGACCCATCCCGGCTCCGGATCGGGGACCGGGACCCGTCGTACCCGCAGGTCCTCCGGCTCGCCCGGTCCGTCCAGCACGATCGCCCTCATCTCCATGCCGGTCATCCTCTCCTGACGGTCCGACAGGGCCGGGCCGGTGAATGCGGTGGTTAACAAGAAACCGTTTTCCAACGCACCGGCGAGCCTGCGTGACTTGTTCTCCGAACGGCGTGACAGAGTTTGTTCTATGGCGAAACGCCCCAGGGTGGTAGCTCATCGTGGCGCGAGTGATGTCAGTCCCGAGCACACGCTGGCGGCGTACCGCCGGGCGGTCGCGGCGGGCGCCGACGGACTCGAGTGCGACGTCAGGCTCACCGCCGACGGACATCTGGTCTGCGTCCACGACCGCCGGATCGAACGCACCTCCAACGGCCGCGGCGTGCTCTCGACGATGAGCCTCGAGGAACTCGAGTCGTTCGACTGGGGGTCCTGGAAGAGCCCGTGGGCGGACCTCGACGAGGACGCCGACCTTCCGGACCCGGACCTGCGCAAGGTCCTCACCCTGGACGCGCTGCTGTCCGCCGTCCGGGACGCGGGCCGGCCGGTCGAGCTGGCGATCGAGACCAAGCACCCGACCCGGTACGCCGGCCTGGTCGAACGCCGGCTGATCGAGGCCCTCGACCGCTACGGCTGGGCCCACCCGAAGGTGGGTACAGAGTCCCCTGTCCGCGTGATGAGCTTCTCCTGGCTGTCGCTGCGCCGGATGCGCACGATGGCCCCCGGCCTGCGCACCGTGCTGCTGATGGACCGCGTCCCGCTCCGGTTCCGCGACGGCTCACTGCCGACCGGAGTCTCGTACGCCGGTCCCAGCCTGGAGATCGTCACCGCCCACCCGGAGTACGTCGACCGGGCGCACAAGCACGGCCACCAGGTCCACGTCTGGACCGTGAACGCCGATCCGGACGTCCGCCACTGCCGCGACATCGGCGTCGACGCGATCATCACCGACCGCCCGGAGGCCGCCCTCAAGACCCTCGCGGAGCCCCCGGCCGCACCGGTCCCCACTGTGACGTATCCGCCGCGGCGCCGGCCCCGCCGTCACACCTAGTGCCCTGCGACGCAGGGCACTAGTACGTCGGATGTGGGACTCGCCACTTCGGATTGAAGTGACTGGTGCGGATACGTAGTGGGATGAATGCGGCCCGTTATTGCAACGTTCAATTCTGTCGATTTCGTCTCGGTTTCCTGGCAAAATCTGTGATCTACGCCGGGGCAATGTAACGGAATGCGTGCGGGTGTTTTCCGGGGCCGGAAGCTGGGCAGATCTCCGTATGGCTGTTCCGATGAACGAGGAGACCCTGCTTGTCCTCTGCGACCCTGCCTGCCGACGTTAGCGTCGTGGACGTCGTCCTGCCGCATGAAGTGTCCGCGGTAGCGGATGCCCGTCGCCGTCTGGCCGCCTATCTGAAGCGGTACCGGATCACCGAAACCGCGTCCGACGACGCGCAGCTGGTGCTGTCCGAGCTGCTCTCCAACGCCATCCGGTACGCGCCGCCGCTGCCGGCCGGTGAGGTGCGTGCGGCCTGGTGGATCGACAGGTCAGGGATCCATGTCGAGGTCACCGACGGTCGTGGCGACACCGAACCGCAGCGCATCAGCGACACCCATCCGGAATCGATCGGCGGCCGGGGCCTGGCCATTGTCGACATGCTCACCTCGACCTGGGACGTGCGTACCGCCGCCACTCACCGCACCGTCCACGCCATCATCCCGAACTGAGCCGGCACCCCGGACTGAGCTGGTTGGCCGCGGGGCGTGGTGGGCTGCAAGACTGCGCCCATGGGAAAGAAGTCGCGGCAGCGCACGAAGAACACGACGACCGTCACGCTGGACCCGGCCGATCTGGTCGATGTCGGGCCGCGGGAGCCCTGCCCGTGTGGTTCGGGCAAGCGGTTCAAGCAGTGCCACGGCCGTGAGCGAGCCCAGGCCGCGGACACCTTCGTGGTGCGGCCGTTCGAAGGCCTGCCGGCCGAGTGCGATCTGATCGCATTCCGCGAGATCGTTCCCTCGGGTACGGCGGAGGTCGAGCTGACCGGTGATCACGCGGGCAAGGTGGTCAATCTGGTCACCCTGCTGCCGATGGCGATGCCGGGCCTGGTCCGCGACGACGAGTCGATCTGGATCGGCCTGCAGACGCACGCGTCGTCGGGCGACCCGAGCCGCGACCTCGGCCACGCGATCACCGCCGCACTGAACACCGAACCGGGCAACCCGATCCAGCTCGGCGACCTGATGAAGGACGGTCCCCGGCTACAGGACCTGATCGACACCTCGAAGCCGATCGAGGTGAAGGTGCACGAGGGGTTCGACTTCTGGGTCGGCGAGAACGTCGAGGACCCGACCGGCGAGGTCGCCGCGGGCCTGGAGCGCGCGAACGCGGCCGCTGCCCCGACGGTGCGGCTGGAGTCGGTCGACGCGGCGTACTGGACGCAGATCGGCGACCGGCGGTACCTGCGTTGGGTGATGCCGCACAGCGAGGACACCCTGCTCAACGCTCTGGCGCGGCTGCACGCGGCCGGCTCGTCGGCGCTGATCGAGGGCAGCCGCCTGATCGGCTCTTTCCGGGCTCTGGGCGTCCTGGCGCCGGTCTGGGAGCTCCCGGCGGACGCCGAGGCGGCCGACGTCGAGAAGCCGGCGGCCGAGTTCGCCGTGGCGCTCGAGAAGGCGCTCGCCACCGAGGCTCCGCTCACCACCGAGGAGCGGGCCGCACGGGCCGGTCTGGCCAGCCGTCAGCTCACCATCCGCTGACATGCGAAACGCCCGGGTGCACCGCACCCGGGCGTTCGGCTGGAGAATGTGGACGGCCCAAGTCCTGCTGACGGGGGAGCAACAGGGCCTGGGCCTAGGCATGAAGAGTACTCAGATCGGTCGTCCGCCACAAGCCCCGATTTCACTGCGCGTGTCGTAGGGCTTACTTGACCGGTGCGCGCAGTACCGGACACGACATGCAGCGGGGTCCGCCGCGGCCGGAGCCGAGCTCGGACCCGGAGATCCGGATGACGTCGATCCCCGACTCCTCCAGGCGCGCGTTCGTCTCCACCGTCCGTTCGTAGGCGATGCAGACCCGCGGCGCCAGCGCCAGGGTGTTGTTGCCGTCGTCCCACTGCTCGCGTTCGGCCGTGACCGGGTCCAGTCCGGTATCGATCCGGCGCAGCGTGTCGATGCCCAGCGCCTTCGCCGCGGCCACCAGGAACGGCTCCGGCTCGGCGACGTGCAGCTGGTCGCCGTCGGTGGTCACCGCGAGCGCACGCATCTCCTCGGCCATGTTCGGATACATCAGCACCGCGTCGACGTCGACCATCGTGCACACGGTGTCGAGGTGCATCGTGGCTCGCTGCTGCGCGATCGGTACTGCGAGCACGGTGTGGGCCAGGTCCTTGGCGAACACCCGTCGGGCCAGCCGCTCGACACCGGCGGGCGTCGTACGCTCGCCGACTCCAACGGCCAGTACGCCGGGACCGAGCGCCAGGACGTCACCGCCCTCGACGTGCTCGAGCTGGTGGTCGTACACCTTGTCGGCGCCGGCGAAGCGTGGGTGGAAGCCGTAGATCAGCTCGGTCAGCTGCGTCTCGCGCATCCGGGCCGGCATCGCCAGCGACGTGACCGCGACCGAGTCCCGGATCCAGACGCTGGAGTCGCGTGTGAACAGCAGGTTCGGCAGCGGGTCGATCAGGAAGTCCTCGTGCGCCAGTAGGGATGTCACCAGCCCGCCGGCCCGGACCTCGTCGTTGCGTACGCCGGCCATCAGCGCCTCCGCGAGCCGGGCCGGATCGAGATCGGCGAGCGAGGAGCGTAGGTAGTCACGCAGGGTGTCGCCCAGCCTGAGGTCCTCGGTGGTGCCCTTCACCGCGCGGGCGCGGGCGTCGGGGTCGCCGAGCGCCTCGGTGAGCAGCTCGCCGAGGTACAGCACCTCCACGTCGCGGTCCCGCAGCGCCTGGGCGAAGGCGTCGTGCTCCTCCTGAGCCCGGCCGACCCAGGGGATGCCGTCGAACAGCAGCTTGTCGTTGTTCCGTGGGGTCAGCCGGCGGAGTTCGTTCCCCGGGCGATGCAGCATCACCGTCCGCAGCGGACCGACCTCACTGTCGACGCCGTACGCCCTGCCGGCTCCCTGCGCCTCGGTCATGGGCCTCCCCTTTCGTCCGGTCGTTCCAACCAAGCTACGGCAGCCACGCCCTGAGCGGAGGACGTCGTGCCAATCTGTCAGATTGTCCGACAATATCCCTGGATCGCCAAGTCGTACGAAAGAACGAGATATCCACAGCAGCCGGACGCTGACGAGGTCGATCGGCTGTGGAGGAACTAGGCTGCGGTGCTGTGTCCGGTCATGACCTGCCTTCCGAGCCGTTCGAGCGTGCCGTCGCCTGTGTGATCCCGGCGAAGGACGAAGCGGACCGGATCGCGGCCACCGTGGACGCGGTGCACAAGATCATCGGGGTGGACCTGGTCGTGGTCGTGGACGACGGCTCGGTGGACGGCACGGCGCAAGCCGCCGAGCGCGCCGGAGCCGTCGTCGTACGGCACGACCGGAACCGGGGGAAGGCGGCGGCGATGGAGACCGGGGCGGCGGCGGTCGCGGCGCGTGACGGGGCCCGGCCCCGGCACCTGCTGTTCCTGGACGCCGACCTGACCGACTCCGCGACCGCGGCGGCGCCACTGATCGAGCCGGTGCAGAACGGTACGGCGGACATGACCATCGGCACCCTGCCGGCGCAGGTCCGGGCCGACGGGTCCAAGGCCGGCGGGCACGGGTTCGTCGTACGGCTCGCTCGTGCCGGCGTCGAGGAGGCGACCGGCTGGGCGCCGGAGCAGCCTCTGTCGGGGCAGCGGTGCCTGACCCGGGCCGCCTTCGACTCCGCGGTCCCGCTGGCCGCCGGGTTCGGCGTCGAGACCGCGCTCAGCATCGACCTCGGCCGCAAGGGGTTCCGCATCCTGGAGGTCCCGATCGAGGTCCGGCACCGGGCCACCGGGACCGACCTGCGCGGCCAGCTGCACCGCGCAAAGCAGTACCTGCACGTCCGTCGCGCCCTGGCCGCGCGTAGCGCTCTGCCCGCCGATGGAGGCGGTCCGTCGCTCCGCAGCCTGTTCCCGCGGAAGTCGGGGCAATGAGCAAGCCAGACGTCACCCCGGACACCGTTGGCACGACGATCGACCAGAGGCTGGGCAACCGCTACGGCCGCTGGGCCGTTGCCCTCTACCTCGCCTGTACGGCGCTGATCGTCGGCGCCGGCCTGCTCGGTCCGTCCGTGGTCGTGCTGACGCTGACGAACCGGCACGCGTGGCTCCCGTCGTACTGGTGGGACACGAAGCCGAACGACTGGCTCGTCACGGTGATGATCTACGTCGCCATCCTCCTCGGCGGGTACGGCGTCTTCCTCGCCACCAAGGCCCTGAAGAACGGCTGGGCCCCACGGGTCGACCGATTGATTGCCCTAGGCATCGGTACGACGGCGGCCATCACGCTGGTCCCGCCGATGGCCTCGGGCGACGTGCTGATCTACGCGGCGTACGGGCGGATCATGTCGCTCGGCGGCGACCCGTACACGACCGCGCCGGCGGACACGATCCGGCTCGGGTACGACCCGGTCATCGCGGCGACCGAGCGGCCCTGGCAGGGCGCGAAGAGTGTGTACGGCCCGATCGCGACCTGGGTCCAGTGGCTGTCGTCGCTGATCGGTGGCGACTCGATGCAGCTGACGGTGTGGATGCTGCAGTTGTCGGTCGCGATCAGCCTGGTCGTCACCGGACTGCTGCTGGTCAAGCTGGTCGGCCCCAACCTGCCCAACCGGCGCCGCGTGATCATGCTCGGCCTGGCCAACCCGCTGATCCTGTGGACCGTCCTGGCGGGTGCGCACAACGACGCGATCGCGGTGATGTTCGCGGTGATCGCGCTCGTGCTGTTCCGGCGCCACATCTTCTGGGCCGGCATCATGATCGGGGTCGCCGGCTGCACCAAGCTGTCCATCGGCCTGGTCGGTGTGGCGATGCTGTGGGCGCTGCACCACGACCGGCGCAAGGCCGCGATGTTCTGCGGTGGTGGCGCACTCGCGATGGGTGGTCTGTACGCGTTCGTCGGCCTGCAGGCGTTCCAGCAGGCGCGCTCGCAGACGTCGTTCATCTCCACCGGTACGCCGCACAAGGTGCTGCTGAGCTTCTTCACCCTCTTCCTGCCGAACGGACTGGTGCGGACGGTCCTGGCGATCCTCGCCTGGGTCGGCCTGATCGTGGTCGCGATCCTGCTGTCGCAGGTGTTCCCGAAGTCGCTGGTCCCACAGACCCACCCGGACGACCCGACGCCGGCCGCCATCCGGTACACGGCGATCTACGCGATCGCGTGGATCCTGACCGCGATGTACTCGCTGCCCTGGTACGACCTGATCGCCTGGGTCGCGCTGGCCGCGATCGCCGCGTCGAAGGTCGACGGGCTGATGGTGGTCCGGACGACCATGCTCGCGATCGCCTACGTGCCCGGACGCGATCCGAACGCTCGGCAGGTGGCGGCGAGCCTGTCCGACTCGCTGGAGTGGTTCAGCGCAAGGCTGCGGGACACGATCTGCCCGGCCGTCGAGCTGGCGGTGCTGGTCGGCCTGATCATCTGGGCCCGCCGTGGCGGCGCGCAGTGGTGGCCGTACGACTGGCCGCGCCGCAAGTCGAAGTCCGTGCCGCAGCAAACCACTAGTCTCCCTGGATGAAGAAACTGGTGGGGGCAGGCGTCTTCGTACGCCGCGAGCCGAACGACTACGTGGAACAGTTGCGGACCTCGGCCATGTCGGTAGGCACCTACTCGATCCCAGCCGGCGGCTTGGACGACCAGGCACCGCACCACGAGGACGAGATCTACGTCGTCACGACCGGCCGGGCGACCCTGGTGACGCCGGGCGGGACCGAGGCGGTCGGTCCCGGCGACGTGCTGTTCGTGCCGGCCGGGGAGGAGCACCGGTTCACCGGCGTGACCGAGGATCTGGCCCTGCTGGTGTTCTTCGCCCCTCCCTACAGCGGTCGCTGAGCCTCAGCTCCAGAGGTCGTGGCCGGCCGCGATCGCCTTGGCCAGCACGGTTTTGACGGGCTTCTTGAGATTCGACGCGGCGGCGGCCACGTCGTCGTACTCCGGCTGGACGTTGACGACCTGACCGCCGTACCGGGCGATCTTGACGCGGATGCGCTGGCCGTCGACGTCGACGCTGGCGAACTCGCGGTCAGCCGCGTGCTTGCGGATCGCGAACTCACGCAGCCCGATCGCCGAGGTCTCGGCCAGGATCACCGAGCGGACCACTTCGGCGTTCGCGCTGCCGACCAGGACCGACAGGGTGTGCGCGGGCCGTCCCTTCTTCATCAGGATCGGGGTCAGCCATGCGTCGGCCGCGCCGGCCTCCATGAGCCGGGCGAGCACCTGCGGCCAGATCCGGGGATCCAGGTCGTCGACGTTCGTCTCGTAGACAAGTTCGGTGGATTGGCCGTCGATCGCCTCACCCACCACCACGCGGACGAGGTTCGGCACTTCGACCGGATCGCGGCCGCCCGCGCCCACGCCGGTCTGCTCGATCCGCATCGCCGGCAGCAGCCCGAACTCGTCCGCGAGGGAGGCCAGCAGCGCGGCTCCGGTCGGCGTCGTCATCTCGTACGGCGCTGTGCCGCCGATCACCGGTGCGTCGGCCTCGGACAACAGGTGGAGCACGGCCGGCCCCGGAATCGGGATGCCGCCGTGTTGCCCGCGCGCCTGCCGCCCACCTCCGAGCGCGATCGTCGACACCACGACGCGGTCGATCTCGAGGGCCACCGAGGCCGCCGCGACGCCGACGATGTCCGCGATCGCGTCCAACGCCCCGACCTCGTGGAAATGCACCTCATCCGGAGACACCCCATGCGCGGCTGCCTCGGCCCGGGCCAGCCGAGCAAACGTGTCCAACGCCCGATCCCGAACGGCCCCATCCAGCGCGGCGTCCTGAAGCATCCGCCGCACCTCCGCCCAAGGCCGAGTGTGCTGATGGCCATCACCAGCTGGCTCCTCGTGGCCGTGGCCGTGGCCGTGACCATGTCCGTGGCCGGCCGGGGTGTTCTCTGGGTGGGGAGTTCCGTCTACGCGGACGGTGGCTTTGGCTGCAGCTATCTGGTGGCGGGCGGTGCGTTCGAGCGTCACCGAGAGGGACGGGTCCACCGCGGCGACCGCGGTGTTGACCACACCGAGGTCGGCGCCGGCGTCCAGGAACGCTCCGAGGAGCATGTCGCCAGAGGCGCCGGCCGAGCAGTCGATCCAGGCAATCCTCATGACTGCTCCTTCGCTTCCCGCGGAGCCGCACGCCGCGCCACCCGGGCCGCGAACACACCGGCCCCGAAACCGTTGTCGATGTTCACCACGGACACGCCGGGCGCACACGAGTTCAGCATCGCCAGCAACGCCGCCACCCCACCGAAGGAGGCGCCGTACCCGACCGACGTCGGTACGGCGACCAGCGGTACGCCGACGAGTCCGCCGACGACACTGGCCAGCGCGCCCTCCATGCCGGCCACCACCACCAGGCAGTCGGCCGCGTCGAGCCGTTCCCGAACACCCATCACGCGGTGCAGCCCCGCCACACCGACATCGGTGATGAGCTCCACCTCAGCCCCGAACACCCGGGCCGTCGTCGCCGCCTCGGCCGCCACCGGCGCATCCGACGTACCCGCCGACACCACCGCCACGGTGCCGCGCAGGACGGGCGGCGTACCGAGGACCGCCGTACGGCCGACCGGGTCGACCACTGCGGACGGATGCGCCGCGGCGACCGCCTCCTGGGCCTCCTCGCTCAGCCGGGTCGCGAGTACGGCGTGATCCGGGTGGGTCTCGTGCAGCGTGCGCAGCAGTTCCACTATCTGGGCAGGCGTCTTGCCGGCTCCGTAGACCACCTCGGCGTCGCCGGTGCGCTCCAGCCGGTCGGTGTCGAGCCGTGCGTATCCGAGGTCGTGGACGCCCGGTTGTGGACCTTGATCAGGCAAATGTGTCACGCCGTGAATCTACGTGGCGCCCGGCCGTGGTACCTCGTCCGGTCCACCGATGAACCAACGCCACGCACTCTCCGCAACCGCCTGAGTACTCAGACATACCAGCCGATGCTTTAGGCTCTCGTGCGTGTCTTCGACGTTAGCCGGTGCTCTCGGAATCGCCGCCCTGTTCGTGGCAGTGCTCGCCTTGGTGTTCGCCATCCAGGCCCTCCGAACGCAGTCCGGTACGTCCAGATCGTCCAAGCTGCCCGCCACACCGACCCCGGAGGCCGAGCCTCAGCCCCAGCAGCCGGAGGCCAAGCAGGGCACGGTCCGGTCCGAACTCAAGAAGCTGGGCAAGGAGCTCGAGGTGACCCGTGGGGAGCTGCGGGAGACGCTGCAGCACCTCGCCGTGGTCCGGTACGACGCGTTCGGCGACACCGGCGGCAAGCTGTCCTGGTCGATGGCGTTGCTCGATGACCAGGGCGACGGCGTCGTACTGACGTCGATCAACAGCCGGGCCGACGCGCGGACGTATGCCAAGGAGATCAAGGCGTTCGCGAGCGAGGCGAAGCTGTCGCCGGAAGAGGAAGAAGCGATCGACACCCTCCGCAAAGAATCCGGCCCCACAGTCGACGACTAACTCCCCCGCCCGCCGACCCCACCGCGCCCACCCCACCGCGCCCACCCCACCGCGCCCACCCCACCGCGCCCACCCCACCGCGCCCACCCACCCCGCCGCACCCTCCGCCCCTTCTGGTGGGCTGACCCACCACCCTGTGGGTTGGCTAGCCGTACGCCGGTGGCCAACCCACACTCTCGTGGGTCAACCCACCGCGCGACGCGAGGTGGCGCGGGGCGAGGTGGCGCGGGGCCGGGCGGGGTGAGGTGGCGCGGGGTGAGGTGGCGCGGGGTGAGGTGGCGCGGGGTGAGGTGGCGCGGGCCGCCCCGCACCCTCTGGTGGGCTGACCCACCACCCTGTGGGTTGGCCAGCTGTACGCCGGTGGCCAACCCACACTCTCGTGGGTCAACCCACCGCGCGACGCGAGGTGGCGCGGGGCGAGGTGGCGCGGAGCCGGGCGGGGTGAGGTGGCGCGGGGCGAGGTGGTGCGGGGTGAGGTGGTGCGGGCCGCCCCGCACCCTCTGGTGGGCTGACCCACCACCCTGTGGGTTGGCTAGCCGTACGCCGGTGGCCAACCCACACTCTCGTGGGTCAACCCACCGCGCGACGCGAGGTGGCGCGGGGCG
>NZ_JBFAKS010000001.1:0-278361 GCF_040655855.1 Kribbella sp. NPDC050281 | reverse complement strand
TGACCCACCACCCTGTGGGTTGGCTAGCCGTACGCCGGTGGCCAACCCACACTCTCGTGGGTCAACCCACCGCGCGACGCGAGGTGGCGCGGGGCGGGGCGGGGTGAGGTGGCGCGGGGCGGGGCGGGGTGAGGTGGCGCGGGGCGGGGGCGCGTCAGCGGCGTTTCGGGACGCGGGCGAGCAGCGCGCCGGGCTCGATCTCGGCGGTCAGGGACCGGCCGGGGCCGATCGGATCGCCGTCCAGTTGCCGCTGTACGTCGACCGCCGCGGTGATCTCCACCTTCCGCCCGGTGAACCGCTCCAGGTACATGTCCGTCCGGTTCGTCCGCGTCATCAGCCGCCAGAGCACGATCGGCCACTGCGTCACCCGCCGCGGCGCGATCACCACCACGTCGAGCAGGCCGTCGTCCGGCCGGGCGTCCGGGAGCAGGGGGATGTTCGCCTGCAGCATGCCGACGTTACCGATCACCACCGTGCGCACCCGCCGCTCGATCGGCTCCTCGTCGTCGAGCGTGAGCTGCACCCGTACCGACGGGTGGTTGATGTTCTTCGCCGCCGACACCAGGTACGCCGTCCAGCCGATCTGCGCCTTCAGATGCGGCGGCGCGCCGGAGATGATCGCCGCGTCCAGCCCCAGCCCGGCCATCACCGCGAACCGGTCGGTGTCGAGTTCGTCACCGCGCACCTTGACCAGGTCGATCCGCCGCTCGCGGCCCTCCAGGATCCGCTCCAGCGCGTCGTCCAGGTCGAGCGGGATGTGCAGGTTCCGGGCCAGCAGGTTGCCGGTGCCGGCCGGGATCACCCCGACCGGGGTGCCGGTGTACGCCAGCGCCGCGCAGACCACCCGGACCGTCCCGTCGCCGCCGGCCACCAGGACCAGGTCGGACTCGTTCTCGATCGCTCGCTTGGCCATCGCGTTGCCGGCGTCGTCCACCCGCGTCTCCAGCCACAGCGGGTCGTCGAACCCGCGGACCGCCAGCGCCCGGGTCACCTTCCGGCGGAACGCCACCCCATCGCCGACCTTGATGGGGTTCACGATCACGGCGGCCCGCGGCGGGGTCGTCGTACTGTCGCCGTCCGACGGGGTACGACGCCTGCGTCGCCGGAGTCCGGGCCGCAGCCCGAAGCCGATCGAGGTGGCGGTCAGGATCGCCAGGCCGAGTGCCCAGCCGCCCAGGACGTCCGACACGAACTGCACGTTCAGCGCGATCCGATCCGCGGACGCGATCCACACCACCGCGATGACCGGCAGCAGCACCAGCAAGCGGAACCGTCGCCGCCACCCGCGCACCGAGGGCAGGACGACGCCGAGCGCGCCGGCCATCACGAACGCGGCGGTCGCGTGACCGGACACGTACGAGAAGCCTTCGGCCTCGGCCAGCATCGGCACCGGCCGGGGCCGCTCGACCAGCGCCCTGAACACCTGGACCAGCACCAGTTCGGCGACGGCGGAGGTCAGCAGCCAGACCGTGAGCAGGCGAGCCCGCCGGTGCCAGAGGTACGCCGCCACGACCACGAGGACTGCTCGCGAGGTCCATGGCAGAACCACCGCACCGACCACCTGCCAGACGTCGACCACGCTCTCGTGGGCGGCGCCGTACGCGGCGGCCCGGGCGGCCGTGGACTCGTCCCAGCGCAGCAGTGGCGGCCAGTGACCGGCCACCAGCAGGGTGATCACAGTGAACGGGAGCGCACCCAGGACGACCGTCAGCGCACGGCCGACGGTAGTGGGTGGATGGTGGCTCATGACCCGCTCAAATCCCCCTCGATGATCACCTGTTGCCACCACATCATCCCGAATAGACTTCGCCGGTTCTGACACGCCCCGATACCCTCGTCGTGTGATTGACGCGAAACTGCTCCGTGAGAACCCCGATATCGTGCGCGCGGCCCTGACCAAGCGCGGTGAGAGTGCTGACCTGGTCGACCAGATTCTGGTCGCCGACAGTGAGCGTCGATCGTCCATCTCCGCCTTCGAGGCGCTCCGGGCCGAGCAGAAGGGCCTCGGCAAGCAGGTCGCCCAGGCCAAGGGCGACGAGCGGGCCGCCCTGCTGGAGCGCACCAAGACCCTGGCCGCCGAGGTGAAGGCGAACGAGGCCGCCGCGAACGAGGCCGGGAACCGCTTCGACGAGCTCGCCCGCGCCCTGCCGAACCTGGTCTCCGACGAGGCCCCGGTCGGCGGCGAGGACGACTTCGTCCTGGTCGAGGAGGTTGGCAAGCCGCGCGACTTCGCCGCCGAGGGCTTCGAGCCCCGCGATCATCTCGAGCTGGGCGAACTGCTCGGCGCGATCGACATGGAACGCGGCGCGAAGATCTCCGGCTCGCGGTTCTACTTCCTCAAGGGCGCCGGCATGCTGCTCCAGCTCGGCATGCTGCAGCTGGCCATCCAGCAGGCGGTCGAGTACGGGTTCACCCCGATGATCACGCCGACGCTGGTCAAGCCGGAGGTGATGGGCGGCACCGGCTACCTGTCGGCGCACGACGACGTCTACCGGCTCGACGAGCCGGAGCTGTACCTGACCGGTACGTCGGAGGTCGCGCTGGCCGGGTACCACATGGACGAGATCCTCGACCTGTCCAACGGTCCGGTCCGGTACGCCGGCTGGTCGTCGTGCTACCGCAAGGAAGCCGGGTCGCACGGGAAGGACACCCGCGGGATCATCCGTGTCCACCAGTTCGACAAGGTCGAGATGTTCTCCTACTGCAGCCTGGACGAGGCCGCCGACGAGCACCAGCGGCTGCTCGGCTGGGAGAAGGAGATGCTCGACAAGATGGAACTGTGCTACCGGGTGATCGACACCGCGACCGGTGACCTCGGCATCTCGGCGTACCGGAAGTTCGACTGCGAGGCGTGGGTGCCGACACAGGGCCGGTACCGGGAGCTGACCTCGACGTCGAACTGCACCGACTTCCAGGCGCGCCGGCTGAACATCCGCCACCGCGACGCCGACGGCAAGACGCAGCCGGTCGCGACGCTGAACGGGACGCTGGCCACCACCCGCTGGATCGTCGCCATCCTGGAGACGCACCAGCTGGCCGACGGCTCGGTCCGGGTGCCGACCGCCCTGCGCCCATTCCTGGGTGGCCGTGAGGTCCTCGAACCGGTGGGCAGATGACAAACGGCCCGCGGCCCGTGGCCGCCGCGCCGACAGTAGTTGCTCTGGACATCGATGGGACGTTGATCGACCACGACGAACAGCTGTCCGAGGCGGTCGTCGATGCGGTCCGGCGGACGGCCGCCCAGGTTCCGGTGATCCTGGCGACCGGCCGGGCCTGGTCGACCACCCGTCCGGTGGCCGAGCGGTTCGGTCTGCCCACCGGCGGATTCGTTGTCTGTAGCAACGGTGCGCGCACACTCCAGTACCCGGACGGCCGCGTGGTGGACGAGCGGACTTTCGACCCGACGACGGTGATCGCGTCGGTGCGCAAGTACGCGCCGAACGCCCGGATGGCCGTCGAGGAGCACGATGGCAGCTACCTGGTCACCGCGCCGTTCCCGGACGGCGACCTCGGGATCGGCGCGAAGATCCGCGTCGTCGGCGCCGACGAGCTGGCGCCGGAGCCCGTGACCCGGTTGATCATCCGCGACCCGGAGCAGTCCGAGGCGGACTTCGTCCAGCTCGCCGAACGGCTCGGTCTGCACGGTGTCAGCTACTTCGTCGGCTGGACCGCGTGGCTCGACATCGCGCCGGAAGGCGTGGACAAGTCGACCGGGCTGAAGGTGGCGCTGGCGCAGCTCGGGCTGGAGCCGGACGGCCTGCTTGCCATCGGGGACGGACGCAACGACATCGAGATGCTGACGTACGCCGGCCGCGGGATCGCGATGGGGTCATCGCCGGACGAGGTGAAGGTGGCCGCCGACGAGGTGACCAAGTCGGTGCAGGACGACGGCGTCGCCGCGATCCTCAACCGCTGGTTCTGACCCTTTCGCCCAGCATCGAAAGGCTTGACAAGCGCAACTCGCTGCAAGCAACCGGAAGGCCCAGAAACCCTGTGTGCACAGGGTTCCCGGGCCTTCGCGTTCAGTGTCCGATCGTCCGCTGGCGGGCCGAAGATCGGATCAGGCGACTCGGCTGCCGCCGGTCCGGCGCGGCTGGAGCTGCTGGTCGACCACCGTGTCGAAGGCGTCGAGCACGGCGCTGACCTGCGGGCGCGGGCGCGGCGTCTTGGCGGCCGGGCTCTGGCCGCGGCGGGCGCGGCGCAGGTGGCGCTTGACCGTCGACAGCGAACATCCCAGCCGCATGGCCAGGGACTCCAGGCTGTCGTTGGGGTACTGCGTACGCAGCCGCAGTACCTCTTCGTGGCTGACCGGCCGGCGGGTGCCGCGGGCCCCGGCGAGCTGGTCGAAGTCGTCGGCCTGCACCTCGACGTCGAGCAGGTTCCGGATCGAACGGCGTTGTACAGCAGTGGTTCCGGCGACGAAACCGCTCACATCGTGTTCGGCAACTGCGCTGTACAAGCAGTCGGTGAACAGCGGGCACGAGGCACAGAGGGTCTTGGCCTCGCGGACGAGCTGTTCGTACCGCTCGCGGGTGCGGCGGGTGGCGGATGCGGGCGGCGGCTCTTCCATCAAGCGGTGCTGGAAGATGTCCGACCGGGCGATGCATCCGGTCGTTGCCCCTTCCGTGGTGGAAGATATGTCCACAGCCGCTCGGGCGCTAGTGCCCCCCGGCCCGGCTAGATTGGCGCTGTTGACGGTCATCGTGGCTCCCCAAGTCTTCAGGACCCGAATGAACGAGCGATGAATGCCGCCCGATCACGTGGATCCACTAACTGATGGACCGACGAACTGTTTGCCGATCCACCGTGTCGTCCCGTAAGGACGTACCGATCCATAACTGTTGACGCCGCCGCTGTGGTTTTGGTTGCAGCCAATTCCGCAACGGTTCCCGGCGTTTGTGTGTGCTTCAGGGTCGGTGGGCGGCATCAGTCGCGCTGATCCAGAACAGACGTACGACGCGGCCGAATCGCCCCCGGTTCCCCGCCAGACACCGCATGAAATCACGCGTCCTCGGGGCTGCGCAGGGGAACTTGCTGCCTTTGCAGCATCCTGCCGTAACGGTCTGGTGACGTTGTCAAAAGCTCAATCAGATTGGTCAGAAACCTCTGAAACCGGCGTCCATTCGCTTGCGCAGAACGCGGTCGGAGGAGTAATGAGGCCACCGGATACGGTGGTCGGGTGACGGCATCCCAGCATCTCCGCCTGCCCCGGCTGATCGCCACCGACCTCGACGGAACGCTGGCGCGCAGTGACGGAACGATCTCCGACCGGACCCGATCGGCGGTGCTCGCGGCACAGCAGGCCGGAAGTGTTTTCGTGATGGTCACCGCCCGGCCACCTCGCTGGCTGCACGACCTGTCCGACCTGGTCGGCGATCACGGAGTCGCAATAGTTGCCAACGGCGCCATTCTGTACGACGTCGTGCGGCGCAAGGCGATCCGGACCCGGTTGATCGATCCGGGCGTCGCACTCGAGGTGGCGCAGGCGATCCGGGCCGAGATTCCCGAAGTGGAGTTCGCGATTGAGCGATCGGACCGTTACGGACAGGAACCGAACTACGTGAATCGCTGGCCGGTGCCCGACGATGTACTCGTGGCGGCCGTCGAGGTGCTGCTGTCCGAGCCGGCCGCGAAGCTGCTCGTCCGTCATCCGAGCTGGCACTCCGACGAACTGCTCGCGCGGGTCGCGCCGGTGGTCGGCACTCGCGTCACCGCCAGCCACAGCGGCGGCACCAACCTGGTGGAGATCTCCGCGAACGGGGTGTCGAAGGCCGCGATGCTCGCCGATTTCGCTGCTGTGCAAGGGATTTCGGCGGCCGCGTCGATCGCTTTCGGTGACTCGCTCAACGATCTGCCGATGCTTGCGTGGGCCGGTACGTCGTACGGGGTGGCCAACGCGCATCCCGACGTACTGGCGGTGGTGGACAAGGTGTGCCCCGCAAACGACGAGGACGGCGTCGCCGCCGTCCTCGAAGAATTGTTCCGGTCTTGAGTTGTTTCACCCTTTGACACAAGGGACTACAGGTACATCCCGCCGCTGCCGGGGCCGTCGGTGCTGCCTGCCTGCGGTGCACCGGGGAAGCCGGGCGCCTCGTCGGCGGGAAGCTGCTGTCCGCCGGGCAGTGCGCGACGCATGCCCTCCAGCTGCTGCCGGGCTGCCATCTGCTGCGCGAACAAGGCGGTCTGGATGCCGTGGAACAGGCCCTCGAGCCAGCCGACCAGCTGGGCCTGCGCGATCCGCAGCTCGGCCTCGGTCGGCACGCTGTCGTCGGTGAAGTCGAGGCTGAGGCGCTCCAGCTCGTCGACCAGCTCCGGCGCCAGTCCGCTCTCGAGCTCCTTGATGGAGGCCTCGTGGATCGACTTCAGCCGTTGCCGGGATGCTTCGTCCAGCGGTGCGGACTTCACCTCCTCGAGCAGGTTGCGGATCATGTTCGCGACCCGCATCACCTTGGCCGGCTGCTCGACCAGTTCGGTCACCGACCGCGCTTCGTCGTGCTCGTCGTGGCCGCGGTCGCTGTCGGAGCGCGGCGGCCCCTCGACGGCCATGCCGTCCGGCCCGACGATCAGCACCTTGCCGTCCTCGGTCCGTGCCCCGGCCATCGGAACTTCCTGGCCCTCGCTGCTCTCGGTCATTTCCCCATCCTAGTGCTGGATGCCGAGGAGGCGCGGCGCTGCCTAGGACGTGCGGGCGCGGTGCCGGCGGACCGCGTCCCGGTTCGCGCAGGCGGGGCTGCAGTAGCGTTGCCGGCCGGTCCGCGACAGGTCGGCGTACACGTTTTCGCATCCGTCGGTTGCACAGCGTCCCAGGCGACTGATCCCGCGGCCCGCCAGGTGGAGCGCCGTACCCGTGCTGATCAGGGTCGCGACGAGGCGTCCGACCGGCACCTTGTCAGGCCGGTAGTGCACGTGCCAGCCGTCGCCGGCGTGGTTGGTGAGCCGCGGATGCTCGGTGTATTTGGCCAGCATCGCGTTGACCAGACCGACGCGACTCTGCTCGTCCGTCGCGTCCACGACCTCCAGCCACTCGTCCAGGGCGATCCGGACGGCGGCCAGGTCGGCGGCGGTGACGCGGCGCTCGCGAACCAGGCGGTTCTCGACACCGCTCTCCTCGCAGCGCTCGGCCAATTCCTCGGGGGTGGTCGCCGGCCGGATGACGAGGTTGACCGCCAGCAGGACCGCATCGGCGCCGTAAGGGTTGAGATGCATAATGGCATTACATCACGATGGACGCATGACGACCAGAATCGATGTCCATCGCCACCACTGGAGCGTGGTGTCCTCCCATCAGGTCAGCGACGGCCTGGTGGTCTACCAGCGGTGTGCTTGCGGCCGATGGAGGGTCACAAATACACCGCTGTCCCCCGTTTCCTGCCCCTAGCGCCGGGCTAGTCGATCCGGCTGACCATGGGGAGGCGCGAACGCGTCATCAGCCAGGCGAGCAATCCGGCGAACAGCGGTACGGCGATCACGATGCCGCCGAGTTCCGCCCAGGGCACCATGAAGTGCGGTGAACCGAACGCAGCGTGCGCCGTGTAGCCGTAGAGCGCGCCGACGCCGACACCCAGCACGCAGCCGAGCTGACCGAGCACCCAGGCCTGTGCTGCCGCCAGGTTCCGCCGTCGGCGCGGCTGTGCACCGATCGCGGCCAGCGTGGCGAGATCCGCTCGTCCTTCGGCAGCGGATAGCGACACCGAGATCGCGACGCCGAGCAGCGTCACCACAGTCGCGGCCCCGAGGATGCCGAGCAGGAAGAGCCGCGCGGGACTCTGGTAGCCACGCTCGACCTGCAGGATCTCGTCGCTGCCCAGGAACCTCGCGACTGCGCCCAGTTCGGCCTTGGTGGGCTCCCGGGTCAGCTCGTAGTGGACCTGGTACACCGAGATCTTGCCCAGCTTGCGCGCCGCGTCCTGGCTGATCAGGGCGCTCTGCTGCAGGTAGCTGACCCTTGGCGGCATACCGGCGTACGCCGCGACGAGGGTGCCGACGATCTGCTCCTGCCCGGACTCGCCTTCGCTGCTCAGCTCAGTCTTCTGTCCAGGACTGAGCGTGCCGAGCGGGAGGATCACCTTCCCGGCCCGCAGTTCCGCGGCGGCCTTGGCGCCGTACTCGCCGAAGCGGGCGATGTACGCCGGGTCGACCGCGAGCAGGCCGTACGACGTGGATCCCTCGGCCTGCCCGCTGGCGGCGTAGAGTTGCGGGATGTAGCCGTACTCGTTGGCCTTTGCCTCGGGCAACGAAACCGTGCCGAGTTCGTACTGGTGCCGGACCGGCAGCAGTGCACCGACGCGGTCGACCGTACTGCTGGAGTACTGCACCGAGTCCGTACCGCCGGTGTCGAAGCGGATCGATGCGTCGCCGAAGTGTGCGTCCGCCGTGTAGGTCTTCGCCTCGGCCGCGATCGCGTTGGATCCTGCGAAGGCGACTGCCGCTGTTCCAGCCACGGCCATCATGATCGCGGCCGTCGCCGGACCAGTACGGTGCCGGTGCCTGGCGGCGTCCCGGACCGCGAGCCGTGCGCTGAGCGGTAGCACGCGTGCGAGCCGCGAGAACTTCCCGACCAGACTCGGCAGCATCCAAACCAGTGCGGCGATGGTCGCGGTGATCCCCAGCAGCACCAGAGCGATCGGACCGGTTGGTGTGACCGTGGCCCGGTACGGGTCCTCCGGTGTCACGGCTCGCTGCGCTTCCTGCAACGCCGCCGCGATCAGGGCACTGCCGATGAACACGCACGCGACACCTGCCACCAGCAGCACGACCGCAGTCTTCCGGATCCGCGCTTGCTTCGCACTCACGGCGAACCGGCCGGCGAGCGCGGACACGGGCGACTGCCGGCTAGCACTCCGCGCCGGTACAACGGCCGCCGCCAGTCCCGCTACCAGGCCGAGCAGTGCGATCAGTCCGACGTTCAGCCACGGGACCTGCCAGGCAGTGAACACCGCTCCGGTCAGCTTCTCCCACAGCGGTTTGCCGGCGAGGACCAGCACGGCCGCGGTGACGAGTCCGCCAACCACACCGACCAGACCGGCGAACAGTCCTTGCATCAGTACGATCCGCCGGATGTCGCGCGGAGTACCGCCGGTCGCCATCACCAGTCCGAGTTCCCTGGTCTGCCGGCGGGCTCCGACGGCGAACGCCGTACCTGCGAGAAGGACGATCTCGAGCACACCGAAGCCGATGATCAGGGCCATCGCGGCATAGGGGCCGATGTCCGTGCTGCCCGTGCCGTAGGGGTTCGGCGGCGGGTCGGCGATGTTTGCTCTCGGCAACAACAGCATGCCGTGGTCGATGAGCTGTGGCACGAGCGTGTCCGGGTCGGCACCGGCGGGCAGCTTGACCAGGTAGTTCACGGAGATGGTCGGATCAGGCGTGGTCAGCCCGGTGTCGGGGGTTGCGAAGATCGTCTCGGCGCCCTGGAGCGCCATCCTGCGTGCGATCCCGACCACGGTGTAGTTCTGACCGCTCGCACTCACCACCATGCCGGTCGGGCCGCTGATACCGAGGCGGTCGGCGAGGGCCGGCGAGATCGCGATCTCGTCCCCGGTCGCGGGCAGCCGGCCTTGATCGACCTTCACGGTGCCCTGGGTCAGCGGGCTCTTGCCGTCGCCGGTGACCACGCTGACGGAGGTCTTCGAGTCGCGGCCGTGGATCTCCGCGGTGCCGCTGTCGGTGAACTGGCGGGCCAGCGTGGTCCCAGGCGGCAGCAGTGGCAGTGGATCGAACCTGCCAGGCGTGCGGACCGGTTCCTCGGCACCAGCGGCCGGCGGCGGCTCGCCCATCTCCAGCAAGGGCGAGCCCGGCAGCTTTGTGAGCTTGGCGTACTGAGTCACGGTGAGTTGCGCATCGGCCTGACCGACGGTGACCTTGGCGAGGGTTTCGCCTTCCGGGCTGGACGTCTTGAAGATCACGCCCATCCAGGTTGCCGCGAGCACCGGCAGGCCGATCAGCGCCGCGACCAGGAACGTCCGGCCGAGCGACTTCCTGGCAGTACGGCGGGCGATGCGCAACGGAGGGCGCCAGCCGCCCATCAGTGGCTCTCCTGCAGCAGCGCGTCGGCGTCGGACAGCGGACCGGACTGGCCTACCAGCACGCCATCGCGCAGGTAAACGACGCGGTCGGCCCAGGCGGCGTGGCGGGCGTCGTGGGTGACCAGGACGCCGGCGATGCCGTGCTGGTCGCAGCGGTCACGGAGGAGTTGGAGGACCGCTTCGCCGGTCTCGGAGTCCAAAGCGCCGGTGGGTTCGTCGGCGAGCAGGAGGCGGCGTTCGCCGACGATCGCGCGGGCGATCGCGACGCGCTGGCGCTGGCCACCGGACATGTCGTCGGGAAATCGGTCGGCCAGGTCACCGATGGCCACCTCCGCGAGGGCTGCTTCGGCGTACTTGTGGGCAGTGCGGGAGCGGGTGCCGTCGAGTTCGAGCGGGAGAGCGACGTTCTCGGCGGCGGTGAGGGCGGGGATCAGGTTGAAGTCCTGGAAGACGTAGCCGATCCGGCGGCGGCGCAGGGCGGCGACGGCGTTGCGGCTCAGGGTGGCGAGATCGTTGCCGTCGACAAGGACTTCGCCGGAGGTGGGTTGGTCGAGGCCACCGGCGCACGTGAGCAGCGACGACTTGCCGGAGCCGGACGGACCCATGACCGCGACGAGTTCCCCGGCCGGCACGGCCAGGTCGACACCGCGCAGTGCGTGGACGGCCTGCTCGCCCTGGCCGTGGGTTCTGGTGAGATTCCGGATGTCGAGAATGACGTTCATTTCTTGGCCCCCGTGTGGTGTTCCTGTTGGCCCGGTACGTCGGTGGTGTTCGGCTTCGCGGCCCGCGCCGTACCGGCGGCCTTGTGGCGTAACAGCATCGCCTCGCAGTGGTCGAGCCAGCGGATCTCCGCCTCGGCGCCGAAGATCATCGACTCCAGCACCAGCAGCCAGGAGATCTCACCGCCGCCGCGCTTCAGCCGCGTCAGCTCCTGCAGCGACTGCATGGTCGACATGCGTTGCCGCTGGACGACCGCACTGACGTCCACGCCCGGCACCGAGAGTGCGAGCGCCAGCTTGATGGCCAGTTCGTCGCGTGGCCGCGACTCCCTTGTCACTGGGGTCTCGAACCACTTGGCCAGCTCGGCCTGACCGGCATCGGTGATCTCGTACATCGACCGGCCGTCCGCCTCGGTCTCGCCGGACGCGGCGCGGACGAGCCCGTCGCGCTCCAGCCGGGTGAGGGTCGTGTAGACCTGCCCGATGTTCAGCGGCCAGGTCGCACCGGTCGCCGCTTCGAACTCCCCGCGCAACTGGTACCCGTACTTCGGCCCCTCGCGGAGCAGGGCCAGCAAACCGTGCTTGATCGACATGGATACTGAGTATGCATACTCGGTATCCTCCGGTCAACCGACCGGTCCCGCCGACTGGCTGGCTCGTCGGAGCGGCGCGCTCTCAGTCCGCCGAATGGCCAGGAGTGGCGCGGTCAGTCCGCGTCGGCTTGGAGTGGCGCGCTCAGTCCGCGCGGACCAGGCGGCGGACTAGTCGGGTGGTGACGGCGTCGACGTCGTACGGGCGGCCTGTTCCCGGGGTCAGGTGGTCGAGTGCGAGGCCGTCGATGGCGAAGTGGAGGAGGCGGACCTCCTCGGCGCCGCCGGGCAGTCCAGCGTTGACATGGAACGAGACGTCGGCGTCGAAGCCCTGCCTCAGCGTGCGGGACAGGATCTCGTGCAGTCCTGGCCGGCGGGCTGCTTCGAGGCGGAGTTCGAACAGGGCCAGCGTGAGTTCGGGTCGGCCGAGGAGGCGCTCGACGATGTACCGGACGTAGTCGACGACCAGGTCGATCGTCGGCTCGCGGTTCGCCAGCGGTTCGAGCACAGCTTCGTCCGGCGCGAGCCGCTCGAAGATCCGCTCGCCGAGGGCGCCGAGCAAGGCATCACGGGTCCGGAAGTAGTTGGACGCCGTACCGGCGGGGAGTCCGGCCGCGGCGTCGACGGCTCGGTGGGTCAGGCCGCGGGCGCCGGCCTCGGCGAGGACGGCGAGGCCTGCGTCGGCGAGCTGAGTACGGCGTTCCGGGTTCCGGGGCATGGTTGACAGGTTAGCAGGTATCCACTACAACTGTCGTACATAACAACAACAACTGTAGTAGTCAGGAGAGCGTATGCAACCCGCGGCATTCGGCGCGACCGTGGTCACCGACCGTCCGGCGGAGGTCGCCGCCTTCTATCAGCAGTACTTCGACCTGCAGATCGCGATCGACCTCGGCTGGTTCATCACCGTGCGCCGGGGTGAGGCGGACTGGGAGCTTGCCATCTGTCAGCGCGGCCATGCGACGGTCCCGGCGGCCGTGTCCGCTCGGACCGAGAGCACGAATGTCTTCGGGTTTGTCGTCGACGACGCCGACAAGGTTGCCGCTGCGCTCACAGAGGCGGGCGTTCCGCTCGAGACGCAGCCGGTCACCGAGGTCTTCGGCCAGCGTCACTTCTTCGTGCGCGACCCCGCCGGGACCTGGCTCGATGTGATCCAGCTGGTCGCCCCCGACCCGCAGTGGCTGGCCGCCAACCTCCCGACCACCTAACCCACCACGGCGACCGACCACGCCTGGTGGGTTAGCCACGCAGATGGTGGGTTAGCTAGCGGCTGGCCGTGGGCCAACCCACCGTCCGATGGGTCAGCCAGACAGATTGTGGGTTAGCTAGCGGGTTGCCGTGGGCCAACCCACTGTCCGATGGGTCGGCCAGGCAGGTTGTGGGTTAGCTAGCGGCTGGCCGTGGGCCAACCCACCCTCCGATGGGTCAGCCAGGCAGGTGGGGAGTGGGGTCAGGTGGTGAGGAGGATCTTGCCGAGTTGGGCGGAGTCTTCGAGGTCCTGGTGGGCTTGGGCCACCTGCGCCAGGGGATACGTGGTGTGGATGATCGGGCGCACCTTCTTCTCGGCGATCAATGGCCAGACGTGGCCGACGACGTCCGCGATGATGCGGCCCTTGTCGGCGACCGAGCGGGGACGGAGACCGGCGGCCATGATTTGGGCACGGCGGCTCATCAGGCGGCCCAGGTCGAGCTCACCCTTTGCTCCGCCCTGCATGCCGATCACTACGAGGCGACCGTCGTACGCGAGGGACTTCACGTTGTCGGTCAGGTACTTCGCGCCGATGATGTCGAGGATGACGTCCGCGCCGGCGCCCGCCGTCGCTTCCTTCACTACCGACGCCCACTCGGCTTCCTTGTAATTGATCGCGACGTCCGCGCCGAGCCGGGTGCAGAACTCCATCTTGTCCACGCTGCCGACCGTGGTCAGTACGCGCGCGCCGTGCGCCACCCCGAGCTGGATCGCCATCGTGCCGATGCCGGACGCGCCGCCATGGACGAGCAGCGTCTCGCCGTCCTTCAGGTGCGCGGTCATGAACACGTTGGACCACACCGTCGCGACCACCTCGGGCAGTGCGGCCGCGCTGATCAGGTCGAGCCCGTCGGGAATCGGCATCACCTGCGGCGCCGGTACGACGACCTTCTCGGCGTACCCGCCACCCGCGAGCAACGCACAGCACTCGTCGCCGAAAGACCAGCCCTCGACCTCGGACCCGACCTCGGAGATCGTCCCGGACACCTCGAGCCCGATCGTCCCGGGTGCGCCTGGCGGCGGTGGATAGAACCCCTGCCGCTGCAGCAGGTCGGCCCGGTTCACGCCCGCGGCGACGACGTCGATCACGACCTCGTCGACGGCCGGAGTCGGATCCGGAATCTCGCCAACCGTCAGAACCTCGATCCCGCCCGCACCTTCACACACGACAGCTCGCATGCCCCACACCGTACCCGCGCAACCACCCCAACCCCCGCCCCCATCCGCATCCAGCCCTTCGGGTGGGGCTGTCAGTTGTTGATGAGTTCGGCGAGGTCGGCGGCGATGCTGTTGAGGTGAGTGGGTTCGCCTATTGAGGCGAACCAGTCCCATAGCTCGAGCGAGTGGTAGACGCGATACAGCAGCACGCGTTCCTGCCAGTCATCCGGCAGCGGGCCGTACCCGTCGACCAGGCCGGCGAGCTTGTCCGCGTTGTCGTGGATCGAGTACGACACGGTCTTCGCGAGATCGATCAACGGATCGGCAGCGATCGCGTTCTCCACGTCGATGAATCCCGTCACCCGCCAAGTCACCGGATCCACAAGCACGTTGCCCTCGTGGAAATCGTTGTGGCACAACGTCGCCGCCTGGTTCGCCGCGAACAGTCCGGACCGCTCGTCGACGTACCCGCGGATCTTCTGCCGCAACGCCGCATCCCCGCCAAGCTGCTCGAACTCCCCGAGCTTCTTGGCGAACTGACGCCGCATGTACTGATCGTTGTCCGGCAACGGATCAAGGATCCGGTCGGTCAAATACCCGTACTCCGGCTGCGGAATCCGATGCACCCGCGCCACCAACCGTCCGAGCTGCTCGTACGTCGCCCGCCAGTCCAGTGGCTTCAGCTCCGACAGTGGTACGCCGTCCAGCTTGGTCAGCACCGTGAATGCGTCCAACTCTCCGGCTGGCTCGGCGTGCACGACACGCGGGATCGACCCGTCGAGCTCCGCGGCGAGCAGACCGTACACATGTACTTCCTTGGCCTGTTTCCACGCCCACTCGGGTGCGTAGACCTTGACGATCACCGGATCGTCGTCGGTCCGCCGTACCTCGAAGACCGTGCTCAGTTGTCCGCCGGTTCGCTGGACAACCTCGGCGATCTGACTGTCCGGGCAAGCTCTCGCGACCATCGCAGCAACATCCACAGCCTCACAGTAGAAGTGCTGTCGAACGGGTTTCAGTCGTCGAAGTCAGCCCAGGTGTCGACGTCGTCGCCGGCCCGAGTCGGGTCGGACCACACCAGGTCCAGGTCGGCCACCAACCGCCGTACCGACTTGTCCCGCGGATCGCCGATCCGCCGGATCGCCTCGGCCAACGCGGTACGCCGGTACGCCGTCGCGAGCTGCTGCCCACGCCCGTCGGTATCCCTGAGCCCGTGGCCGTCATGGTCCCCGAGACCGTCGACGAGACGCGCGACGTCGGCCTTCGTCAGCCACGGCAAGTCACAGCTCAGCACCACGACGACAGCAGCGGAACCGTGGGCGAGTCCGGCCGCGATCCCTGCCACCGGGCCGCCCGACGGTGGATCCTCGACCGTCCAGCCAACCTCTCGGCAGGTCGTGCGGACCGGGCCGACCACCACGGTCGACACGGCGGCGTCAGTTGCCGTCAGCACCCGGTCCAGCAGCGTCGCGCCGTCGAGCACCAGCATCGCCTTGTCCACTCCACCGAACCGGGTCGAACCACCCCCAGCGAGCACCAGCGCGTCGAAGTCCACGGAAGCAGTGTCGCCGGGTCAGTCCTTCGGCATCAACTCCTCCCGGTTCCTCCGCAGTACCTCGCGCTCCTCGGGCGTCAGCGCGGCCATCGCCTTCTTCCGCTCCTCGGCCAATGCCTCCAACTCGGCAGCGGTCAGGTCGGCCACCGCTCGGAGCCGGCTCTGCGCCAGCTCCTGGAATTCCTCGCGTGTCAGTGCACGGGACATCGCAGTCATCACCTCGATCAGTTCCAGAAGTGCCTGGGCCGACGGCTCGTCGGCCCGCTCCAATCCACCGAGGACACCGAGCAGCTTGCGTTTCACCTCGGACGCGGCGGCGAGCTGCTCCTCGACGACCTCGAGCTGTTTGCGGATCAGCTCCCGCGGATCCGTCAGTTCCCCGTCGAGGATCTGCCCCACCTCGGCGAGCGTCAGCCCGAACCCGCGCAGCGCGACCACCCGGTGCAGGCGGCGGACGTCGTCGGCGTCGTACCGACGGTGTCCGGACGCGCTCCGATCGCTCGGACACAGCAGGCCGATCTCGTCGTAGTGATGCAGGGTGCGGACGCTGAGGCCGGTGACTTCCGCCAGTTCGCCGACCCGCCAGGTCCTCTCGTCGGTGTCCATGTCGTCGACCGTAGGTCCTCACGTGGCGTGAGGTTCAAGTCCGGATCATCTGCGGCACCATGGAGGGGTGAAGATCGCCGTGGTGCAGACCGCCAGCAGCTACGACAAGGCCGCCAACCGCGACCTGGTGACGCGCGTCGTCGCCGATGCGGCGCGGGACCAGCCGGACCTGATCGTCCTGCCCGAGGCGATCATGGCCGACTTCGCCGTCGAGGGCGGATCGGTCGCGGAGGCCGCCGAGGCGCTCGACGGCGAGTTCGTGGACACACTGCGCAAGTGCGCGCTGGAGCACGGCGTGGCGATCGTCGCAGGGATGTTCGAGCGCAGCTGCGACCAGCACCGGCCGTACAACACGCTCCTGGCGGTAGGCGCCGACGGCTCGCTGCTAGGCGCCTACCGGAAGATCCACCTGTACGACGCCTTCGGCTACAAGGAGTCGGACCAGCTGACTCCCGGCGATGTCGCACCGGTCGTGGTGAAGGTCGCTGGGCGCTCGCTGGGCCTGATGACGTGCTACGACCTGCGCTTTCCCGAGCTGTCCCGCGCACTGGTCGACGCCGGCGCGGAGGTTCTCGTCGTACCGGCCGCGTGGGTTCGCGGACCGCTCAAGGAGCACCACTGGACCACTCTGCTCACGGCCAGGGCTGTGGAAAACACCTGCTACGTGGCAGCCGCAGCCCAGAACGGCAAGAAGTACTGCGGCCTCAGCCAGGTCATCGACCCGCAGGGCATCGCACTCACCGCAGTGGGCGAGGCAGACGGGTACGCGGTGGCTGAGGTGTCCGCCGACCGCTTGACCGACGTGCGGCGGCGCAACCCGTCGCTGCTGAACCGTCGCTACACCGTCAGCCCCCGCTGACGCCCGGTGCGCGGACTGCCCGGCCGGAATCGCTGCGAGCGGGTTAGCCTCCTGGGGTGGCGGATGGGTTCGATCTGGATCATCACGGGGACCTCGAGGTCGGGGACGGGCTCGTGGACCTCGCAGTCAACGTGCGGACCGGCACTCCGCCCGCCTGGCTGGTCGAGGAGATCACAGCCAGCCTGAGCGACCTGGCGGCGTACCCGAGACAGGACGCAGCGGTGGCAGCGGTCGCCGCGCGGCACTGTGTCTCGCCTGACCGGGTGCTGCTCACCGCAGGGGCCGCAGAGGCGTTCGTACTGATCGCTCGGGCGTTCCGGCCGCGACATGCGGTCGTCGTTCATCCGCAGTTCACCGAGCCGGAGGCCGCGCTGCGGTCGGCCGGGCACGTGGTCGACCGGGTCGTCCTACGGCCGGAGGACGGGTTCGTCCTGGACCCGCGCGCGGTCCCTGCCGACGCTGACCTCGTCGTCATCGGCAATCCGACCAACCCGACGTCCGTACTGCACCGCGCCGACGACCTGCGGGAGCTGGCCCGGCCGGACCGGATCCTGGTGGTCGACGAGGCGTTCATGGACGCCGTACCGGGCGAGCCGGAGTCGCTGGCGGGCGCCTCGATCCCCGGTCTGGTCGTGATTCGCAGCCTGACCAAGACGTGGGGACTCGCCGGCCTGCGGGTCGGCTATGTACTTGCAGCGGCCGGCTTGGTCGAACAACTGGCCGCTGTGCAGCCACACTGGCCGGTGTCCACTCCTGCTCTCGCCGCGGCTATTGCCTGCAGCAACGAGCGTGCCGTCGCCGAAGCGGCTCAGGCCGCGCTGGACATCGACCGGCAACGTGTTCATCTGCTTGACAGTCTCGGTCCGGTTCCGACGTACGGCGTGCCGCGTGGACCGTTCGTCCTGGTGCATGTCGAGGGAGGCGCCGTACTGCGGGAATCCCTGCGAGACCGTGGATTCGCGGTCCGTCGGGGTGACACGTTCCCAGGCCTCGGACCGGACTGGGTGCGCATCGCCGTCCGGCCGGAGGACGTCACCGACGCCTTCGCGAAGGTGTGGCGCGACCTCACGACCTGACCCCCGTTCGGAGCCGTGCGGCGTTCGCCGTCGAACCGATTCGTCGCTGTAACCCGCGAGGGGTTTAGTCCACCTGCACTTTGCGCACAGGATGGTCGCAGAGTGCCCTGCTCGCCCCGCCGGCACTCGTCTGGTCATTCGCGAAGGGAGCAGCACAATGGGTCTGAACGACGACGACATGACGACTTCGTCCGAAGGTGGCGAAGGTCTGGCGGACGGTGGCGCGACCGTAGGTGGGACGGATGGCGGTGCCGACGGCGGCGCGGATGGTGGTGCCGGAGGCGCTGAAGGACCGGCGGACGGCGGTGCGACGGCTGGCATGAGTGACGGGGGTGCGGATGGTGGCGCGGGCGGCGCCGAAGGGCCGGCGGACGGTGGAGCATCGTCTGGCGTGAGTGACGGCGGTGCGGACGGCGGCGCGGACGGTGGCGCTGGTGGCGGCGAGGAACCGGCGGACGGCGGAGCCTCACCTGGCATGAGTGATGGTGGAGCTGACGGCGGCGCGGATAGTGGTGCTGGAGGTGGCGAGGGTCCGGCGGACGGCGGTGCCGATTCCAACGCGACCGACGGTGGTGCCGACGGCGGAGCCAGTGGAGGTTCTGGAAGTTGGTGACGACGGTGCCGGGAGCCGGTTCGCAGCCTGACGAGCGTCCGGCTCTCCGGCGCTGTGTGGCAGGTGATCTGGACGAGTTCGCGACCTCCTACTGGGGTTCGCGGGCTCTGCTGTCCCACGGCCCGGACCTGCCCGCGCCGTACGACGACCTGTTCAGCCTGGAGGCTGCGGACGAGCTGCTGTCGCGCCGCGGCCTCCGCACGCCGTTCCTGCGGATCGCCAAGAACGGTGCGGTCGTCGGCGACGGACAGTTCACCGGGTCGGGCGGTGCCGGAGCGGAGATCGCCGACCAGGTCCGCGACGACAAAGTCGCTGCGCTGTTCGCGAGCGGCCACACCGTCGTACTGCAGGCCCTGCACCGCACCTGGCCGGCTCTGGTCGACTTCTCCACCCAACTGTCGGTCGACGCTGGTCACCCGGTGCAGATCAACGCGTACATCACCCCTGCCGAGTCACAGGGGTTCTCCGCGCACTACGACGTCCATGATGTGTTCGTGCTGCAGGTGGCGGGCGAGAAGCACTGGACTGTCCATGAGCCGGTGCATGTGGACCCACTCCGCGACCAGCCGTGGACGGACCACTCCCAAGCGGTCGCAGCTGCGGCTCGTGACAAGGCACCGGTCGTTGATGAGGTGCTGAGGCCCGGTGACGCGCTGTATGTACCGCGGGGGTTCCTGCACTCGGCCAAGGCTCTGGGCGGAGTCAGTGCGCATCTGACGGTCGGACTGCACACCATGACTCGCTACCTGCTCGTGCAGGAGCTTGCCGCAGCTGCCGCGAACGAGCCATCGCTGCGCGGTGCTCTGCCTCTCGGATTCGATCCGGGCGACCCGGAGCAACTCAGAGCAGTCCTGCCCGAGGTGGCGGACCTCTTCGCTCAGCAGATCCGATCGACGACTCCAGAGGACCTGGCTGCCCGGCTCCGGCGCCGTACCTGGTCTGCCAACCGCCCCGCGCCACTCGGACCCTTGGCGCACGCCGCCTCCATCGCCTCGTTGGGCGTGGGTACGACGGTCCGCCTCCGGACCGGTCTGCGCTGCCGGGTCGTCGTCGGGGACCCGGTCGTGCTGCAACTGCCAGACCGGACGATCACGCTACCGGCAGTCACCGGCGATGCTGTCGTGCAACTGTGCGCGGGGAGCGACCACAAGGTTGGCGACCTGCCCGGTCTCGACGAGGCCGACCAGCTCGTCCTCGTCCGCCGCCTCCTCACCGAAGCCGTCCTCATCGCCGACGCGTAAACTACAGCCGGTAGTTGCGGAGGGCAACGGTGACGTGGGGTGAGCATGGCTGGCGTGGTGATTGACCGTCGCTACCGGGCCGACACGGGCTGTGCGGCGATGGCGGACCGCCGTGGCGACTCGCTGGTCGCGACCGCGCCACCCGCGGAGCGCTGGCTGCTGATCGAATCCCGTGTCGCTTGGTCGCGGGACGCTCTGACCGCACTCCAGCCCGAGGGATTGGGTGCGGAGGTCGCGCGGCTCTGCCGGCAGCTGGGGTACCGGCCCGCGCTGATCAGACGCTACGGACGGTTGGACCGATCGGCTCCGCGCCGGTACGCACTGGCCGACTGCCGGCCGCGGCGCGAGTCGGTCCGGTGGGGCGAGCTTCCGTCAGATGAGCATCTGCTGCACGTCCTGCGCGGCGACGCTGAACCAGGACCGGTCAGTCGTGAGCCGCTGTACCTCGTCTGCACGCACGGACGGCACGACGCGTGTTGCGCCGTACGTGGCCGGCCGGTTGCGGCTGCGCTGGCCGGCGCGTATCCGGAGCGGACGTGGGAGTGCAGCCACGTCGGAGGTGACCGGTTCGCCGCGAACGTCGTCGTACTGCCGCAGGGGTTGTTCTACGGACATGTTCCGGTTGCTCGCGCGGTCGAACTCGCCAAGCATCACGACGAAGGGCGGGTGGTGCCGGATCTGCTGCGTGGATCGGGTGCGTTCGTCCCACCGGTCCAGGCCGCGCAACACTTCGCTCGAGCGGCAGGGCACTCACTACTCGTCCATGAGCTTCGTCCCAGAGCTGTTCGTGAACTGGCCGGCCATCACTGGCAGGTGGATCTCGCGTTGCCCGACGCCGATCTGCTCACCGTCGAGGTGTCGGCACATCTCGACACGGTCGACGCCAAGCTGACGTGTGCGGGCACCGCGCCGGCCACGGTCCGCCGCTTCCAGTTGCACAGCATCACGTCCAGCTGACCGCGTCCGGCGCTCGCCGCTGCTGCTCGAGCAGTCCTCGGACCAACGCCAGTGGAGCCCATCCGCCTCGGCCGCGGCGGGTGAGTGTGTACGTGCGGAACATCGGCACCGGATCGCGCAACCGGCGTACCGAGATGCCAGGGGCCTTCAGGCTGCCGGTCGGCAGCAATGCGACGCCAAGGCCCGCGACGATCATGTCCCGGACCAGCGGGAGGCTGTCGGCGCGGTGCGTGATGCGTGGCTCGAAGCCCGCCAGCGAGGCGATCGCGCGCACGACCTGTTCGTCCCCGGCGTGGCGGGAGTTCACGATCCAGTCGCTGTCCGCGAACACAGCGGCCACCTCCGCCGCCGTTCCCGAGGTACGCCGGGAGCGAGAGGGCACGCCGAGTCCCCACGTCGCCTGCCATAGCCGGGTGATCTCGAGGCCAGGGTCGACATTCGCAGGTGCCAGGTTGTAGTCGTAGCTCACTGCCAGGTCGACCTGATCACGCTCGAGCAGCGTCAGCGCCTCGGGCGGCTCCTGCTCCTGGATCTCCAGCCGTACGTCGGGATGCGCGGAGGCGAGCCGCTGGACGACGGGCAGCACTGTGTCCCGGATCGCGGTGTGGAACGCGGCCACGCGAACCGTTCCAGCCGGTTTCGCCGAGGGATCGAGGTCAGCACGGGCTGCCTCGACCGCGGCGACGATGTCCACCGCGTGCCCGGCCAATCGCTGCCCGGCCGGGGTGAGCCGGACGCGGCGTCCGTCGGGCTCCAGCAGCGGCGTGCCGACCTCGTGGGCGAGCGCGGCGATCTGCTGGGAGACCGTCGAGGTGGTCACACCGAGGGTCTCCGCGACGGCTCGCATGGACCCCAGCCGGGACAACGCCAGCAGGAGCTCGAGACGTCGTACATCCATGCCTACATTGTTCAGTGATCCCGAACGGTATGTCCATGATTCTCACGTGGACGCGAACGGACTCCCGAGCTTCACTGGAGTGCATGAGCACCCGTGAGAGCCGCACCGGCGTGGCGTTCGCCGTCATGTCGATGAGCTGCGTCCAGCTCGGCCTCTCCGTATCGGTCAGCCTGTTCGACCGCCTCGGCCCCGAGGGCGCGGCGTGGCTGCGGTTGTCCTTCGCGGCCGTGATCGTGCTGGTCCTGTTCCGTCCCCGCCTCCGCTCGTTCGATCGCCGCTCCCTCCTCGCTGCCGTCGGCTTGGGGATCGCAACTGCCGGCGTGACGCTTCTCTTCATGGCAGCGGCCGCCCGGATCCCGCTCGGCGTGGCCAGCGCCCTGGAGTTCCTCGGCCCGCTGAGCGTCGCCGTCGTACGCAACGCGCGGCAACCCTCCGCGGTCCGCATCCCTGGCCTGCGCGGCCTCGGGGGACGGCGGGCCGGGCTGGTGTGGCCCGCACTGGCGTTCGTCGGGGTGATGCTGCTGACCCAGCCGTGGCGGTTCGTCGGCGGCTCGGCGTCGTCGGCGCATGGCTCGGCTGGGGGTGTGCCGGTCGGCGGGTCGCTGGATGTGCTCGGCGTCTTATTCGCACTGGGCGCAGCGGTCTGCTGGGCGGCGTACATCCTGCTCACCCAGCACGTGGGCGACAACGTCTCCGGCCTTCAGGGGTTGGGCGTGTCGATCCCGGTCGCTGCCGTGGTCGCGACAGTCGTTGCCGGGCCGAGCACGATCCCGCTGATGACCTGGGATCTGGTTGCCATCGGCTTCGGCTTGGCCCTCCTGCTCCCGGTCATCCCGTTCACCCTGGAGTACTTGGCCCTGCGCCGCCTCGACGCAGGCGTGTTCGGCACCCTCATGAGTCTGGAACCAGCGCTGGCCCTCCTCGTCGGTTGGCTCATCCTTCATCAGATGCCGGGTCTGCTCCCCGTCTTCGGCATCGCCTTCGTCGTCCTGGCCGGCATGGGCGCAGAGCGCACCTCCGCGCCCCACCGCCCGAGCCGACCACAGTCGACCGAACAGCCGGGCGTACTCAGTCCGGGCTAGGTAGCTCCCGGTCCGACTGGTGGCTGCCGTAGAAGGTCGACTGGCGGCTCATGATGTCGCGCATCGGCGTTCCGCGGGGGACGTTGTAGACGGTGCCGGGGAAGTCCAGGTCGCGCTGGATGGGCCAGAACTCTTCGTGCCGATCGGGGGCGAAGAGTTGGGCCGGGTCGCCGACGGCGATCCATCCGATCGGGAGGACCGTGCCGGGTTCCAGGCGCGAGTTCACGTGCAGCACGCTGTTGATCCGGAGTTCCGCGCCCGCGCCGGCGACAGAACCGGGGAACAACGCGGCGCCCGTGGCGATGAAGACCTCGTCCTCGACCGTGGCGCCGTTGACGTGTGCATGGGGACCTACCAGGACCGCGTCGCCGAGCAGAGTGGGATGACTCGCCCGGCCGCGCACCAGGGCGTTCTCCATCACCACGCTGTTCGCACCGACCTGAATCTCACCGTTCTCCGCGGTCAGTACGGCACCGTGCAGGACTCTGCTGCCCTCGCTCAGAACGACGGCGCCACAGAGGACTGCGGATGGTGCGACATAAGCGGATTCGGGCACGACCGGTCGTCGGCCGCGGTGTTCGAGCAGCATCGCGCGCTGTCCCTCCGTTGAGCATCACCTGTCCTTCGTGAGCCTGTACCCGATCGTGTGCGGATCTCCACAGCCCGGGCCCTCACTACCCGGGCGGCGGTGTCCGGAGAGCCGGTCCACATCGGAGGTGGGAGGTTCGGCCGGCCGGACGTCCGGGGTGGAGAACCGCGAACTGGGAAAACATTAGAACAGATGTTCGATTGCCTGCAACTGCTGTGCGTCAGACCTTTGTGATGTCTCAAGACATAGGTGACGGTTCTGGATCAGGACATCGGTGACACTGGATGTGTCAGGACATCGGTGACGATTCAGGGATCTTGGCGTGGACCGCTGGGGCGGCCGTTGCCGACGTATCTGACTCCGGGTGCGGGTCTGGTGTGCTCGATGAGGATTTCGCCGTCGAGGTCGGCGACGGTGATCTTGTTGCCGGCGGTGATGACGAGGACCTGCTGGAAGCCTCGTCGCCCGTCGACCATGTACTGGACCTTGTCGAGCATGAAGACGCCGTTGCTGGCCAGTTTCTTGATGACGGTGCCGTCGGGCAGGTCGGTGGGCACCGGTGTCCGGGTGGGTCGGGGCGGGCTGGCGGGGCGGCGGATCAGGTCGCGGGTGGGGCGAGGTGGCTCGGTCTTCGCGGTGGCCTGCCAGGCGGTCAGGGGTGTGACGCGGCCGGGCAGTCCTTGATGGGGTCGCTGGGTGTTGTAGATGTGGTCGAAGGTGTCGACCTGGGCCTGCAGTTGGGCCAGGTCGGTGGCCAGCGGCTGTTTGTCGAGGTAGCGGAACAGGGTCTGGTGGAAGCGCTCGTTCCTGCCCTGAGTGGTCGGTTTGTAGGGCTTGCCGGTGATCGGCTCCACGCCCAGGGCCATCAGGTGAACGACGAACCGGCCCAGGAGTCCGCGCCGCGACGGGTTGAGCGCGGACCCGTTGTCCGACAGCAGCCGTTGGGGCACGCCGTGGGCGGCCACGGCCTTGTCGAACACAGCGATCGCGGCCTCGGAGGTCTCGCTCCACGCGACGTGGGAGGCGAGCGCGTAGCGGGAGTGGTCGTCGATGAGCTGGAAGATCACGCATCTGCGCCCGCGGGTGAGCACGTACTCGGTGGCGTCGAGTTGCCAGCAGGCGTTCGGGGCCGGATACACGAACCGGCGCCACGCCGCCCTCGGCTTCTTCCTCGGTTCCAGCCGGGCCACTCCGGCCTCGCGGAAGATCCGGGCCAGCGACGCGATCGAAGGCACCACCTCCAGGCCCATCGCGTGCATCTTGTCGTGCACGCTGATCGGACCGCAGTCCAGCCCGGACTGCTCGAGTGCAGCCCGGACCCCGATCGCCTGCTGTCTGACCTCATCGGCCAGCCTCGACGGGCTCGACTTCGGCCGCCGCGACCTCGGCTCCAACGCCGCCGCCGGCCCGTCGGTGAGACTGCGCCGCCGGATCTCGTAGAACGTCTTACGCGAGATGCCGTGCTCGGCACAAAAGGACGTCACCGCCCCACGCGGCGCATCAACCGGCCACTGCGTGATCGCGAGACGGACACGAGGATCAACAAACTCGTTCTTCGACACCGGCGCAGTCGACCGGCCCCAGGTATCACCGACCCCGCCGACTCACCGAAGTGTCACCACCAACACCCCCGAAAGCGTCACCGATGTCTCGATGAAGAACCGTCACCGATGTCCTGAGACATAACATGTGCGTCAGACCTTCGACGCGAGACAACAACCGGGCTCGCTCAACTCTCCGTGGCGGGTCGGAGCAGGTCCTGGTATGGCTCGGGGTCGCCTACCGTGGTTGCTCCGGTCCCGCGCCGTACGAACTCGCGTCCGGCCGGCCAGCGCGTCACGAACTGGTCGCCGGTGGCTTCGACGTACCGGACGAAGGTGACGTCGGAGATGTCCACCGCGAACAGGTGGAACTGCCCCGGCACAGGTCGCCAGCCCAGGCTGGCCGCCACCTCCTCGGCGTACTGGCGCTGCACCGACTCGTCGTCCTCGCCGCGCGCTTGTCCACGGACCTTGAACTCGCCCTCGCTGCCGTCGCGACTGGTGATGACGCTGTGCACGAGGACACGTGGATCACGGCCGAGATCCTTCGCCTTGGTCGAGCCCCACATCATCGACAACCAGAGATCCCCGGCCATGATCCACGGCTCCACCGGGCTGATGCGTGGCGTGCCGTCGCGCCGGACGGTCCCGACGAGTACGACGCCCGGCCCGAGCAGCCGGTCACGCCCCAGCTCAGCCAACCGCGGCTGATTCGACTCCAGCTCTGTCCACCGCATGACTCTCCTCTCCTCGAGGAACACCTACCTGTCTGGCCTATCACCGGCCACCGACAGGTAGGCGGGAGTCACTGGCGCTGGGTGGTCGAGTGGGGGAAGACCCGATCGAGGATGAGGATGGCGGCGGCCGCGATCAGGGCCAGGGCGGAGATGCCCAGCCACGGCAGCTCGTGCTGGGCCTCGAAGAGCTGAGCGAAGTACGCCGGCGCCAGGATGCTGGCGAAGGTGAAGGAGTACTGCCAGTAGGAGAGGTACTTCCCGTTCCCCACCACCGGCGCCACCGCCGCCGCGAGCGCGTTGCCGGTCGCCGCGTGCAGTACGTCGCCAAACGCGAACACCGCCGTCGCCAGGATCAACCCCGGCACGACCAGTGCGGTCGGCACGTGCAGCAGCGAGGCCATCAGCAGTCCCCACACCGCCCACGCCACACCGGCAACGATGATCACGTTGGTACGGCGACGCTTCTCGGTATGCCGCACCACCAGGGTCTGCCCGGTCGCCAGTACGACGGACACCGCGGCCAGCAAGACACCGATCAACCACTTGGGTGCCGGCAACGCTTCAGCGACGTACACCGGTAGTCCGACGCCCAGCAGCATCGTGCAGAGGGCCAGCAACGTGTTGGCGCCGATCAGCACCAGGAACGCCTTGTCCTTGCGCAGCAGTGGCGCCGGTCCGGTGTCCTGAACGGCGCGACGGTGGTGAGCCGGGTTCAGACGCAGCAGCAGGAAGCCGGCCAGGTAGAACGTCACCGCGTTGACCGCCATTGCGATCAGGAACGGCGCATCGCCGCCGATGGCCAGCAGCGCTCCGGCAGCCAGTGCGCCGAGGCCGAACCCGGCGGCCTGCATCATGCCCCCGAGCCCGAACCACCTGTCCCGGTCGCCCTCGTCGGCGACATCGGCCAGCAGGCTGAAGATCGCGGACCAGAACACGCGCTGGCCGCTGGTCGTCAGCAATGCGCACAGGAACACGAGCCACACCGACCGGCCGAAGAAGAAGCCGGTGAACGCGAGCCCCTGCGCGAACTGTGCGCCCACCACCAGGTTCCGCGGCCCGACCTTGTCGATCACCACAGCCACTGCGGCCGGTGCTGCGATCGAGAAGAGCGTCGCGACGGTCAGCAGGACTCCCGCCGTCCCGAGTGGGATGTCGACGACCCGCACGAAGAACAGCAGCAGAAGCGGTCCGGCGCAGCCGCCGCCGAACGAGTCGATTGCCAGACCGGCGAGCAGCGGTAGGCGGCCGCGGACGTTCGGGAGGCCGAGGGACGTGGCTGTAGGCATGACAGAGTGCTCCGATCGCATCGACTCGGCCCACTCGCAGCGCTGGCTACGAGACCACTCCACCAGGGGCGTTCCCCTGACTACAGTTGGGGCTCTCGGCCGAAAACAGTAGCAAACGGTTGCCGAGTGCCTCCAGCCGTTTTCGTGCCCCTTCAGTCCGCTGCGACGACCCGACGTACGGACACGTGCCGTAGCGGACGCCACGCGACGGCCGTCATCAGCACCATCGCCACGAAGGCAATCGCGAACGGCGCAGCCAGTCCGAACCGCTGCGCGAGTGCGCCACCCAGCGCGGAGCCGATCGCAGCGCCACCAACCGACGCCAGCAGGTACACGCTGTTGACTCGGCCCATCAGCGGCTCTGGCGTCGCCAACTGCCTCGCGGTGGTCGACACGATGCCCCATACCACCGCATGTACGCCGAACACCGCCATGGTCGCGCCGGCCACCCACGGACTCCGGGTGAGCGCCAGGATGAGGTGGACCGTCGTTTCGATGACCAGCCCGGCCCGCAGCAGGGTCAGCGAGCCGACCCGCGGCTCGAGCACGTGGTACACAGGCATGCCGAGGACGCCGCCGATCGCTCCGACCGACACCAGCAGGCCGAACTGCGTCTCGGTCAGCCCGAGCCGTTCCCGCGCGTAGAGCACCCAGGTTGCGAACGCGGCGCAGAAGGTGATGTTCATGACCAGGATCGAGCACGCCAACGTCCGTACACCCGCGTGCTGCCACAGCCAGCGGACTCCCTCGCGTACTTCGGCCCAGATCGCCGTACCTGCGGGCTCGGTCGGCAACGGACGTACGGCGACTCGCGCGATCAGAGCGGCCGCGGCGCCGAAGGTGACGGCGTTGAACACGAGCGGCACCCCGGCCCCGACCGCGAACAGCAAAGCACCAAGCGGCGGACCACCGAGCTGCTGCAGCACTGTGCCACTGGCGAACAGGCGCGCATTCGCCTTGCCCAGATGCACTTTCGGTACGGCGTCCACCAGCAGCGCCCCGGATGCGTTGTCGGCGAGCGTCTCCGCCGTACCGAGGAGGAAGAGGGCGACGTAGATCGCCCACAGGGGTGCGGTGCCGAGCAGTACGGCGGCACCGAGGGCGCCGATGACGATCGCGCGAAAGGTGTCAGCGGCAACGATCATCAGCCGGCGGTCGAGTCGGTCGACGAGAGCACCGCTGAACAGGGCGAACAGCAGCCAGGGCAACTGCTGGACGAAGGCGGCCGCACCGACAGCGGCCGGCTCGGTGGTGATCGATGCGACCAGCAACGGGCCGGCGGCGAGCATGGCGCCGTCGCCGAGGTTCGAGATGATCGCGGCCGGCCAGATCTTGCGGAAGTCGGATCCGAGCTCGGACGGCAGCAGGAACGTACGGACGGAAGGCATACGAGAGCTCCAGAGGGCATGACGGAACAACCGGAACGACCGACGTCACTCCGACGCCGGCAACCGGCCCGGTCAGCCGCAGATCAGCGCGCCGACCGGACGGTGTGTGCCATGTCCTCGAACGACCTGGACATTGCCCTCACCTCCGTCCGTACCCCAGGCGGCCCGTCCGCCTCTGCCGAGACCCTACCGGCCAACCCCCGCCCCCGCACGCGCATTGCTATCCTCAACGATCGGCGACCACGTCGCCTGGAGGGTTCGCATAGTGGCCGAGTGCGCTGGTCTTGAAAACCGGTATGGCGGGTGACCGTCATCGTGGGTTCGAATCCCACACCCTCCGCCCACACCCTCCGCTCAAACAGTCCAGAGAGTCGCACTGACCTGCGGAAACCTGCCGCCGTAGGTTGCCGGGCATTGTGTCCGGTGTGTCCGATTGCGATCGGTCAGTGTCGGCTGCCCATGCAGAATGCATGCAACCCCTACATCAACGGGCCCGCACCCAACTGGCGCTGTGTCTCTAGGTGGCGGCGCTTCGGATTCCGAGGGTTAGGAGTACCAGGGACGTGGTCCTGGCGACTGCCTGTTTGAAGCGGGGTTTCTGGAGGGTGTGTGAGGCGCGCCGGATGAGGAAGGTCCAGGTCATCAGCCAGATCATGATCAGCAGCGCGTGGGCAGTGGCCAGGGTGAGGATCTGGCCACCGAAGGATTGCCGGGGTGCTATGAACTGGGGCACCAGCGTCAAGTAGATCGAGGCCGCCTTCGGGTTGAGGACGTTGGCGAGCAACGCTTGGGCGTAGATCGAGTCCACCCGCTTCGGCAGTCGCCGACGCGAGGGTGTGGGTGCGGAGTGCAGCCTGGCGGAACGCCAAGTCCACAGGGCCAAGCCGATGAGGTAGGCGGCACCGACGAGCTTGACGGCCGCGAACGCCTGGCTCGAGCGCATGACCAGGGCTGACAGGCCGGCGATCGCCAGAGTGGCGTGGATGTACAGACCGGTGGCGGTGCCGAGGATGACAGGCAGGGCCTGGCGGCGTCCTTTGTCGGTGACATGGTGGATCAGCAGCGCCAGGCTGGCTCCGGGAGTGGCGATCAAGGGGAAGACGGCAGCCAGAAATCCCGCGACCGCGTAGGGATGGACCACGATGGCTCCAGCGCGTTCGAGCAGCATCAGAGGACGACGCGGTAGTGGGTGGTCAGGCGAGCGTTGTCGTCGAGGATGTGGAAAGCGAGGCCGGGCGGCTGCTCGAGGTCTGCGGGTTGGTCACCCTCCCACGGCAGGCGCAAGGTCCAGGTGATCGCCGGCCCGACGATCAGGGGCCGGGCGGCGAAGATCGATGCCGCCGCGGTGTGCGCGTGGCCGGTGATGACGGCGGCAATCTGCGGATGTGCTTCGAGCAGGCCGGCCAGTTGTCCGGGATGTTCGAGCATGCCTGAGTCCGCCAGGGGGTGGTGCAGCACGACCGGCGGCTGATGGAAAGCCAGCAGCGCCGGAGCGTTTCGCGGGAGGGCACCGAGGGTGGTCTCGATCCAGCCGATTGTCTGGTCGTCCAGCCGGCCCTCATCGCGACCCGGGATGGTGACGTCGCACATCAGGATGGTCGTGCCCGAGATGTGGTGAACCTGATTGATCGGGCCGTCGCTCGGTGCCTCACCGAGCAATGACTTGCGGTACGCCGGCCTCGCGTCGTGGTTCCCGGGACAGGTGAGCACCGGGAAGTCGGTGGTCAGGATCTGAGCCGCCTCCTCGTACTCGGCCTCCTCACCGTGATCGGCGATGTCGCCGGTGACCAGCAGAGCGTCAACCTGTCGGGGCAGAGCCCTCAGGTAATCCATGACGCGGACGGCCCGTCGGGTCGCCCGATCGCTGCCGTCCAGGTGGAGGTCGCTGATCTGTGCAAAGAGCGCCGTCATGTCGCTGTCTCCTCTTGATCGCCGGGACAACTCCGAAGCCCGGACTCTAATGGAAGTTTTCAGATTGCCGTTAGAGACCGTAGGCTGTTGCGAGCGAGCTGATCAAGTGATTTGACGACGATGCGGCGACGGAAGGGATGGCGAATGGAGCGCTGGCTGGCACTGGAACTGGCGAGCACGATCCGCCACGACGGGCAGGGTGGCGTCGTCGACGATCTCGCCACGATCGAAGGAACAAGTCGCTGGATCCACGCGCAGGCAGAGCTGCTGGCCGGGGACATCTCGCCTGACGATCTGACAGCGGATGAACCACTCAGACTCGGGATCATCGAGCTCCGGCGCGCCGTACGGGCGTTGTTCGCGCGGACAGTCAGCCCCGCTCCCCCGAGCCCAGCAGATGCGCATCGCCTCATGCCCGCCGACCAGGCGATAGCCGATCTCAACGCGGCCGCAGCCCGGGAGCTGGTTGCCCCGCAGTTGAACTGGCCCACCGACGGAACCCCCGCCGCCCGCCTGCTGTCGGCGGAGAACAATGCACAGGTTCGGCTCGTCGCAGCCTTGGCCCGTGCGGCCATCGACTTCCTCAGTGGCCCACAGCGCACGCACCTGCGATCCTGCACCGCGCCACGCTGCGTACGCTATTTCGTCAAGAGCCACGGCCGGCAGGAATGGTGCAAACCCTCCTGCGGCAACCGAGCCCGAGCAGCCCGCCACTACAAGCGTCACCACCACGAATCCACCAGCGACTCCCTCTCCTGAACAACCACGATCGCGGGTCTGACCGGAATGGTGACCAGCAAGTGGCACTGCCGTAGAGGCGCCGACGGAGAAGCCTCGTGAGTTTCTTCCAATGACCTGTCGGATCCGGAGTGAGGCGTTCGTAGTAGGGGTGACGGCCGGCCGGAGAAAGCCCGCCGGACTGACAGAAAGGCACTGGCGCCATGCGGAAACTGATCTACGGCATGAACCTGACCCTGGACGGCTACGTCGCCGCGCCCGGCGACGACATCGGCTGGGGCAGGCCGAGCGACGAACTGTTTCAGTTTTGGCTCGACCAGGAGTTGGCGATCGGGCTGCTGATGTACGGGCGCAAGCTGTGGGAGGCGATGAGTTCCCACTGGCCGACCGGCGACCAGCAGCCCGACGCCACCCCGGCGCAGATCGAGTTCGCGCGGAACTGGCGGGACACGCCGAAGGTGGTGTTCTCCTCGACGATCGACAAGGTCGACTGGAACACCCGCCTGGTCACCGGCGACGCCGTAGCGGAGATCACCCGACTCAAGGCCGACGACGGCGAGCCGATAAGGGTCGGTGGCGCCGCGCTCGCTGGGGCGGCCATGCGGGCCGGGCTGGTCGACGAGTACGAGATCGTCACCCATCCGGTGCTGGTGGGCGGCGGCACACCGTTCTTCACCGCGCTCGACAGCTGGGTGGACCTGGACCTCGTGGAGACGCGGACGTTTCCCGGCGGCGTGGTCCTGACCAGGTACGAGACGAGGCGCTGAGCGCCGAGCCGGTCGCTGCTCAGGGGCACGTTTCCTCGTACGGGCGGTTGCCGAACGCCTGGGTCCACTCGTCGGGGGTCAGGTTGCGACCCGCCATGGCGCAGGCGTCGGCAATGGTCTGGTTGATGCGCGTGTCCCACTGGTAGGTCTTGCCGTCGTACGCCACGATTGTGACGATGTCGCTGCCGTCGGTGAAGTTCGCGGAAACAGCGACTGGCTCGCCTTCGGTGGAGATCGCGATCGTGCCCAGGAGATGGAGGGTTCGAGCGTCCCACAGGCTGACGGTGCCATCCGCCGCCGCGGTCACGATGCGTGCGCTGTCAGGTGAGAAGCGGACGCTCAGGCCCTCGCCGTTGTGTCCGGTCGCCGCTGCACGCTTGATCGCGACCGACTGCGCATCGATGGTGACCACTCCGCCGTCGGCGCCGGTGCCCGCGATCAGTCGACCATCGGGGGCGAATGCAGCGGCGTTGAGCCGAAGGGGCAGACGTTGCGTCCGTACCTCCTGGTCGGTCGCCGGGCGGACGATTCGCAGGTTCTGCCGGGAGAATCCCGCGTCATCCTCGAAGAGCACCGCAGTCTGACCATCGTTCGACGACGCGACGCAGCAGTCTGTCGTGAAAGTTGAGGTCTCGACCGCGGCCGACAGGTCCGCGTCGAAGTAAGCGGTACCTTCCGGCCGGCCCGTGACGATCCGGTTGCCGTGATCGACGTATCCCACCGTGTAGACGACAGCGCTTGCTTCTTTCTCCACCTTGCCGGTCCGGGCGTCGATGGTCTTGATCGTCGTCAGGTCGTGGACGGCTAACTCTTGTCCGTTCGGGTGCCAGGCCACCGGCGTTCTTGCTCCTGCCTCGAGGTCGAGGTCGAGGCGGGTCGGTGTCGTCACGCCACCGGTGGTCGCGTCGGCAATGCTCACCCAGGACGTCCCACCCGCTCGCCACACGTAGGCGATGCGCTGACCGTTGTCGGAGGCAAGGACATGCAGGTAGTGACGCGGCGGAACGGTCTGTGTGGAGCGAAGGTACGGCCGCTGCCCGCCGAGATCGTAGCTGCGCAGGATGCCGTCATCGCCACCGGTGTACAGCATCCGCGCGTCCGGGCTGAAGGCGACTGCCCATGAGACTTCTGTGGTCTTGATCCGCTCGGCTGCAGTGCCACTGGCTACGTCCCAGATGACGACCTCGCCGCCGGAATGAGCCGTGGCCAGCAGTTTGCCGTCACCGGAGAAGGCCGAAGCGCGCGGTGGATCGGCGGGGCTGCGCAGCACACTGACCGTCCGGCCCGTACGCGCGTCAACCACAGTTGTCGTGGTCCTGTCGGTCCGAACGGGGCCAGGATGCTGAAATGCCAGCCGGTCGCCGCTCTGGCTGAGAGCGATGGTGGGACCGCCGATTGTCGAGTCCCAGATGGGACCACCACCGAGATCAGGCCGTTGCCACAACCGTTTTCCGGTGGCGACCGAGTATGCAGTAAGCGGTTGCTGGCCGTAGAGGGTTCGACCATCGGAGCTGATGTCGAGATGCTCGGAACCAGGACTGAGAGCAACCTTCTGTGGTGGCCGATCAAGCGCATGGAGATCCCAGACCAGCCCGAATGCTCCGAGCGAGAATCGCCTCGTGACGTCCGCGGCCAGATAGCGACCATCTGCACTGAAGGCCAGGCCGGCGAAGCGCACGTCGCCGATCTCGGCGGGGGCGGGCAGCGTCGTCACCGGTTCCAAGGTGTCGGCGCGCAGGAGCCGGAGTGGCCACTGCGGATCGGCCCCGTCTTCCTGGGTGTTTCCAGCGATCGCGGCGACCTGGCGGCCGTCCGGGCTGAACCTTGCTGTGGCGAAGAATTCCGCGCCCGCCGGTACCGGACCAAAGCTGTACGAGTGGCGGACATCCCCTGGTCGGGCTCCGTAGAGATGGACGGTTGCGTTGTTGTCGCCGGCGATGATCCGGCTGCCATCGGCTGAGATCTCGAGGTCTTGGATCTTGCCGAAGGGTGCAGGGGTGGACCGCATCAAGTGCGGTCGCCTGTTCATCGCGGCCACCAGGTTGGCCCGTGTCTCTGCGGAATCGTCGAGGCGAACGCCCTGTGCCGCGAGCAGTAAAGAGTGGCTGATGTCCTCGATCAGCAGCGCCCGGGCCCCGACCTGGCGCGCCAGTTCCCTGGTCGCCGCCTGCTCGGCGCTGGTCGCCGCCTGCTCAGCACGGTCTGCCTGCCGAGCGGCGACCAGCCCCGCGATCAGCGCGCCGGCCAGCAGGACGGCCCCGGTGGTGAGGGCGGCGCGGAGCCGTCGGTTGATCCTGAGTTGCAGGCGCGCTCGGCGTTCGGCCTCGTGCAGCTCCGTCTCGGACAATCGCTTGCTCGCGGCAAGGAACTCGTCCTCGGCCCGAGTCAGCGTCGGCGGCGTACGGTCTTGCCAGTCCAGTGCCTTGGCGAGACGAACCCCACGGTAGAGCTCGCTCTCAGGTCGGCCCAGGTTGTTCCAGGAGTCGGCGGCACCGGCGAGGTGGTGCAGGATCTGCTGGCCTTCCAGGTCCTCCTCAAGCCACCCACGCAGACGTGGCCAGGCGCGAACCAACGATTCGTGAGCAATCTCGACGACGCCGGCGTCGCTGGTGACCAGCCTCGAGGCCACCAACAGGTCGATCATCACCACGTCCATCGGACGGGTGACGACCAGCCGGCGCGGCAGGCGGCTACAGACGGGATCGCCTTCCGGACCCGGGGCGACCAAGCGCATCAGCAAAGCGCGTAAGACCCTCCGCTCCTTGCGCGAGATTCGTTCGTGGACTTCTTCGGCGGACTGAGCGACTGCGCCACGGATCCCACCCGAGGCGTTGTAGCCGGCGACGGTGAGCGTGCGGCCCTCGCGACGCTGCCAGGTCTCGCGGAGGGCGTGCGACATCAGCGGGAGCGCGCCCGGTTGGTCAGCCACCTCGTTGATCAGCAGATCGACCAGCCCCGGTTCGATGACCAGCGACGCCAGCCGAGCGGGCTCTTCGATCGCTGCCCGCAGATCGGTCTCGGTCATGCCGGGTAGCAGGTAAAGCCCCTGCTCGATGATCCGGGCGAAGTCCGGATAGGAGGAGACATCGGCGAGCCGATCGGCGCGGATCGACATGATCAGCGGGGCCACCGCCCAATGGGCGCTGAGGGCGGTCAGGAAGGTTGCACGCTCGGTGGCGTCCTGGCACAGCGAAAAGACCTCCTCGCACTGGTCCACGAGCAGCACCGGCGGAGGCCCCGCACCGGGCATCGCGGCCGCCAACGCGGCAACCGGATGTTGTCCCGGGGTCATCACCACGACCCGCAGACGATCGCGGTGCAACGCTGCCGCCACACCAGCCTGCACCAATGAGGATTTGCCGCAGCCGGACGGTCCAACGACGGCGAGGACCGAGTGTTCGGACAGCCTGTGCAGACAGGCCGCGATGTCGGAGTCGCGACCGAAGAAGCTGTCCGCGTCATCCACGCCGTACGGCTTCAAGCCCGGGTAGGGGCAGATCGGGCTCGGCTCCGGCGGCGCGCTCTCCGCCACCAAGGACGGGTCCTGCCGCAGGATCGCCTCCTCCAAGGCGTCGATGGCGGGGTTGGGATCGAGGCCGTGGTCGCGGTTCAGCACACTGCGCAGTCGGTGGATCGTTCGCAGTGCCTCACTCTGACGGCCGGACTGGTACTGCGCCGTGGCCAACAGGATCCAGCGTCGTTCACGTAATGGCTCCTCGGCGACCAGCGCCTGGGCCTTGGCCAGCACCTTGTCATGCTGACCCGATCGCAGAGCCGACTCGACGTACAGCTCCTCGGCCGCGCCCCGCAGCTCGGTCAGTCGCGATGCCTCGATCCGGGCGGCATCCCAGCCGTCCAGCTCCGTCAACGGCGGACCCCTCCACAAAGTCAAGGCGTCGCAGAGAACCAGCGCGGACCGTTCCGGTTCGCCCGCCGCCAGTAGATCTCCGGCACGAGCCACGGCACGGTCGAACCGCTGGGCATCGATCTCGTCGAGCGGTAAGGCCAGCCGGTAACCGAGCGGCACGGTCTCGATCGCGTGCGTTCCCAGAACCCTGCGGAGCCGCATCACACACCCCTGCACCACCTTCGACCATGACGGTGGCAACTGCTCGCCCCACAACACGTCAGCAAGCTGCTCGGCGCTGACAACCTCGCCAGGATGCACGGACAGCGCTGCAACCACAACGCGGTCACGTCGTCCGAGTGTCTTCTGATCCCCCTCGATCATGAGCGGGCCGAGCACGTCGATACCCACGTCTCGACTGTCTGCCTCCCCTGACACCGCGTCAATGGCTGCGATACCGCCGTGATACCGAGTCGAACCGGCGTGATACCGCCGCGCGCGACAACTGGAACACCAAGCGCCGGCGCACCCGGACTACCAGCAGCGGCGGCCCCGTCGGACGCAAGGACAGGAGTACGGATCATGTCCGCACCCAGGAACAAGACCACATCTCGTCGCCACGTGCATCACAGGATCTCAGTGATCGCGGTCCTCCCCGTTGCGTTTGCCGCGGCTACGCTGGCAACGGTCGAAGCCACCGCGAGTCCGTGGGCACCCGAGTCCACGTACCAGCCAGCCCAGGTCCAGACCGACGGATGGCCGGACGAAGGCACCGGCTACCCCGGGTACGGAGACCAGTCTTCGCCAAGGAGCACTGGGGCTAGCCGGGGACTCGACACGACCTCCGTGGCGCTCGGCGCCCTGGGCGGCATCGCACTCGGGGGAGCCGGACTCGGCATCGCCCTAGTCGTACAGCGACGCCGCGACCACGCCGCGCTGCCCACAGCGTGACAGTGCTCATCGATCATGGACGGGCCGAACGGCCCGTCTTCGAGCACACGCCAACCTGAGGGCGTGGAGCCAGACACGTGTGCCTATGTCTTGAGATATCTGTCGCCTATGTGTTGAGCCACAACCACACCCTCCGCTCGCAAGGGACCCCAAGAGGGGGGCTCTGAGATACACCTAACAGCCCTCGGTATGTTCCAGCCCCCATCTACCGGGGTCGTGAGGGGTGGGCGGGAGTGTGCTGCGCCGGGACAGTTCCTGGGGTCTAGGCGAATCTGTGTGGCGCGGGATGAAGTTTGTCGGGACTGGCCTGATGTCTTCAGCCGAGGGAGAGCAGTCGTTCCTCCAGGAGTGGCCCGGCCTGGTCGATTGTTTCGCCCAGATCGAGCCAGGACTTCTCACGCGCCGACGGCTCGTCCATCCCCGGCCACTGCCAGACTGAACACTCCCGTCAGCACGTCCCGCCGCCCATCCGGCCGCACCACCGACAGCCCGAACTCCACGGCAAGACCGGTCCGCACCACCTGCGCCTTGCCCGGATCATCCGCCAGCGGCTTGCCACCTGTGAGGAATTTCGGCTCCTTGGTGATCTTCAACCACTCGACCTTGGCCCCTTCGACCTGCTGCGCCAGCAACTCCTCGATCCCGTCGCGCACCGCTCGCCCGGGCTGATCTCCCAGCCAGTCGAGCCAATGATCTGCCTTGGTGAGCAACTCGAAATCGTCCCGCGGGCGCCCGTGTCCCTTGTTGGGCACGAACTCACCGGTGAGCTGCCCCGCCTCGTCGACCCGCCAACCCCCACGAATCGCCTCTGGCGGCACATAACCGTTCGGATCGTCGACCCAGTCCCCATCGATCTCCTAAACCCACCCACCCGGAGTCCGAGCCGCCTCAGCCACCAGCCCGTCAGGCGGTCTACGCCGCCGCTTGAACATGCTCACCCAACGCAGTCTGCCCCACGGCGGCCGGCTCACTCTCCAGCTAACCTTCATGGAGCCGACGCCTTCGACCGGAGCGCGGCGCAGGCAGTCGACAGGAGACGGCAGTTGCACGAACTCCCGCGAGAAACGCGTCCGTCGGTGGCTCGACATGGATGACGAAACACCCGTCGCCGCTGTCCTCGTCGCGACGCAACTCAAGCGATTCAGGGAGGTCTGCGAGGTAGCGGGGCCGATCGAGCCGCGGTTCGACGGAGCCACGAAGCATGTGCTCCTCACCGACGATCGCGCGTTTCTGTTCCCTCGCAACCACACGATCGTCGCGCAGCTCGAGCGCGAATGCGACGTCTACGCAACTGTCGACCACCCGCTCGTCTCGAAGCTGCTCGGCCGCTGGGACGAGCCGGCGATCTCGCCGTACCCGTTCTTTGCCGTGACTCGGCTCCGGGGCTCCGTGCCCGGCGACATGTCGCCCGAACACCTGCAAATGCTGGCGGGACAGCTCGGTACGGCGCTTGCAGCGTGCCATGACATCAGTCTCGAGCGCGTCCCACGACGCCTGTGGGCCAACGCCTGGTCGGAACCGCCGGCGACGCCACCGACGGCGACCGATTGCTACTCGCCTCTCCGCGAACTGGGCGGCGCCTGGACGCCGACTGGAACGGCGAGCTGGTCGATCAGCTCGAGTCGGGAACGCCTTGCCGAATCGGTCGCACCGTCCGTCGGCCCGGCAGGGCGAACGACGTTGCTCGAAGCCCTCGAAGCTGTCGACGCAATGGACCCGGTCCTTGCCCACGGCGACCTTTACGAGCGCCACCTGCTGCTCGACGCATCGGGGACATTGACCGGGATTCTCGACTGGGGGTTCGGAGGTGTGCTGTCTCCCCTTGTCGACTTCACGTGCAGCCAGTGGGGCAGCGCAAGTTGGGTCGCCGAACGCTCGTACGGTGACCTCCGTCGGCACCTCTGGACGGCGTACGCCGAACATCGTTCGGTGCCGCTGCCGAGTTGGGAGCAGGTCCACCTCGCTCTGACCACGTTCGACATCGTTGCGCTGGCACCCGAGACAAAGACCCACTACTACTGGCAGAAGAGCGCCGAGTGGCAAGCCGCTCGACGGGCTGCAGCGCGAGACTCCTTGCAAGCGCAGCTCAAGTAGGCGGGCGCTCCGGCACACGATCAGTCTCGGCTGTCCATGCAGGGTGCGTGCAACCCCCGTATGTTCCAGCCCTCGGCGGGGTTTGACGCGCTGAAGGAGCGCTCGGCGAGGTGGCAGGGACTGACGCGGGGCCACGCTCAACGGGGGAGAGTTTGGTTGAGCCGCAAGGCGAGCGCTGCTACTTGGCGCCGGGAGCTGGTTCCGGTTTTCCGGAGTACGTGTGAGACGTGGGTGCTGACTGTCTTCTCGCTGATGAACAGAGCCGCTGCGATCTCGGGGTAGGTGCGACCCACGACCAGGTATGACAGCACCTCCTGCTCCCGCTTGGTCAATGAGTCGAATGGCGACGGTTGGGACGCCGACGGCAGCGATCGCTGCGGCTCATCCAGGCGGATGGCGGCGACGGCGGCGGACTCTTCCAGCCGTTGCTGCAGCGGAAGCGCCCCAACGTCCGTGGCGATGCGGTGTGCTGCCCGCAGCGGTCCGGCGACGGCGCGGCTGTCTCCTTCGTCAAGCAAGGCGGTTGCCCACCGCCAGGTCGCGACCATCTGTTGCCACTTCATCCCGGCGGCCGTGCAGCGATCGAGTGCTTCGGCCCAACTGTCAGCGGTGGGGCCCTCGGCGCGACAGCGCGCGGATTCGGCGAGGTAGAGAGCCTTCATCGCAGGCTGTATCGGGTCTTCGGGCACGAGTACCTCGAACGGCGGATAGGCGATGGTGTCGCGCAGCTGGACGAGGTCGTCGAGACGGGCCTGAGCGGCTTTCTCCCCGGCGGTATCGCGATGGTCCCGGGCGTGCTGCGCAAGGTCGGCTGCGGCTCGCGCACCCCACATCAGCATCCGGTCGTTGACCCGGGGATCGACGGAGTGGGGGAGCATCGTGCGCGAGAGCAGGTCGAGGGCGGCAGCGGGTCGGCCGGTCGCGAGCAGATACTCCGTCAAGATCGGCGGTGCTTCCAGACTGGGACGAACCTCGACTGACGGGATGAGCTCTTTCGCCCGCTTCAGATGGATCCGCGCCAGCTCCACGTCGCCTCGCCGAACAGCGAGCACGGCAGCGCCAAGACGAACCTTCGCGCCCCCGTTGGGCGGGCCGGTGAGGGACAGGCATTCTCGGAGTACGACGGAAGCCTCGGACAGTTCCGCCATCTCCATCAGCCATCTTGAGGCCGACCCACCGAGGTGGACGGCATCGCCCGTTGCACCGGCCTCGAGCAGCTGGTGGAACGCGGTCAGCTCGACCTGGCAACTCTCGATGTCGCGCCCGCGATAGAGCAGATAGTTGGACCTGCTGGTGCTGCCGCTGCCGATGAGCGACGGGTCGCCTGTCAGTAGGGCGTACCGCAGCGCTTCTGCGCTGTCCCGATCGGATTGCTGCTCGCGCGAGTACGCAAAGGCTCGGGCGTCGTACGCGATCGCCAGGGCTTCGACGGCGCCGGAGCGGTGTGCGGCCCGGACGGCTTCGTCGGTGTGCCGCTGTGCCGACTCGAGGTCGTCGACCCAGGCTTCGCTGTCGCCGAGGTTGGCCAGGGCCATCGCGTACCCCGGACTGTCGGGGAATCCTCGGCTCAGCTCGACGGCCTGGTGCGCTGCGGCGAGCGGCTCCTCGGCGATGTTGCCTGTCTCCCAGGCTTTGTCGGACCACTCGATGAGCAAACGGCTTGCACGCAATGGGTCGGCCGCCTCGTCGACCAGATCGCGAGCATGAGACCACGCCGCGTAACTCGCGTCGGTCTCGCCGATCTGACTCGTCGTCCGAGCGACGCGCTCCAGCAGGTCGACCTCGGCCTCGGCATCGTTGTCCTCGTGGTGGACGGCCGGCCACAGCCTGGCGGCGCGACGCAGGTGGACCGCCTCCTCCCGGATCGCCTTGATCCTGTTCGCGAGGTCGGCCGCGCGCAGCGAGGCTTCCAGGCACGCGGGCAGGTCGTGCGCGCCCTCGTAGTGCAGGGCGAGATCGCCCTGCCACCGCACTTCGTCGATTCCAGCAGGGGTCCCGGCCTGCAGCACCTTCGCCCATGCCGCGTGGTACGGCGCCGCCTCGCCGGGAACGAATGTGGCGTACAGAACCTCGGCGAGGAGGGGGTGCCGGAACCAGCAGGTCGTTGAGTCGAGTGCGACGACGATGCCCTGTGCGGTGGCCTCGACGAGCGCGGCGCTGAGTGCTTCGGGGCCGATCCCGAACGCGGCGGCGACCAGGGTCAAGTCGTCGATGCCACTCGGCCGCCCGGCGACGGCCAGCATCCGGACCACTTCGCGCGCAGACACCGAGAGGCCGTGCCAGGCCGCGAGCAGCGCTCCGGCGAGCTCGGCGGGCAGCTCGGCAGGCAGCTCCGTCGTACTCGCAGGCAGACCTTGGACCAGGAGTTCGCTGAGATAGGGGTTCCCGTCGGAGTGCTGGACCACAGCATCTGTCAGCCGCTGCTCGGGCCGGCCGCCCATGATCAGGGTCAGTTGCTGCTCGGTCTCGTCCCTGGTCAGGCGTTCCAACCGGACGTCCCTGACCAGCGGCAGCCGGCGCAGGTCGGCAAGCCAACTGTGCATCGGATTTCCGACGGCAAGCTCCTCGTCGCGGTAGGTGGTAATGACGGCCAGCCGCTGGTCACGGAATCCGTTGATGAGATAGGCCATGGCATCGCGTGAGGCGACGTCTGCCCATTGGACGTCGTCCACCACCAGCACCGTCGGCTGGTGCGACGCGATCGCCGTCACCAATCCATCCAGCATTGTCAGCAGCCGCACCGGGCTCTCCGCGGCGCCACCGCCGAGAGACAGCAGGAGCTCCCCGGCACTCGGCACGGCGTCCAGGACCTCCGCAACCAGAGCGGGTGCAGCTGTCTCAAGCCAAACCTGCAGAGCGCTGAACAGCGGGACATAAGGTGAGTCGACTGCCCCGAAGCGCACGCAGCGCCCCCACAGCACGGTGACGCCGCTCGCCAGGGAACACGCGGTCGAAACCAGCCGTGTCTTGCCCACGCCCGCCTCGCCGTGCACAAAGGCCGCGGAGGGTTCGTTCTGTGCCGCCCCCTGGATCACCGCACCGAGGATCGCCAACTCCTCGACCCGCCCGGCGATGCGAGGCGACCGCGACTCGACGCCCATCCCCTCAGTCTGCCCGCCGCGCACCATCCTGTCTGCAGCCGCCGCTCTGGCGGAGCGGCGGCTGCAGGATCAGTGAGCTCCGGCCGGGTGGCGTCGCCGGTAGGCCCAGAGTGTCGCCACGGCGAGTGCAGCCCCACCGATGGCACCTGCACCTGTTTGCACGGCTTCAGCGAGGTTGTCGTCGACCCTGATCGTCGGGCCCGGCTCGTGAACGACAACGACACTTCCGGAGTAGTGCTCCTCGGGGTAGATCACTCGCGCCGAAGCCTGGGCGGAGCCGGCCAGAACGAATCCGCAGGCCAGAACGGGAAGGGCGGCGAGGGAGTAGATGTGCTTCATGGTTCCTCCTCACGGCGACGCTCGCCGTCTTCCTTCACCGTGCGGCCGGGAGCCGCAACGCCACATCAGGCGTACCCCCTGAGATCAACGGCTGAAACCCCTTAGTTGTCAGAGCAGGCAGTGCAAGGAGCTGTTCCGTCGGATGTGTTGTGCAGGGGAGGATGCGCGCATGGCCGTTCTTCTGCAGCTGACCGTGACGCCCGCGACCCACGAGCAGTTCGACCAGCTCGACGTCCGCGTGGGGGAGTCCATGATGCGGGCAGGTGGTCCGCCGGCGGGACTCATGTCCCACGTCGTCTACCCGCAAGGCGAGGGCTTTGTCATCGCCGACGTGTGGCGGACGCCGGCCGAAGGGCAGCCGTACGTCGATGAAGTCCTACGACCGCTGCTGATCGAACTCGGACTGAATGCACCGGAGAGCACGGTCCTACCCGTCTGGTCCTTCGCTCGCCCCTGAACGCCACCGCCCCTACGGCGTTCTATTTGGGGTGGGCGAGGAGTCGGGTGCCTAGGTCGCTGGCGTCGTTGGCGATGTCGGACAGGACGATGACGGCCTTGCGGCGGTCGCGGTCGAGGCCGAGGTACGAGGCGTAGCCGCCGGTCTGCCCGCCGTGCGAGGTGATGGTCTGACCGGTCTGCCAGGTGGAGATCTGCCAGAAGTTGCCGATACGGCTGTTCGACTGGTCAGTGGCGGTTGTCGGCTCCAGGGCGGCCATGCCGGGCGCCGTTCCGTCGAGGAGCGCGGCCGCGAGTTTGGCGAGGTCGCCGGCGGTGGAGACTGCGGCAGCACCGGGCGCGTAGGCGCTCATGACCCATGGCTGGACCGGGAGACCGGTCGGCGATCGTCCACCGGTGACGAGAGCGTGGCCGGTCTCGATGGCAGTGCGGGTCATTCCCAGCGGCTCGAACAGACGGGTACGCATCAGGTTGGCGTAGCTCATGTGGGCTGCGGCGGCAACGGCTTGGCCGGCGATCGCCGACCCCAAGGTGGAGTACGCGTAGTCGCCGCGTCCGCTCAGGGTCTGGTTCGTGGCTTCCTTGGTCAGCTGCCCGCTGTCGGCGGTCAGGAAGTTGCGGCCGAGCGGCGCTTTCCAGGCGGCGCGGCGCAGGGTCGCGGTGCCGAATTCGTCGTACCCGGAGGTGTGGGTGACGAGCTCGTGCATCGTGGCGGTGCCGGCGGGTGAGCCCGCCAGCTGGGGAAGATAGGTGGAGACCGCCGCGTCCATGCGAATCTCGCCGCGCTGTACGGCGTCTGCGATGACCAGCCCTGTCATCGCCTTGGTCATCGACCCGACCTCCATCAAGGTGGTCTCGTCGGCGCCGATTCCAGCCAGCTGCACCGGCTGGGCCGCGTTCAGGTCGACCTCGGCGACCGCGACGGCGTGGTAGCCGTCGAGCATGCCCATGCCAGCCTGGTGGTTCAGGTGCGCCAGCACTGTGGCGTCGCCGTTGCGGGCGTCCGCCAGGTTCGGGGACAACACCCAGGACACGACCGTGACGGTCAGCGCACCTATGAGCACGGTGATGAGAAGGCGGCGCGAGACGAGGTAGGTCGCGACCAGGACGACGAGCATGAGCAGTGCTTTCCAGCTGTCCTCGGCGTACCGCCCGTACCGGCCGCCGGTCAGCGAGATCAGCACCATGGTGGCGGGGATACCGATCAGGACCGCCGCGACCAGCACTTTCCCCGCCCAGCCGCGAGCAAACGAAGCCGAATCGCGGACCAGCAGCTGCCGTACCACCTCCAGGATGCGTCGGCCGCCGCGACCGGGCGGGGGCCGCGGGTTGGACGAGACGGGAGTGCGCGTATCGGGGAGCAGGTTCTGGGTTTGGGGCATACCTCAGCGTGTGTCCGGGGCGCGCCACCCACAAGGACACCTTGTTGACGATGTCGGCCACCGCATCCGCGGCGTACTGTCAACTGCATGGAAGCCCGATGACAGAGCCGACTCTCGAGCTGCCCGCCGAGAGGGATGTGGTCATCGTGACCTTCGACTCGGCCCAGATCCTCGATGTCACCGGTCCCCTCGAGGTCTTTTCCAGCGCCTCCCGGTTCCTGCCTGCAGCGCGGTACCGCACCAAGATCGTGACCACCCGGGGTGGCCCGGTGCACGCCAGCTGCGGGCTGGAGTTCGCGTCCTCCGCAATCACTGAAGTCAGCGGGCCCGTCGACACGTTGATGGTTGCCGGTGGCGCCGACATGGACGCGGCCGTCAGGGACGCCGAGCTGCTCGCCCAGATCCAACGGCTCGCCCTTGATGCACGCCGCGTCACCTCGGTCTGCTCCGGGGCGTTCGTACTCGCGGCCGCCGGCCTGCTGAACGGGCGACGTGCAACCACCCACTGGGCCGAGTGCGGACTCCTTGACCACGCGTACGCCGAGATCACAGTCGACCCCGACGCCATCTTCGTCCACGACGGCAACGTGTGGACCTCCGCAGGCGTCACCGCCGGCATCGACCTCACGCTCGCTCTCGTCGCCGACGACCACGGACACCAGGCCGCTGCCACCGTCGCGCGTCAGCTGGTCGTCTACTTGCAGCGCTCTGGCGGTCAGGCGCAGTTCTCCGCGCTGCTGGCCGGACAAGCAGCTGACACCGAGCCGGTTCGCGACCTGCTCTCCTGGTTGCGCGACCATCTCACCGGCGACCTGTCCGTGGCGGCCCTTGCCCGGCAGATCAACCTCTCCGAGCGACAATTCACCCGCGTCTTCAAGGCCGAGGTCGGCTCCACCGCGGCGGACTACGTCGAAGCCGTCCGGCTCGAGTCCGCATGCCGGCTCCTGGAGACCACCAACAGAACCATCGAACAGATCGCCAAGACCTGCGGTTTCGGCACCCCCGAGACGATGAACCGCGCGTTCCGCCGGCGCCTCGACACCACCCCGGGCGACCACCGCCACCACTTCCGCGGCAGTCCCGTCGCAATCCTCACGCCTTGAGGGCGGTCCGACTGCCGGTGCCGGCTGCGTGATCAGGCTGTCTGAGGGCAGAAAAAAGGAAGGTGAGCAGGTGCTCCCTTCCATTAATAATCTATAACGCAGACCGGGGCTTGCCGCAAGCCCCGGTTCATGCTTCACAATCGTCGGCCGTGGCCATAAATCCTTCGGACCTTCGAGGTGAAGAAACCCTGTCCACCACTGCGTTCGACCTTCCCGAGAACCTCATTGCCAAAGCCGAACCGGCGCTGATCGCCGGTGACGACAAGCACTTCGCGGCCATCGCGGAGTCGCTGGAGCGGTCGATCGCCGAACTGTCCGCCCGTCTCGACGAGACCCGGAAGGAGGCCGGCGGCATCGGTCAGGGCGCGATGGACCGCGACCTCGAGGTGCACCGGCTGACCAGCCGGCTGCGCACCCTGCGGCGGTTCGGGCTGGACCTGTGCCTCGGTCACATCGTCAGCGCGGACGACCCCGAGCAGTCGGTGTACATCGGCCGGCTCGGCCTGACCGACAGCGACGGCCGCCGGCTGCTGATCGACTGGCGTTCCCCAGCGGCTGAGCCGTTCTTCGGAGCGACGCACGGCAACCCGATGGGCCTGCTCAGCCGTCGCCGGTACCGCTGGACCCGCGGCCGGATCACCGACTACTGGGACGAGGTGTTCACCGCCGACGAGTTCGCCCGGCACGCAGCCGCCCTCGACGACCAGTCCGCGTTCGTCGCCAGTCTGGGCAGCAGCCGGTCGCCCCGGATGCGCGACGTTCTGGGCACGATCCAGGCCGACCAGGACGCGATCATCCGGGCCGGCTCCCGGGGTGCGCTGATTGTCGACGGCGGTCCGGGCACCGGGAAGACGGTCGTCGCGCTGCACCGCTCGGCGTACCTGCTCTACTCGGATCCGCGGCTGGACCAGCGGCGCGGCGGCGTACTCTTCGTCGGTCCGCACCAGCCGTACCTGGCGTACGTCGGCGATGTGCTGCCGAGTCTGGGCGAGGACGGGGTCCAGACCTGCACGCTGCGGGACCTGGTTCCCGAGGGTGCTTCGGTGCCTGCCGAGGCCGATCCGGAGGTGGCCAGGCTGAAGTCGTCCGCCGGCATGGTGAAGGCGATCGAGCCGGCCGTCGGCCTGTACGAGGAGGCGCCGACCAAGCCGATGACAGTCGTGACGCACTGGTCCGAGATCCATCTGAGTACGGCGAACTGGGCTGAGGCGTTCGGAGCCGCGGATCCCGGTACGCCGCACAACCTGGCGCGTGACGAGGTCTGGGACGAACTGCTCACGATCCTGATCGACAAGCACGAGGAGGAGTACGAGGACGACGACGTCTCCGAGGAGCTTCTGCGCCGATCGCTGGAGCAGAACGAGGACCTGCGGACGACGTTCGACAAGGCGTGGCCGTTGATCGATCCGTACGACCTGGTCGGAGATCTGTGGTCGGTGCCGGCGTACCTGCGCAGGTGTGCGCCGTGGCTCTCGCCCGAGGAGGTCAGGCTGCTGCAGCGGTCCGACGTACAGGCCTGGACGGTGTCCGACCTGCCGCTGCTGGATGCCGCGCGGCAGCGGCTCGGTGATCCGGAGGCATCCCGGCGTCGGCGTCGGCGACAGGCTGCGGCCGCTGCTGAGCGGGAGCGGATGGCCGGTGTTGTCGACAATCTGATCGAGGCCGGCGACGAAGCGTACGGCGGCGGACTGGTGTCGATGCTCCGTGGCGAGGACTTCGTGGAAGCGCTCGTCGACGAGGCCGGGCTGGCGACCGCCGACCCGGACCTGCTGGCCGGGCCGTTCGCGCATGTCGTGGTGGACGAGGCGCAGGAGCTGACCGATGCGGAGTGGCAGATGTTGTTGCTGCGCTGCCCGTCACGCAGCTTCACGATCGTCGGGGATCGGGCGCAGGCCCGGCACGGGTTCACCGAGTCCTGGCAGGAGCGGCTCGAGCGGGTCGGGCTCGATCAGCTCAAGCTGGCGACCTTGACCGTCAATTACCGGACTCCGGATCAGGTCATGGCCGAAGCCGAGCCCGTGATCCGGGCGGCGCTGCCGGACGCGAACGTGCCGACGTCCATCCGCCACGGCGATCACCCCGTCGTCCATGGTCCAATCGCTGACCTCGGGGGGATCCTGGAGAGCTGGCTCGCCGGCCAGCCCGACGGTGTCGCGTGCGTGATCACCGCGGATGGTACGACGCCTGCCGGGGTGCCGGTCGACGCACGGATCCGTTCGCTGACACCGGTTCTCGCGAAGGGCCTCGAATTCGATCTGGTCATCCTCGTCGACCCGGAAACCTACGGCGAGGGAATCGAGGGAGCCGTCGACCGGTACGTCGCAATGACCCGAGCAACCCAACGACTCACAATCCTCACCACCTGAATCTCTCTGAATTGAGGAAGCAAATTGCACAGCACGATCTTGAACGTCACCTTTGACTGCGGTGACTCCGCCGCTCAAGCCCAGTTCTGGAGCGGCGTCACTCGCTGGCCCGCGACGTACGTCGACATGCCGGGCAACCCGTTCTGGGTGGTTGCCTCGGACAACGAACCCGCCATTCGCCTCGTCTTTGTCCAGGTCCCCGAGCCCAAGACGGTCAAGAACCGGGTCCATCTCGACCTCCTACCCCAGGGAGGCCCGCAGGACGAGGAGCTCGCCAGACTGCAGTCCATCGGCGCCACCGTCGTCGACGACCGCCGGACCGCATCCCCCGGCGGCTGGGTCATGATGGCGGACCCCGAAGGGAACGAGTTCTGCCTGGAACACGGCGAATGACGGCTCAGGCTGCGGTGCGGACCTCGCGGAGGGCTTCCGACCAGGTGATGACCTCGTCGAGGACGCCCTTCAGGTTTGCTTCCTGGTGGCCCTGCGGCTTGAACTCGCTGTAGGCGACGAAATCCGTGGCCAGGTTCAGAGTCACCTGGGGACCGACGTCCGCGATCCGCAGCTGTGCCATCACCTGGCGGAGCTGTTCGACCGCCCTCGCGCCTCCGTCCGCTCCGTAGCTCACGAAGCCGGCTGCCTTGTGGTTCCACTCGGCGTACAGGAAGTCCAGGGCGTTCTTGAGGGCGGCCGGGATTCCGTGGTTGTACTCCGCGGTGACGAACACGAAACCGTCGAAGCGTTCGACGATCTCGGCCCAGCGCGCGGTATGTGGTTGCTGTCCGCGCCCCATCATGGGCACCCCGGGCTCGTCGAGCAGGGGCAGCTCGACCGCCTTGAGATCGACCAACTCGAACTCGGCCCCGCCATGCTGCCGCGCCTGCTCGTACACCCAGGCGGCGACGCCTTCGCCGAGGCGGCCGGGGCGCGTGCTGCCGAGGATGACTGCAATCTTCGTCACTTGTCTGCCTTTCACCGGATTGCCAACGCGATCGACGCTAGTCGCCGGGCTGAACACTCTCCATGCGTGAGCAGCTCCGAAAAATACGCGAGCGTCTGCGCGTACGCTGTCGAACATGGACGTGTTGAGCCAGCTCGTCTCGGCGACACGGATGGGCCGACCGAGATCCTTCGTCGTCGAGTGCCATCCGCCCTGGGCCCGGCGGTACTCAGCTGTCCCGGGCGCCGGCCTCCACCTGATCCTCGAAGGATCCGTGTACCTCGTCAGCCCGGGAGGCGAGATCACCTCGCTTGCGGTGGGCGACGTACTCCTGCTGCCGGCCGGCTCCGACCACGTCCTCGCCGACGATCCGGCGCGGGAGGTCAGGCAGTTGGTCGACGATTCATCGGGGCAGTACGACGACGGCGTTGTGGTCATCGGCCCGGACGGGCCGCGGTCGCCGGGCCCGCGGTCGGTCATGCTGTGCGGCGTCTACTTCTTCGACCAGGGGCGACGTCATCCCTTGCTCGGCCGGCTTCCCGACGTACTGCATCTGCCGGCACGTCTCGGACGCCAGGGTGATCTCGGTGCCACCGTTTCTCTCCTCGCCGATGAGTTGTCGGCTCGTCGACCGGGGAGTGACGCGGCTGTCTCGTCCCTGCTCGACCTCCTGTTCATCCAGATACTGCGCAGCTGGCATGAGGAACATCCGGATGCTGCCTGGAGCACCGCTCTCGAGGACGTCTTCGTGGGCAAGGCCCTCAGTACGATGCACGACCAACCCGACAGGTCGTGGACGGTCGCCGATCTCGCGGATCTGGTCGGACTGTCGCGTGCGGCGTTCGCCAAACGCTTCACGCACCTAGTCGGCCAGTCACCCGTCACCTACCTCACCTGGTGGCGCATGACCGTGGCCGGCCAGTTGCTACGCAGTACCGACCTCTTGCTCGCCCAGATCGCGGCTCGGGTCGGGTACGCCACCGAGTACGCCTTCGCCGCCGCCTTCAAACGCGAGTACGGCATCACGCCCGGCTCCTACCGCAAGAACTCCTTGTGAGGTGACTCACACGAGTCGTGCATTTCAGCCGCGGCCCGGGTTGAACGACGAAGCCCTGGCCCAAGTGCCGCAAGACACCACCCTCCAACGCGCCTACGTGACCCACCTACGCTCCGGCCGCCACTGGCACAACCGCACCGGGATCCTCCACTCGTACCTGCCGTGGACCTGACGCGGCGCGCGGTGGAGTACGTCGGCGGGTTGTCGGTGGGCGGCGGAGTCGACCCGGGGCTGCGGGTGACGTTGAACTTTCAGTCGGGGGTTCGGGTGGTGGAAGGGCTGGCGGGGGATGGGGTTTATGGGTCGCAGTTCGTTACCGGGACGAGTAATGGCGGGTTGACGGCGCACCGGGGTGGGGATCGGTGGCGGTGGGAGAGCCGGATGTTTGGTGGCGTGTACGACGAGGCTGCGGCGTGCGAGCGGCCGGTGTACGGCGCGTTGAACTTTCGGCGGAAGGCGGTTGGGGGTGCGCCGCGGTTCGGGTCAGCGCATTTGCGGTTGAGGGCGGATGCGGTTGCTCGGTCGACGTTCTGCTATCCCGACAGCTGCTTCGAGCCGGAGCACTTCGGGGTGGCGGAGCGGATGGGGCTCATCGCACTGGCTGAGGCGGACGACTGCGACGTACTGGACGACTACATCGAGGCGCACGTGCACGGACCGGTACGGCTGGACCGGGATGTCGAGGCGCTGGTGCTGGATCCGAGCTACCGCGATACCCCGGTCGAGTCGGCGGCCGACCGGCTCGCGTGCCCGGTGGAGTGGCACTCCGGCTTCCGGTTGACCGTCGACGAGCTCAGACGACATCCGGAGTACCGCGGACCGCAGTACGTCGAGCTCGGCGCGCAGATCGCGGTGGACGGCGTACTGACACCACGGGTGATCGATGACGCGGCGGGACAGTACGACGCGCAGGATCTGAAGCGGGTGTGGCACTGCGTGGCGCGGTTCGGACTCGGCGGCTGACATGGTGGGGGTATGGAGCTGAGGATTCCGGTCGAGGGCGGCGAGGTTTGGGCGGAGCATTTGGCGGGGGACGGGGTGGCAGTCGTGTTGCTGCATCCTGGGATCGGTGACTCGCGGGTGTGGGATCCGGTGATGCCGGAGCTGACCGCGCGGCATCGGGTGGTGCGGTACGACGTGCGCGGGTACGGGCGATCGGACGCACCGACCAGTGAGTACTCGCGGCTCGAGGATCTGGTGGTGGTGCTGGATCAGCTGCAGCTCGAGCGGGTGGTACTGGTCGGGTGCTCTATGGGCGGCGGTACGGCGCTGGGCCTAGCGCTAGCGGATCCCGGGCGGGTGCAGGGGCTGGTGCTGCTCTGTCCGGGGGTGCCCGGGTTCCCGATGCCGGACGAGCCCGAGCTGGACGCGGAGTACGACGCGCTCGTCGCCGCCGACGATATTGAAGGCCTCGTGCGGTTCGGGTTGAGGCTCGGCGCCGCGGCCGGCGATGACGACGCGGCGGTTGCTCAGCTGCGGGCGGCCGTCCCGGGCTGGCTGTCGCAAGACAAGTACCTTCGGCCCGACCCGCCCGTCTATGACAGGTTGCAGGAGGTGCTGGCCCCGACCGTGGTGATGGTGGGTGACAAGGACCAACCGATCCTGGCCGCGGTTGCGGGTGCGACCGCGGCGCGGATCCAGGACGCCGAGTTCATCTGGATGCCCGGCGTCGACCACCTCCCGAGCCTCCGGAACCCTGCCCTCGTGGCTGAAACGATCCTCAGAGTGGCCGGCCGTTAGCGAGTTCCCACGAGGTTCTGGTCATGGCGAACCGGCGGTAGAAGGACGGGGCGCCGAGGAAGGGCTCTTCGTGGCCGCGACCGGTCTCGGTCATGCCGAGGGCGGTGAGGATGCGGATCGACGGCCGGTTCGCGTCTACGGCCTCGGCCCAGATCTCCTGGAGGTCCAGTGCGTCGAAGCCGTGCGCGACGCCGAGCCGGGCGATGGTGGTGCCGAGGCCCTGGCCCCACCGGGCGGACGGGCCGACGACGTACCCCAGTTCACGCCGATGCGGCTCCTCGCCATGCAGGTCGACGTACCCGACCACCTCCTCGCCGGCGACTGCCGCGAGGCGCAGGAGGTCGGAAGGTGGCCGGGTGACCAGCTTGTGCCAGTGGGCCTCGTGGTCGGGCAGTCGGAGCTCGACGGTCCAGCCGGCGTGCTCGCAGAACCGCCGGTCCTGTCCCCAGAGTGCGTACGTCGCCACATCGGACAGGACCAGCGGACGGAGAGACACGGCAGGCTCCATGCCACGAGCCTAGGCACGAGCTGGATAGGACAGGTGTTGGTGGACCATCCGCCAGCCGTCGGCGGTCCTCCGGAACACGCGGGTCGCCCGGGACGTCGTCTCGACGCCGTCGGCCGTGACGTGATCGTTCGACCAGGCGACAGCCAGGTTGCCGCCCACCGCCAAGCCGAAGTCAGGCACCACAAAGCTGATCGGGTTCGGGCTGGAGTCGAGACCAGCCGCGCACACTGAGCGGACGGCTGCCTTCCCGGTGTAGTTGCCGTCGATCTCGTAGGACACGACGTCCTCGGCGACCGGCTCCATCAACGCCTCCAAGTCACCGGCGGCTGTGCCTAGAGACCACCCGTCCAGCACACCGCGGATCTCGTCGGAGGCGACCGCGGGCGGTACGTCGTCATGCGGGAACGAGTGGTGCTCGTGCGTCACGACCCACCGGCCGTCCAGCTTGCGCAGACCGATCGTCAGCCGGAGTCGTAGCTCAGGCTGAGCGTCCAACTCGGCCACAGTGCCGCACCGAAGCAACGCAAAGGCGAACGCGACATCCGACCCCGCCGCCACGTCCAGCGACTCCAGCGCGAACGACGCCCCGGCCTTTTGCCACTCGAAGAACCCGGGCCAGGTCTCGCGATACGCGTCCATCCCGCGCACCCCGTCGTACGGCGGCGGTACGTCGTACATCACGATGTCCTCAGCGTGGTCGGCCAGGACCGTGTCCAGCTCGCCGGCGTGGACCGCGGTGACCCAGTTCTCGATCAGCGTGCGGATCTCCTGCTCGTCAGTCATCTCTCGTCCGTCCTTCCGAAGGAACTGTCACCGCCTACAACCCGGCGAACGACGGAAACTCATCGCGACAGCGACGACGGCAGCCCGAACGACGGGAAATCCGCCTCGAGGAACGAGATGACCTCGACGATCTCCGGCCCCTGCAGCACCAGTACGTCGAGCCCGCCAGGCACGAAGCGCGACCCGTCCCACACGTACGTCCCGAACGCGAGCTGCCCGTTCGCCCGCGCCGGCAGGAACCGCCACTCCTCCCGCAGCGGACCTTCGACCAGGAAGGAGCGGATCGCGGCCCGGCCGAAGAACCACTCCGGCAGCGGCGGCATCGAGTACTTCGCGTCCTCCGCCAGCATCGCCACGATCGTGTGGACGTCACCCGCTTCCCACGCGGCCACGTACCGGCGTACCAGCTCACGCTCGGCCGCCTCAGGCAACGCCGACTGCTGGCTGGGCACTGCCCGCACCACCGCCCGAGCCCGTTGCAGCGCACTGTTGACCGCGGCAACCGACGTCTCCAGCAACTCGGCCACTTCGCGAGCAGCGAAGGCCAGGACGTCGCGCAACAGCAGCACTGCCCGTTGGAGCGCCGACAGGTGCTGCAGCGATGCCACAAACGCCAGCTCCACCGACTCCAGCGCCAGCACTCGCGCCTCCGGACTCAGCGAGGCAGTCCACTCCAGCCGGCTCTGCGGATAAGGCTCCAACCAGAGGACCTCGCTCCGGCCGTCGAGACCGACCGGAAGCTCCCGGCGCCCACGCCGTTCGATCAGCGTGAGACAGCGGTTCGTGGCGATCTTGTAGAGCCACGGCCGGATCGATCCGCGGTCGTCGTACCCGCTCAGACCGTTCCACGCCCGGAGCAGGGTCTCCTGGACGGCATCCTCCGCGTCGGCATCGGATCCGAGCATCCGGTAGCAGTGCGCATGCAGCTCCCCACGCCACGGCCCCACCAACTGTCCGAAGGCGTCCTGATCACCGGCACGCGCCGCATCCAAGAGCTCATGCATTACCTGCACGCTAGCGTCCAGCGCTCCAAGGTGTCAGCGGTCTTCCCACTGTCCACGGCCTCGCGACACCGCTCCAAACAGTCAGCCAATTGCTCCAGCAGCAGACCGGTCCCCAGCTCCAGGGTGACCAGAGCGGCAGCAGCATTCAGGAGTACGACGTCCCGCACCGGACCGGACTCACCGTCGACGAGACCCCGCAGTACCCGGGCGTTGAAGGCAGCGTCTCCGCCGCGCAGCTCAGCCAACGACGACGGTCTCAACCCGAGCGACCGCGGATCGAACACCACCTCCGACGCCGTCCCACCGGACACGACCCACACACGGGAGTAGCCCGTGGTGGTCAGCTTGTCGAGCCCGTCGTCGCCGCGAGCGACCAGAGCCGTTTTCCCTTGCTGTGCGAGGGCCTGAGCGATCACCGGCAGCATCTGCGGGTTTGCCACTCCGACCAGCGCGTGCTGCGGGTCTGCCGGGTTCAGCAGCGGTGCCAGCACGTTGAACGCCGTCGGCACTGCGAGCTCACGTCGTACCACTGCCACATGCCGCAAGGCCGGATTGAAGCGAGGCGCGAACAGATAGGTCAGTCCGGCCTCTGCCGCCACCCGAGCCGCGTCGACCGCGGACAGGTCGAGCGGAACGCCCAGATGCTCGACGAGGTCAGCCGAGCCGCCCGCCGACGAGGACGCGGCCCGCCCACCGTGCTTGACCACGGTCACTCCGGTCGACGCTGCGACCACAGCGGCCATCGTGGAGACGTTGACCACCCCGGTCCGGTCGCCGCCGGTCCCGACAATGTCCACGAACGGTCCGACGATCCGCACCGGCGTGGCGTGCGAGCGCAGTACCGTGGCCAGCCCGGCGATCTCGCCGGCGGTCTCGCCCTTGGCCCGCAGCGCGATCAGGAAGCCGGAGATCTGCGCGGGAGACGCATCGCCCAGCACCAACTGGTCCATCGCCCAGCCGGTGTCCGCCGCGGTCAGGTCGGAGCCGGCCAGGAGGGCGGAGATGAGTCCGGACCAGGTCCGGAGTGTTGTTGCCATCGGCAATCCTCAGGGTGCTGGGCCGCCCACGAGGACATGACAACGGCCGCCTCGCAGGAGACGGCCGGTCGGTTACGCGCGGAAGCAGCCGTCTAGTCGACGGCCCACCACATACCCACGCGCAGGAACATGCCAGTGACGATAGTCAAGCGACCAGCTCCTGTGCAACGTTCCAGCCGCGGATGTGGTCGACGGTGAAGGTGGGGACCAGGGCGTCGTCGTCGCCGACGCTGCGGTCGGGGAAGTCGAAGACGGCGAGCATGAGCTGCAGCGGGTACGACGGAGCGCCCGCGCAGGTGCGGATCGGGGCGCCGTCCACGGAGAAGTCGGCCTGGCCGGCGGTCCACTCGACGGCGTACGTATGGAAGTCGCGTAGGTCGATCGGGAGCGGGACCGCCTCGAAGTCCTGCGGCACCGACGGGTCGCGGATGGTCTTCAGGCCCATCCCGACCGCGGTGGACTCGCCGGGGACGACCGCATCGCCGAACACCTCCATCACGCAGATCTCGCCGCAGCGATCCGGACTGTCCTCCAGCCCGACCATCCACAGCGACACCATCGAGCGCGCACTGATGTCGGCCCGCGCCCGGAGCTCGACGTACCCGCCGTTGGGTGTCCAGCCCCAGAACGGCGGCTGCTCCTCGCGGACGACCAGCCCTTCGCGGTACGGCTGCTGCCCGACGGTGCTCCCCACCGGACCGGAGTAGTTGCCGGACTGGATCCCGGACACGCGCAGATCCGGCTTGTGGTCCCCGGAACACCACAGTCCGTGGTCCGCCGGGATGCTGAGGGTCAGACAGGAGTCACCCAGGGTGTACGACGCTGCTGACGCCGCGCGGGAGCTCCAGTGCGGCAGGTAGTGCGGCGACCACACCGACTCGTCCAGTGCGGCACCGTCGAAGCGGTCCTCGAAGACCAGATCACCACGGGTCGTGGGCATGCCCCCATGATGGGTTCTCGGACCGTCTTGTCACATCATGGTGGCCCGATCCGTCAGATGAGGTGGACCGGGATGAGGGAGGCCCTGTGTACGACACCGACCAGCTGGCGCGGCAGTTCGAGCAGCACCGGGGACAGCTGCGAGCTGTCGCGTACCGGATGCTCGGTTCGCTCACGGAGGCCGATGACGCCGTGCAGGAAGCGTGGCTGCGGCTGAACCGGTCGGACGTGAGCGAAGTGGGCAATCTGGCCGGTTGGCTGACCACAGTGGTGTCGCGGGTCTGCCTGGACATGCTCCGCAGCCGCAAGTCGCGGCGGGAGGACTCGCTGGACACGTTCGTGCCGGACCCGATCTCGATCCGGCAGGACAACGGTCCGAGCCCGGAGGACCAGGCGGTCCAGGCGGATGCGGTCGGTCTGGCGCTACTCGTCGTCCTGGAGACGCTGGCGCCGGCGGAGCGGCTGGCCTTCGTACTGCACGACATGTTCGGGGTGAGCTTCGACGAGATCGCGCAGATCGTGGACAAGTCGCCGGCCGCCACGCGGCAGCTCGCCAGCCGGGCCCGGCGCCGGGTCCAGGGCGCGCCGGCGGGCGACGGCGATCCGGGGCGTCAGCGGGAGATCGTCGACGCGTTCCTCGCCGCGTCCCGTGGCGGCGACTTCGAGGCCCTGCTCGAGCTGCTCGACCCGGACGTCGTACTGCGGGCCGACGCGGGCGCGGCGTCGGCGGAGTACGCCGGACCGGCGGTGTCGAAGCTGGTCCGCGGTGCACGCGCGGTGGTCGAGCAGGCGCTGCTGTTCAGCAGGATGGCGCCGCACACCGAGCACGCATTGATCAACGGCATGCCGGGGACGGTCACGGTCCTGAACGGCCGCGTGATGGGCGTCATGGACATCACAGTCGTGAACGGCAAGATCACCGAGATCAACATCCTCGCCGACCTCGACCGCACGCAGCAGCTCAAGCTGTCGGCCTGACCAGCGACAACACGCGCTCCGCCTGGGCCTCCGCCGTACCGGGAGGATTCCGGGCGGCGCTCGGCCCGCCGGGTCCGATGAGCGTCAGCCAGAACGCGGCCCACAGCGAGCGGGCGGCACGGAAGCGCTCCGGATCGACGGGGAAGCGTGACACCACCGTGCTCCAGTCGGTGTCACGGCCGGCCAGATGCTCGACGAGATTGGCGAGCTCGAGCGTGAGGTCGCCGCGCCCGGCGTCCTCGAAGTCGACGATCCGGATCCGGGTCCCGTCCCAGAGGTAGTTCGCCAGGTTCGGATCGCCGTGGCCGACGACCGGATCCTGGACCGCGGTCAGCACCTCCACCACGGCCCCGAGCCAGTCGGCGGCCGCCGAGGCCGCGTCCGCGATCACGCCGCGGCCTTCGCGCAGTACGGCGAGCGAACGCGACGTCCGGTCGATCACTGCCGGGACGCCGACCGGTGGGAGGCCGTCAGGATCGATCGACCACAGCGCCTCGAGTGCCTCGCCCAGCCCTTCGAGTTGCCCAACAGTGAGCACACCGCTCAGCGGTTCCCCTGGGAGAACCGACATCGAGACCCACGGCCGCGGGTCGGACGCGCGCGCCAGCGGAGCCGGTACGAGGTCGGGCGCCTGGCGCGACAGCAAGGTGAGAGCGGCCCATTCGCGCGCCGGTTCGTCGCGGGACCAGGACGTGTAGTGCTTGGTGAGGACCGAGTCGTCGGCCTCGACTGTGTGTGTCATCGAGACAAGTTTGCCGGGGGTGTCGATAACGGGACCGGTCCTTCGACGTGTCTGTAGAAGCGGATATGGCGAGGGAGTGGTTCGGATGTCGACACAGGCGCTGGTGCCGGTTGCGAGTGATGTGGTGGCAGGTCTGCTGGGGGCCGGGTTCAACGGCGCCATCCGGCTGCCGGGTGAGGCGGAGTACGACGTACAGCGGAAGTCTGTGGTCCCGACGGTGGACTCGCGGCCACTGGTGGTCGCCGAGGCCTACAGCCGGACCGACGTGCAGGCGGCGGTGCGGACGGCGCGCGAGTACGGCGTACCGATCGCGGTGCAGGCCACCGGCCACGGGACGCGGGTACCGGCCGACGGCGGGATCCTCCTGAAGACGACGCAGATGACGACGGTCCTCGTCGACCCCGAACGCCGGGCCGCCAAGGTCGCGCCGGGTGCGCGCTGGGGTGCGGTGCTGGACGCCGCCGGTCAGTTCGGGCTCGCGCCGCTGTCCGGATCGCACCGCGACGTCGGCGTCACCGGCTACACGCTGGGCGGCGGGGTCGGTTGGCTGGCGCGCAAGTACGGCTTCGCGGCCGACAGCGTGATCCGCGCCGAGATCGTCACCGCGGACGGGCGGTTCGTCACCGCGACCGCCGAGCACCACCCCGACCTGTTCTGGGCGATCCGCGGCGGAACCGGCAACTTCGGCATCGTCACCTCGCTGGAGTTCCGGCTGTACCCGGTCCGCCAGGTCCACGCCGGCATCGTGTACTACGGCATCGACCGCGCGGCCGCCGTCCTGCGCCGGTACCGCGACTGGACCGCCACGATCCCCAACGAACTGAGCACCGCGGTCGTCCTGACCCGCGTACCCGGCACCGAGCAGCGCGCCGTCGCGATCAAGGTCCTGTACGCCGGTGAGGCCGAACTGGCCGACCACCTGCTGAAGCCGCTGTTCGAGGTCGCCGGACCGCGACTGGCCGGCGAGCTACGCACCGTCGAGTACGGCGAGGCCGCGATGGGCGGTACGCCGGCCCGGCACCTCGACTTCCTGGACACCCTGACCGACGACGTGATCGACGCGGTCACCGGCTTCGAGGACGAGGAAGCACCGACCGTCGAGATCCGGCACTGGGGTGGCGCGATGGCTCACCCGGGTCCCGGCGCCGGACCGATCGGACACCGCGGAGCGTCGTACTCGCTGATCATCGACCGCGAGGTCCCGGCTGACCTGGTGCCGAACTCGGGCCGCACCTTCGTGAACTTCCTCGGCGACCCCGGCCGCGCGGACACGGCGTACGCACCGGACGACCTGCGCCGGCTGCGCGAGGTCAAGCGGGCCTACGACCCGGCGAACTTCTTCCACCTGAACGCGAACATCCGCCCCTGAACACAGCGAACCGGTCCCCGGGAGGGCTGGGGACCGGTTCGCTCGAGACCGCTCGGCTCAGACTGTGCCCGAGTTGCCGTACACGCTCACGTGCACGTGGTCGTAGTGATTCGCGGTGGTGCTACCGCGGTCCTCCATCGCGCGCCAGCCTTCGCTGCTGCGCTGGACCGTCCAGATGTGCTGCTGCCAGATCAGCTGGCTGACGCCGAGCTTCTTGTAGTTGGCGTGCAGCCAGTCGGCGACCTCCTGGCCCTCCGACCCGCTGACCATGATGTCCAGCGCGTGGCCGCTCGAGTGCTCCGAACCGCTGTCGCCGGACCGCACACCGCCGTACGACGTGATGTCCGGGAACTTGGCGCAGATCGCGCGGTGGACGCGGATCGCGTCCTGGGTCAGCCCGTCCTCGACCGCCGAACCGGACTTGCAGGCGGCCTGGGAGATGGCACCCACCGTGCTCGCCACCGGCTTCGTGGCGGACAGGTACTGCGCCTTCACCCAGCGGGACTTGCCGTCACTGACGACCTCGGCCCAGATGCCGTCGACCTTGCCGGAGACGGAGACTTTGGTGCCCTTCGGCAGCACGTCCAGCAGGACGCCGGTCAGCGGGAGCGACCAGAGGTTCACGTCGGTGGTGGTGTACTTCGAGCCGATCACCTTCGGCGGCTCGGCCGTGCGGGTCTTCGTCGGCGACGGCTTGGGGATCGGCGCCTGCTTCTTCAGGTGCTTCGCCGTCGGGGCCGCCTTCGGCTTGGGAGCCGGAGTGGACGGCGTGACGTCCAGCGGGGGACGGAGAGCGTCCCGGCTGGTGGCCGCGTCGCGCGCCAGCTGCAGGGACGAGCTGGCGATCGAGGTGTTCAGGTGGACTTGCTGACCAGGGAGTGCGGCCGCCGAACCGGTAGCCACCAGGGCCACTGCTGCGCCGGGAATCGCCACCTTCACGATGCCGGGCCGGATCACCTTCGGGCGCGGTTGGCGGTGCCGCGCCTGTCTATGCCGTCCTGCAGACACTTCTAGAACCCAATCTGCCGAGACCAAAACGTTATCGACCGGAGGAGTCAAGCACAGATCCCAGCGGGGTTCGCAATCGACCCCCAGTTTTAACGCATTACGAACATCCGCCACCGGGCGCCGAGCGTGATCTGCCCGCTATCCGGAGGTGATCGTGCCGAGATCAAACGCTTGGTCCACACAAGGCGTCGATAACAGCGCTCTTGAGTAACCCGGCGTACCGCTCCGGTGACCATCCGCGGACCAGAACCAGGAGTTCGTACAACTCGACCGAGATGTACGTCCACAGCACATCGGCGACCTCCTCGAGGGTGATCCCGTCGCGCAGATCGCCCGTCTCGAGCAGATGGCGGCCGAGCATCGTCATCCCGGTCAGCCGCTCGTCCATCAGCGTCTGCCAGGTCACGCGCAGGGTCTCGTCGCTGAGCCGGCCGTCCCGGATCACGATCTGCACGCGGGCCGACCGCTGCTGCCGGACGACCAGGCCGTCGACGTACAACGCGATCTTCCGGCGTACGTCGGGCTCGGCCTGGATGGCGTGGGACTCGGGGCGCTCGGCCATCGGCACCGGCTCGTCGTCGCCGGCGATGACGAAGTCGAAGACGGCCTTGGCCAGCACAGCTTTGGTGCCGAACCCTTTGTAGATGCTCTCGGCCGAGACGCCGGCCCGCTTCGCCACCGCACTGATCGTGGTCGCCTGGAAGCCGTCCGTCTCGAAGAGATCGCGCGCCGCGATCACGACGTCACGGCGGCGATGCCGGGCACGCTCGCGCCGTCCGGTCGCGTCGTACGGCCTCTTGACTTCGGTCATTCCCGATCCCATGCTTTTGAGTACAGTCCCACTGTATCGAATTATTGGGGGCAGCGATGAGTACCACAGCAGGCGTGTCGGCGAGTGAGCTCGCCGTCCGTGCCATCCGCATCATGGCCGACGGTGACCGGGCCGACTTCGACGCGCTGGTCCATTCGGACGCGGTCAACCGCGAGGACGACGTCGAGCCGCCGGCGTGCCGGGTCGGGGGACCCACCGGGTACTCCGCGACCGCACTCTGGTTGCGGACCGCGTTCGAAGGGCTGGCCTACGAGATCCACCATGTAATTGCCGATGGCAACTTGGTGGCGATCAACTCGACGATGAGCGGGCGGCATGTCGCGCCGTTCGCGGTGTACACACCGGCGGGTGGGGTGGACACGGTCTTCCCGCCGACCGGGAAGACCTTCGCGATCACGCAGTCGCACTGGTTCCGGCTGGAGGACGGCATGGTCGTCGAGCACTGGGCCAACCGCGACGACCTCGGCCAGGCGAAGCAGCTCGGCTGGGTCCCGCCGACCCCGGCCTACCTGTTCCGGATGGCGCGGGCGAAGCGCCGCGCATCGCGCTAGCGGACCGCCAGCCCATCACAATCGCTCCGGTCACGCGGACGCCCCGCTCAGGCAATGGCCGCGCCCACGATTGTGAGGGCCTGGCGGTACGTCATGTGATCCAGCGCGCGGCGGTTGGAGCGGGTTTGCGGTTGACTGCGGGGGTGGATGAGCTCGGGTTCCGGGTCGAAGGCGGGGCGGTGGCCCGGCTGGTGATCGACCGCGTCGCGAAGCGGAACGCGTTGACGCGCGCGATGTGGGAGGTCCTGCCCGGTCTGCTCGCAGAGCTGGCCGCCGACGACGAGGTGAAGGTGCTGCTCGTCACCGGCGCCGGGCCGAGCTTCTCCGCCGGGGCCGACATCGGAGAGCTGATCTCCGGGACCGATCCGGCCGACCCGATGGCCGAACTGCGGGCGTTCAACCTGCGGGCACAGGCGGCCTTGCGGGAGTTCCCGAAGCCGACGATCGCCGTGGTGCGAGGTCACTGCATCGGCGGCGGGCTGGAGCTCGCGGTGAACTGCGACTTCCGGTTCGCGGCACGGGACGCGACGTTCGGGGTGACGCCGGCCCGGATCGGGGTCGTCTATCCGCCGGACGCGATCAAGGTGCTGCTCGACCTGGTTGGTCCCGCGACGACGAAGTACCTGCTGTTCAGTGGCGAACTGCTCAGCGCCGTCGAGGCCGAGCTGAAGGGTTTGGTGGATCGCGTCGCCGACGATCCGCTGGCGGCGGCCGGGGCGTTCGCCGCCACGATGGTGTCGCGCTCGCAGCTGACCGTCCGTTCGGCCAAGGAGACGGTCAACGCTCTGCTGGCCGGCACTGATGCGGACGCTCAGGCGCTGCGGCGGTACCGGGAGACGATCGCCAGCGGCGAGCTCGCGGAGGGCATCGCGGCCTTCACCGAGAAGCGCTCACCCGACTTCCCGTGGCACGGCACCTCAGGCTGAGATCAGGGTGCCGCGCAGCTCGACCCGGTCGCCGACCGCGGCGGAGACCCGGGCCGCGATCGCCTCGGCCTGGGCGTCGTCGGCGACGTCGACCATGAAGTACCCGGCGAGCTGTTCCTTGGTCTCGCCGAACGGTCCGTCGGTGACCACCTGGACACCGTCGCGGATCTGCACGATCCGGCCCTCCTCCGGCGGCTGCAGACCCTCTGAACTGACCAGCTCGCCGCTGGCCGCGAGCTCGCTCTCGAGCTTGATCAGCCTGCCGAGCCCACGCTGGTCCTCGTCGGTCCAGGTGCGGTCGGTGCTCCGGAAGATCATCACGACGTATTTCATGGGATCACCGTAGCGACGCGGACGGACAGAACCCCGCGAACCGGAGTGGTTCGCGGGGTTCTGCGGCTAGCGCCGGATCAGTACCAATGACGTCGTCCGCCGACGGCGCGGCCGGTGGATCCGAGCAGGAACAGCACGGCCCCGACGATGAGCAGGACGATGCCGATCGTCCACAGGATCGGGATACTCAGCAGGAACCCGAGAATCAACAGGATCAAACCGAGGATGAGCATGAAGCCTCCTTCTCAGGACCGCCGGGCGGAAGTGGCGGCCACCCGCATCCGGTGCCCACTCTGAGGGCCCCAAACCTCCAACAAGTGTTTGATGTCAGGAGATTGCCGGCTCCAGTTGCTCTTGCGTCGACTGCTTGCGGCTGACCAGCAGACCGCAGCCGGCGAGGCCGACGACGATGAAGCTCCAGACGACCAGGAAGGCGATCCGGTAGCCATGAGTCAGAGCGATCGGTGTGGTCCCGGTCGTGGCCGCAGTGGCGACGGCGGACAGTACGGCGACGCCCACCGCACCGCCGATCTGGAAGCTGGCGCTCTGCAGACCTGACGCGACCCCAGAGTCCTCACCAGCGACGTCGCTGAGGGAGGCGATGGCGCTGGCAACCGTTCCGGCACCCAGACCGGCGCCGAAGATCGTCAGACCCCAGAAGGCCAGCTCGAAGTAGCCGGAGTCCACGGTGAGCATGCACATCAGCGTCGTACCGACACCTGCGATCAGCAGTGAGACGAACCCGACCCGGCGGGGTCCGACGCGAGTGACCAGGTGCTGTCCGACCATCGACGCGACCACAGCGGCAGCCGCGAGTACGGCGGACATCAGGCCGTAGCGGATCGCGGAAACGCCCAAGGCCAACTGGGCGTACTGCGTGTAGATGTAGTTCAGCCCGAACGCCGCCAGGCCCCAGGCGACCGTGATCAGGTTGCCACCGACCAGACTGCGCGAGCGGAAGATCCGCAGCGGTACCAGCGGTGCGGCCGACCGCTTCTCCACCAGCACGAAAAGACCGAACAGCAGCGCGGACAACACGATCAGCGCGACGGTGCGCCCGACGGACGACTCCGGTGCCTCGATGACGGCGTACACGAGGACGATGAGTGCGGCGGTCACACTGGCCGCGCCGGCCACGTCGAACCCACGCCGGCCCGGTCCGCGGCTGTCCATCAGCAGGACGGGAGCCAGTACAAGGACCAGCACGCACACCGGCACGTTGATGAAGAAGATCCAAGCCCAGCCGAGTCCATCCGTCACGGGCCCTCCGATCAGGGATCCCGCCGTACCGCCGACGCCGCTGGTGGCGCCCCAGATCCCCAGCGCCTTGTTGCGGTCCGCCCCGGACGGGAACGTCGTCATCACGATCGACAACGCACTCGGCGCCAGTACGGCGGCCGCAGCGCCCTGCAGACCACGCGCGAGGACCAGCGCGTCACCGCTCCAGGCGAACCCACACAGCAGCGAGCACGCACCGAACAGCACCAGACCGGTCATGAACACCCGCCGCCTGCCCAGCAGGTCGGAGATGCGCCCACCGAGCAACAGCAGTCCGCCGAACATCAGCGCGTAGCCGCTCGGCACCCACTGCACACCGCCGCTCGAGAAGGTCAGCTCACGCTCGATCGACGGCACGGCGACCAGCACGATCGACGCGTCCAGGATGATCATGAATCCGGTCAGACACAGCAGCGCCAGCGCGAGCCAGCGCTTCGTCTCGGTCACCATGTGAACATCTCCAGTACGGCGGGACGCTCCCGCTGAGCGTCATCGGTGGAGACGTCGGGCCTGGCCGGGTCACTTCGACATCCCGAATCTGTCGAAGTGGGTACAACTGTTCCGACGTACCGGGTAACAGGGGGTCACAGCGGCCTCCGCGAGCGACAGGATGGTGCCCGTGAAGTACATGCTGCTGATCTACAGCAACCCGGAGAGCTGGGCGAGCCTGTCCGCCGAGCAGCGCGAAGGCCTGGGCCGCGCGCACCAGTCCCTGACCCGTGAGCTGAGCGAGCAGGGTCTGCTGGTCAGCGCTGCCGGCCTGGCCGACCCCATCACGAGCCGGACCGTGTCGGTGCGTGACGACACCACGACGACCACCGACGGACCGTACGCTGAGGCCAAGGAGCACCTGGCCGGGTTCTACCTGGTCGAGTGCGACAACATCGACCAGGCGATCGGCTACGCGGCCCGGATGCCGGACGCGAAGTACGTCGCGGTGGAGGTACGGCCGGTGATGGACGCATCCGGGCTGGAGATGTGAGCGACTTCGAGCTGCTGCTGCGCGAGCAGGCGCCGCAGGTGCTGAGCGCGCTGGTCCGGCACTACGGCCACTTCGACCTGGCCGAAGAGGCTGTGCAGGAGGCGCTGCTCGCGGCCACGCAGCAGTGGCCGGACGACGGTGTGCCTGACAACCCGCGTGGCTGGCTGATCCGGGTCGGGTCGCGCCGGCTGACCGATCTGCTGCGCAGTGAGTCGGCGAGGCGGCGCCGCGAGGAGAACGCGGCCCAGATGGCTGCGCCCGAGGAGTTCGTTGCCGCAGGCCCTGAGATCGACGATCCGGGTGGCCGGGACGACACACTGACGCTGCTGTTCCTGTGCTGCCATCCTGCGCTGTCTCCGGCGTCGCAGATCGCGCTGACGCTGCGGGCGGTCGGTGGTCTCACCACCGCGCAGATCGCGGCCGCGTTCCTGGTGCCGGAGCCGACCATGGCGCAGCGGATCAGCCGGGCGAAGCGCAGTATCAAGCAGGCGGGCAGCACGTTCGAGATGCCGCCGGAGGCTGAGCGGGACGAGCGCATGGGCGCCGTACTGCATGTGCTCTACCTGATCTTCAACGAGGGCTACACCGCATCCTCGGGTACGGCGTTGCACAGTGCCGAGCTGACCACGGAGGCGATCCGGCTGGTGCGCGGCGTACGCAAGCTGCTGCCCGACGACGGCGAGGTGGCGGGGCTGCTGGCGCTCATGCTGCTCACGGACGCGCGCCGGCCCGCTCGGACGGGTGCGGACGGCGCACTGGTCCCGCTGGCCGAGCAGGACCGGTCGCTGTGGAACAGGGACACCATCGTCGAGGGTGAGTCGCTGGTGACCGATGCGCTGTCGCGCACGCAGCTGGGGCCCTACCAGGTGCAGGCCGCGATCGCAGCGGTGCACGACACGGCCGAGCAGGCCGAAGACACGGACTGGCGGCAGATCGTTGCGCTGTACGACGTACTGGAGCAGATGTCGGACAACCCGATGGTCAAGCTCAACCACGCCGTCGCGGTCGCCATGGCGGTCGGTCCGAAGGAGGGCCTCGCCGTACTCGAGCCACTGGAGTCCGACGACCGCCTGACCGACAACCATCGGCTGGAGGCGGTCCGCGCCCACCTGCAGGAGATGTCAGGCGACCTCGCCGGCGCCCGAGAGAGCTACCTGCACGCAGCCCGCCGTACGACGAGTGTCCCGGAACGCAACTACCTCCAGTCCAAGGCGGACCGCCTGATCTGACTCGCGGTGCCCCCGGACATGTGTCAGGTTTGGAGCTGTGGATCTCACCAGGGCTTCCCTCCTCCGGGAGATGCTGACCGGCACCGAGCTCGGCACCCGGACGACGGAGTTCGCGCACTCGCTGCGCAGGTTCACCACCCGGAACGGTGGTCTGATGCTGTTCGGGCCGGCCGACGACGAGCCGTGGCACCTGACGGCGCACCTGGACGACGAACTGCACCGGGCCGGCGTCGAGGACATCCGGCCGGCGCTGGTCCGCTGGGCGCCACCACCGGACGCACCGCCACACCTGGCGATCGGACTGGACCGTCTGCGTGACACCGGGCGGGGTGAGTCCCTGCTGGTGGTGGCGGAGGAGGACCCCGCCGACACGTTGCTGGAACGCATCAGCGACGTACGGCGGCGGGGTACGACGATCTTCAGCATCGGTAACGGTGACAAGGAGCTGACGTCACTCAGCCACGAGACGCTCGTACCGGAGCTGCTCGTGCCGGACGGCTTCGGCTGGACGAGCCGTCCGATCGAGCTGGACCATGACGAACCGCAGAGCGGCGTACCGCTCACCGACACCGAACCGCAGACGACGGAAGGGTTCGAGATGGCGCAACACCTGGTCAGCCTGGCCGCGGCCGACCAGGACGCCGGCCAGCCAGGCTGGCGCCGCCGTCTCCGCGCAGCCATAGAACGCCTCGGCGGCGAACCGGCCTAGACGACCGATTCCACGGTGTCCGCGGCTGCCCGGCACGGCACCTGCACGTTGGCGGTTGCCCGCTGGCGTCTTGTTTTCCTGGTGACCGGTTATTTGCCGCCAGTGATGACATAACCCGCCAGCGAGTCAGCAGGCGCGGACTTCCTGGGGGCGGCAGGCCTTGGGGTCAGACCTCCCCGTAGAGCACGGCCAGTCGGGGGAGGTGGGTCTGCAGGTCGTCCTCGTCGTCGAAGTCGATCTCCTTACCGGCGGGCAGGTCCGGCGTATCCGGTGCCTCCGCCTCGACAGCCTTCCAGTACGCCGCCTCGTCGCCGGTCACGTTCTTGTAGGAGTGACTGCCGACGTACAGCATCGCCTCGCCGTCGAACCCCTCGAAGCCCTCCGGCCGATCCTCGTCGACCACGTCCGCGAGCGAGTCCGGCTCTGCCAGCGCGCCCTCCCACACCTCCCGCCCCTGCGCGATCAGCCAGCCCCGGAACGAGTCGAACCCGTCCTCGGAGGCCCCCGAGTTGATCAGGTACGCCGCCGCCCACAGGTCCCACCGGTACGACTCGACCTGCAACCGCGCGAGTTCGATCCCGAACCCCGCGATCGCCTCGGCCTCGAGCCCACCGAGCACCTTGACCAGCGCGTCCGCAACCCCGTCCGGATCCGCGACGGTGTCATCCACCGCACCACGCGCACCCTCGACCAGTCCCCAGAAACCATCCCTGTCCACCCCCACAGCCTCTCACCGCCCCCACCCCCAACGGGAGCGTTGATCCGGTGTGATTTACCAAACGTCGTCCAGAGCGGTGTGGTGGGTGAGGTTGAGGGTGGTGCTGTGGAGGGTGGTGGTCAGGTGGGGGGGGTGGAGATGCCGTACTGGGAGCCCGCTGGGCGAACAGGTCTAGGCCGGAGTGAGGCTGACCAGGAGACCGGCATCGCCCGGGAGCGTCAGTCCCTTGTCGTTGATGGTGACCGGGCGTGTCTCGCCGGTCCACTCGTCGCACAGGACGTAGTTCCCCTCGAGCCCGTCGAGCGTCACGCGGACCTCGTCGACCTCACCCCCGAGGCTGATCGCGAGCAGTACCCGTCCGTCCTCGGTCGTGGCCTGGACGGCGTCGTACCCGTCGATGTCGACGGTAGGCCGGCGGACGGTTGCCGTACGCAACGGACCGCGCCAGCGCTTGAACGCCGCGGCCGCCTGAGCCATCGTCTCGCGGGTCTCGTCGCTCCAGGTCTCGGGATCGTCCATCAGCACCCATGGCCCACCGATCACGTACGGCGCGATCCGCGCCCGCGGGGAGAGCTTGTCGGCACCCATGTACGCGCTCTGCCAGTCCAGCGGCAGGTATCGACCGAGACCGACCTTGGCCAGGCTGTTCCAGTGCGTACGGCAGTGGTCCTCGGTGATCGTGGTGTGATGGCTGCGCACCATCGCCAGGTCCAGCGGACGTACGCCGTTCCAGCAGTTCTCCAGCACCAGTTGGGGAAACTCGCTCTGCAGGGTGCGCAGGACGTGGTGCCACGCACGCTCGGCGGCATGTTCGCCGGCGCCTGGATCGTGGGTGTGGTCGTCGCGATCGCAGCGGGCGATGGACTCGAAGTCGTGCAGGAACCAGGTCAGCCCGAACTCGTCGACCATCCGCCGCAGCTCGTCGAGGATCCAGTCCCGGGCCGGATCGTGACCCAGGCAGAGCGCATGGTTGCCGAAGCTCAGCTTCGGCGTCATACCTCGCCAGCTGGCCAGCCACTCCGGATGCTCCCGGGCGACCGGTGACGCCGGATCGGCGTTCCCGAAGCCACACCAGACACCGAAGCCCAGGCCGCGCGAGCGAGCCTCGTCAGACAGCCACCGCATGCCGGAGGAGAACCGGTCGTTGGCGTGCCAGTCGCCGACCGAGCGTTCCCAGCCTTTGTCCACCACGAAGACCTCGGCACCGATCGCCGCGGTCGCGTCCATCATCCCGATGATCCGCTCGGTGGACGTGTTCTCCTGCACACCCCACGAATTCGCCACCACGCAAGGGAACGCCGGGTCACCAGGCATCCCGCTGAGGTCGGGTGCCGTCACGACCTCGTCGATCACGAGCGACCGCAGCGCCGCCGCCCCCGCATCCAGACCGCCCGGCACCACAGCAACCCATCCGACCGGTCCCTCCCAGTCCTCCGAGGCGGCCGGATGGAAGGTATCCGATGGCAGCCTGCTGGTGATCCGCGTCCGGCCGTCCCGAACCGTCACCTCAATGGTCAGCGAACCGCTGTACTCCCACGCCAGTACGGCGCACTGCCCGGCGAGCTCCACCAGCGTCCACGCAGCCGCATCCTGGTGATCGTCGTCCGGCCCCGGCGCGGCACCCTCCAGATAGCGATGCCCGTCCTTGATGTCAGGAAAGAGCATCGGCTCACCGTTGCGATGGGCAACGGCATCGGCCGTGCCGTACGGTCCGGCGTGCAGGCAGATGAGATCACCCTCGACCAGCCTCCTCGTCGGCGTGACCACACCCCGATCAGCGGCGTCCCAGCTGAACGGATGCAACCACTCCACGACCGCCTCGTCCGCCTCGAGCTCGATCTCGGCCAGGGGTGCGGACGGGGTCAGCGTCGTCGCGAGTCGAAGGAACGGACCGATGTGGTCCTCCACAGTGGCATGCGCTATTCCGAAGTCAGTCATCGTGGCCATCTCTCGTAGGGTTGGGGCCGTGGACAACGCGGTGGTGGTGACCGGAGCGGCCAACGGCATCGGTGCGGCGATCGCCCGCCTGCTGGTCGAACGCGGGTGGACAGTGATCGGGCTGGATCGTGACGAACCGCGGCTGCAGAGCCTGCGCGACGAGCTGGGCGACAAGTTCGTCAGCGTCACCGGCGACGTCACCCGCCGCGCGGACCACGAGCGAGCCCGGCAGGTCGCCACCGAGAACGCCCGGCTGACCGGATGGGTCAACAACGCCGGGATCGAGCGACCGACGACGGCCCGGGCACTGGACGAGGACGACCTGCAGGCGATCGTCCAGGTCAACCTGATCGGCACCATGCTGGGCTGCGCCGTCGCCACCGAAGCCCTGCGCGGCGCCGGCGGCGCGATCGTCAACATGTCGAGCATCCACTCGCTGGCCGGATTCCCCGAGTCGTTCGTGTACGCCGCGACGAAGGGCGGCATCGACGCGATGACGCGCCAACTCGCGGTGGAGGAGGCGGCCCAGGGCATCCGCTGCAACGCGGTCCGTCCGGGCGCGGTGATGACACCGCTGACCCAGTCGTTCCTCGATGCGTCCGACGATCCCGATGCCCTGCTCGCGGAGTACGCCGATCTGCACCCGATCCGCCGCCTGATCGAACCGGTGGAGATCGCCCGCGTGGTCGCGTTCCTGCTGTCGGACGAGGCGTCGTTCGTCAACGGCGAGTCGATCACCGTCGACGGCGGCGCTACCGCGCGCTGCTATCCCTACCCGACCTGACGACCTCATTCGGTACGGCTCAGCAGCCACAGGATCGAGGTTCCGGCAGTCGCCATCAACCCGGCCTCGGCAAGGTCCTTCCCGGTACACCGCTCCGCCCGCTGCAGCTCTCCGTCGTCGAGAATGTCAACGGCGTACGTCGCCATCGGGTCGAGTCCAATCGGGCGGACCGGCTCCCAGCCTCCGGTCGGGTGCAGCCGGAAGCCGGCCACGAGATGACGGTCGTCCGCGGTCAGCTGGTAGGCGGGCTGACGCCAGCCCTTCTCCTCGCGCAACGGCTGCTCGGTCAGCGGAATCAACACGCCGGTCTCGACCAACGGCCTGATCACCGACCGATAGCTGTCCACGTGATCCCGAAGCCGCCGCAACAGCTCCGGCCGCATCTCGGTGAGTCGCACCGACACACCGAACCGATGCAGCAACGCCGCCCGCATCTTGGTGTCGAACTGGTCCGACGTGATCAACGTGCCGGAGTAGTCGACCTTCTGGAACCGATGCTCCCCGCGCCACTCACTCTGCGGCCAGTGCAGCAGTTGACGAGGTGGCAGCAGCTGAGCCGCACCCCACAGACACGTGAGGTGGTGCTCGGTCCAGTCCGGGTCGGAGAGGAACAACGCGTCGACATGCGCGGCCAGCCCTGCGTCGATCCGCAGCCCGCCGGACGAACACGCTTCCAGCACAGTCTCCGGATAGGCCGCACGCAATCGATCCAGTACGTCGTACAGGCCGAGGTAATGGCGCAGTAGTCCATCCTCCGAGCCGTGGCCGTGGTCGTCGCGGGTGCAACCGGCTCCCGGATCGAGATTGAAGTCCCACTTGATCCAGCGGGCGCGGGTTTTCTCGATCAGCCCGGAAACGCTCGCGAAGACGTGCTCCTGCCCGGCCGGAGAGCCGAGGCAGACGTAACCAAGGCTGGAACCTGCCTCGCCCGTGGCGACCACGTCGGGCCGCTCGCCGGCGATGGACGCGCGGGCGCCGATCGCCTCGGCCTCGATCCAGATGCCGAACTCGATGCCCAGGGCACGGGTCTGATCGGCGAGCCAGGCCAGTCCGTGCGGGAAGCGTGCGGCGTTGACGCGATGCCAGTCGCCGCGCTCGGCGAACCACTGGCTGTCCGCCTCCGGGCGGCCGAACCAGCCTGCGTCCAGCAGCGCGACCTCGAGTCCCAGATCCGCGGCGACGGCGGCGTTCGCGAGGAAGACGTCCTCGGAGATCTCGGCGTCCTCGTACGGCCACCAGTGGTTCCACTCGGTCAGCAGTGGCGGGCCGGCCGGGACCTGCTCGGACAGATGCCGCGCCAGGGCTGCGGCAGCGGAGGCACGCGTCTCGCCCCACGCGATGCTGACCTCCGGCAGCGTGAACCTCTCACCGTCGGCAAGGATGATCCGCTGCCCGTCAGGGTGCAGCGCGACCTCGATCCGTACGCCGTCGTCGGTCGGTCGGCTGGCGATTCGCCAGTTCCCGCTCCAATGCAGCGTCACGACGTACACACCGGCTTCGGTCTCGATCGCCAGCCATGGTACGGCGCCCTGCGTGGAACGACCCGTGGTCACCTCGACTTCCGCGGACTCGTCCACCGGCAGGGTCACCGGCTGGTACTCGAGTCCCCAGCCGCTGGTGAAGCCGTCGATCGACGTTGCCCGGGGCAACACAATGAAGCCGACCTGTGGATCCCACTCACCAGCCTGGGCGACGGTCACTGCGTAGGTCGCCGCATCGGCGGACTGCCGGACCAGTCCGGCCTCGGCGCCGGGCAGTGCGGGGATGAGTTCCGGCGTCTCGATCACGATCACGTCCCTGGGTTGCTGGGTTGGAGTACGACCTTGCCGGCCGGATGGCCCTTGATCAGTTGCTCGTACCAGTGCTGTCCGTCGGCCAGCGCCGCGTGCACCACCTCGCCGCGGAACACCAACTCGCCGCGTCCGAGCAACTCGACCGCCTGGCCGAACTCGTCCGGCCGGTACGCGAAGCTGGTGGTGCAGGCGACCTCGCGACGGATCAGGTCCCGCAGCGGCAGCACGCCGTCGGCGGCGTGCAGCCCGACGAAGCAGACGTCTCCACCCGGCCGTGCGGCGAGCGTCGCCGAGGTTCGGGTGTCTGCGCTGCCGACCGCGTCGAACACCGCGTCCGCGCCCAGTCCGCGGGTGAGCTCCTTGAGCTGCCGGACGAGAGCGTCCGGGTCGTCGCTGAGCCGCGTCGCTCCGCTGGCTTCGGCCGCGGCGACCCGTCCTTCGACCCGCTCGGTGAAGAACAGTTGCTCGACGCCCCGAAACCGCAGTACCTCCAGAAGGAGCAGGCCGATCGGACCGGCACCGATGACCAGGGCGGACCCACCCGCCGAGATCCGGGTACGTCCGACCGCCCGTAGCGCACATGCCGTCGGCTCGGCGAACACGCTTGAGCTCGGGTCGGACAGATGATCGACGCGGTGCACCGCAGTCGCCGGTACGACGATCAGCCCCGCGTTGCTGCCGTGGACGTGGCCGCCGAGCAGCTTGCGTTGCGGGCAGACGTTCTCGTGCCCGGCCACGCAGATCGGGCAGATCCCGCACGACCGCAGCGGATTGGCGGTGACTGACGCACCCAGTGGCAGCTGTTGCTCCACCGGAACGTCAGGCCCGTACGCGTCGACCACTCCGACGAACTCGTGCCCGAAGACCAGCCCGGGCTTGCGCAGGCCGTCAGTGCCGAGGAACCCACCGAGCTCCGATCCGCAGATCCCCGACTCCGTGACGGCGATGCGGACCTCGCCCGGCCCGGGGACCGGGTCGTCGAGGGTGACCAGGTCGAAGTGTCCGACGTCGCTGAGAACCAGCGCCTCCATAACGCTCCTCAGCCGAGCAACTTGGTGGCGGCGTCCTGCATCTTCTGTGCGGCGTCCTCCGGGGTGAGCTTGTTGTTGAGCAACTGCTCGAAGTTCTTGCCGTAGACCTCGTTGAAGATCTGCTGCATGTTGGCGGTGTAGATGTCGCCGATGCGTGCGTTCGACAGGTCCTTCATCGCCGCCTCGAAGCCATCCGGCATTCCCTTCAGCATGTCCTGGGACTCCCGGGCCGCGTTCTGCAGCGGGATCCAGTCGTGGTCCTTGGCCATCTGGGGCTGGAACTTGGTCGCGCTCCAGGTCGCGAAGGCCTGCGCCGCCGACAGCGCGGCCGACTGCCGGGGGATCACCCAGCCGCCGAGCCAGTACGGCGCGATGCTGTTGCCCTGGTACTTCGGCAACGGGGCCATCGCCCACTTGTCCTTCATCTGCTGGAACGACGAGATGTTCCAGGTGCCGTCGGCAATCATCGAGTACGCGCCGGAGGCGAAGCCGCCGTTGTTCTGCGCGACCCCGGCCCGCTCGTCCGGCCGCGGGGCGATGTGCTTGGACCACATCATGTCCTGGACGAAACGCATCGACTCGACCACCTTCGGGTCGGTCATCTGGAACTTGGTCGGCTCCAGCGCCTTGTCGACGAACGACGAGCCGGCTGCCCAGGACAGCGACTGGATCCCCCACCAGATGCCGAGCGAACCGATGTCGAGGCCCCACCGGGTGACCTTGCTGCCGGTCGACTTCTGCAGCTTGGGTGCGGTCTCGACCACCTTGTCCCAGGTCCAGGTCGCGTCCGGGTAGTCGAGCCCGGCGGCGTCGAAGTGGGACTTGTTGTAGAACATCGCCATCGACTGGATGTTCTCCGGCACGCAGAACAGGTTCTTGCCGTCGAACTTCCACGGGTCGTACAGCTTGGTCGGGTAGGCCTTCGCGTCCATCATCGGGGTGGTGTCGATCACGGGCTGCTCGTTGAAGACCAGGTTCTTCTTGTAATGGGCGTACGCCTGGACATCCCAGTAGTAGATGTCGAACGGCTTCTTCGCGGCGTACTGCAACTGCACCTTCTGCCAGTACTGGTCGTACGGCAGGAAGTTGATCTTCGCGGTGTACTTGCCGGCGAACTCCGTGTTGAACAGCGCAACCCGCTTGCGGAAGTTCGCGTCGATGGTCGGGCCGTTCGTCCAGGCGTAGATCTCCAGGTTGGTCTTTCCGACCAGGGCGGTTCCGGTGGGCGCCGGCGCGGCGGCCGGCCCGCCGCTGCCGTTGCCGGAGCAACCGACCAGGCCTGCTGCTCCGGCGGCGGTCAGGCCCCCGAGCAGGATCCGGCGGCTGACGGTGTTGTTCGACATGGATCGTCTCCTTCGACGTGACGGTCGGGCTACTTGTTCACGCCGCTGACGGCGATGCCCCGGATGAAGTAGCGCTGGGCCAGCAGGAAGACCAGGATCGACGGGAGCGCGGCGATGGTGGTCGCGGCCATGGTGAGGTGCATCTGCGGCCCGATCCGGGGCGAACCGCTGAAGTAGGACAGGGCGACGGCGATCGTGTACTTCGACTCGTCCGACAGGTAGATCACCGGGCCGAAGAAGTCGTTGTACGAGGCAATGAAGGTGAAGACGGTGACGGTGGCGATCACCGGCCAGCTCAGCGGCAGGAAGATCGTCCACCAGATCCGCAGGTAGCCGGCACCGTCGATCCGGGCCGCCTCCTCCAGTTCGCGGGGGATGCCCATGAAGAACTGCCGGAACAGGAAGATGAAGAACGCCGAGCCGAAGAAGGCCGGCAGGATCAGCGGCTTGAAGGTGTTCAGCCAGCCGAGGTGGTTGAACACGATGTACGTCGGCACCAGGGTGACCGTGGTCGGCAGCATCAGCGTCGCCATCAGCGCCAGGAAGATCGCGTTCCGGCCGGGGGCCTGGAGCCGGGCGAACCCGTAGGCACTGAACGAGCAGCTGAGCAGCGTGCCCAGTACCACCAGTCCGACGATCGTCGCGGTGTTCAGGATGTAGCGCTGGAACGGCACCAGCTGGAACACCTCGACGTAGTTGTGCCACTGCGGGGTGAACTTCCAGATCGGCGGCGTCACGAACACCTGGGTCGGCGCCTTGAGCGAGGTGAGCACCATCCAGACCACCGGCATCAGGACTGCGAAACAGCCGACGGACAAGACGATCAGCCGGATCCAGGTCCCGAGTGGCAGGACCTTGCGATGCGTCATCGGTCGTCCTCCGTCTCGGTGTGGACCCACATCGGCATCGAGCGGAAGACGAGCAGGGTGAGCACCATGATGATCGCGAACGCGACCCAGGCGATCGCGGAGGCGTATCCCATCTTCAAGTACTGGAAGGCGTTCTGGTACAGGTACACCGACAGCAGCAGGGTCGAGTTGTTCGGCCCTCCCTTGGTCAGCACGAACGGCTCGGCGAACACCTGCAGGCTGTTGATGATGCCCATGATCAGGTTGAACAACGTCACCGACGACAGCATCGGCACGGTCACGTGCAGGTGCTGGCGGAACGTCGAGGCACAGTCGACCTTCGCCGCCTCGTAGAGCTCCTTCGGCACGCCCTGGAGGCCGGCCAGGTAGATCAGCATGGTGCCGCCGAATCCCCACAGGCTCATGAAGATCAGCGCGCGCAACGCCCACTGCTCGTCGGTCAGCCAGGACGGACCGTCGATGCCGACCTTGGCCAGTGCGGCGTTGATCAGGCCGTACTCGCCGTTGAACATCCACTGCCACACCATCGCGACGGCGACGCCGCTGATCACGCTGGGCAGGTAATAGGCGGAGCGGAAGAACTTCAGCGCGGGCAGCTTGCTGTTCAGCAGGATCGCCAGCACCAGCGCGAGGATCATCGTGGCCGGAACACTCACCACGCCGTAGATCAGCGTCACGCTCAGGGACTTGCGGAAGATCGGATCAGCGAAGAGCGCGCTGTAGTTGTCCACGCCCGTCCACACCGGGTTCGTCAGCATGTCGTACGACGTGAAGCTCAAGCCCAGCGAGGCGAGCATCGGCCCGATCGAGAACAGCAGCAGGCCGAGGACGGCGGGTGCGATGAAGACGTAGCACCACAACGCCTGGCGCCGGGTCATGGTCAGGCCGCGGCGGGGCGGCGTACTCGCCACCGGTTCCTCGGCCTCCGGGCGGACTGCAAGACGTTGAGCCATAACTCCCTCGTTCCAATTATCGGAACGCTGTTCCTATCAGCGGGACCTGTTGGCATAGTAGGAGCAAAGACGAGGGTGGAGTCAACCGTTTGGACGAAAGCAGGGGGCTGATGGAAACAGGGGGGAAGCGTGCCGTGGAGGCGAGCGCCCTGACCGGTTCGGCGCGCGTACTGGCGGTGCTGCGCCACCTGGCGGAGAACCCTGCCGGGACCCGACTGGGCGAGGTGGCAGCGGCCCTCGACGCGCCGAAATCCAGCGCTCATCGTGCCCTCGGCGCGCTGGTCCAGGCGGGATTCGCCCGGCAGGATGCGCAGGGCGTTTACCATCTCGGCTTCGACCTGCTCCGGCTCGTCTTCGGGTACCACGAGGCGCGGGCGCCGAGTCTCACGGTGGGCCCGCTGCTGCGCCGGCTCGCGGACGAGACCGGCGAGACGACGCACTACGGAGTCCTTGTCGACGGCAACATCGTCTACCAGGCGAAGGTTTCGCCCAGCCGGCAGACGTTCCAGATGAGCTCGGTGATCGGCGGCTCCAATCCGGCGTACCGCACGGGTCTCGGCAAGGCGTTGCTGATGCACGAGCTCACCGACCGCACGGAGGTCGATCAGTACGTCGCCGAGTACGGACCGCTCGAGGCCCGGACACCGCACACGCTGCGTACGCCGGAGGCGTTGCACGACGCCCTCGCGGAGGGCCGCAGCAACGGCTACATGCTCGACATGCAGGAGAACGACCTCGGCATCGTCTGCGTCGCGCTGCCGCTGTTCCTGGACTCGCCGACCCGCCCGACCGGCGCGATCAGCATCAGCGCGGTGGTCAGTCGGACGACACCGCAAGACCTCGTCAGCTGGCTGCCCCGGATCCGCGAGATCGTCACCGAGGAGCTCGGCGGCGCGGTCCTGCAGGTTCCCGAGCCCTTCACCGGAGGCTGAATGTCCACCACAGCGACGAATCTGACCATCACCGACGTCGAGGCCGTCTATCTCCGGCTGTCCGCGGTGGATGCGGACCGCTGCGACGGGACGCAGGACACCCTGCTGATCTTCGTCACGGCCAGCGACGGCTCTGTGGGGGTCGGCGAGGTCGACTCGGCACCGCTGGTCGCGAAGGCGGTCGTCGAGGCCGAGCCGTCGCACCTGATCGCCCGAGGTTTGCGCTCGGTCCTGCTCGGTCGCAACCCGCTCGACATCGAGGTTTGCTGGCACGCGATGGTGGAGGGCAGTCGCTACTTCTCCGGTGGCGCGACGATGCATGCGATCAGCGGAGTCGACATCGCGCTGTGGGACCTGGCCGGCAAGATTCTCGGAGTGCCGGTGGCGCGGTTGCTCGGTGGAGCGCGCAGTGACCGGCTCACGGCGTACGCGAGTCTGGTCATGCCGGACACGCCGCTGCTGGCCGCGAAGGCCGCGGCGGACCATGCCGAGCAGGGGTACCGGGCGATGAAGTTCGGTTGGGGACCGATCGGGCCGGACCGGGACTTCAATGAAGAACTGGTCAAGGAGATCCGGCGGGCCGTGGGCGACGACATCGACGTGATGATCGACGCGGGCCAGGTCTGGGACACCAAGACCGCCCTGCGGATGGCCGCGATGTACGAGGACTACGGCATCGCCTGGCTCGAGGAACCCGTTGCCCCCGACAACATCACGGGCTACCGCGAGCTCTCCCGCCGTACGTCGCTCACGATCGCGGGAGGTGAGCAGGAGAGCAGCTATTCCGCCTTCGAGACCTTGATCGACGAGGGTGAGCTCGATCTGATCCAGCCGGACCTGGCCCGGTGCGGCGGCCTGACCGCCGGGCGCCGGCTGGCCTGGCTGGCGCACACGCGGCACCGGCGGTTGGTGCCGCACGCCTTCAAGAGCGGCGTGCTGGTGGCGGCCTCGACCCACTTCGCGGCCTCGATCCCGAACGGCGGACTGATCGAGCACACTGTGTCGACGTCGCCGATCGCACGCGACCTGGTCCGGCGCGAGATCGCGTTCGCCGACGGCACGGTCAAGGTCCCCCTCGACCAACCAGGGCTAGGGATTGAGGTGGATGCCGACGTGATGGAGCAGCTTCGTGTCGACTAGCCCACGTCTGTCGACCGAGTGGTCGCTGGCCGGTCAGCAAGCAGTGATCCTGGAGAACTCGGAGACCAGGGTCGTCGTCCTCCCTGGACTCGGCGGCAAGGTCATGAGCATCGTCGACAAGCGGGTCGACGCCGAACTGCTCTGGCGCAACGACCGCGTCCCGGTCCGGCCGGCCGCCTTCGGGTCCGGGTACGACGACCAGTTCCTCGGCGGCTGGGACGAGTTGTACCCGAACGACGAGCCGGAGGAGCTGGCGAGCGAACCGGTCCCGGATCACGGCGAGTTGTGGGCCGTGCCGTGGCACTGGAGCACTGGTTCGGACCCCGGTCAGGTGTGGCTCGAGCTGACGGTCCGCGGTGCCGTCACGGGGACCGAGGTGACGAAGCGGCTCACGGTCGGCGCCGGTCCGGACCTGATTGTCGACTATCAGATCGCGAACACCGGCCGGATCGATCAGCCGTTCCTGTGGAAGTCCCATGTGGCCGTCGAGCTGCGTCCGGACACGGTGATCGACCTCGCGGCCGGCGACGTACTGATGCACGAGTTCGGTGATCCGCGGGTCCGGCCGGAGGGTGGCAGCTTCACCTGGCCGTGGGCTTCGGGCCACGATCTCCGCACTCTTCCCGACACCACCAGCCGTGGCGTCTCGGAGTTCCTCATCGCCAGCACGCTCGAACGCGGCGAGTGCGGAGTGCGGCATCCCTCCGCCGGTACTGGCCTCCGGCTGTCCTGGGACCACACCGACCTACCGTCGTGCTGGCTCTTCGCCTCGTACGGCGGAGGCTGGCGCGGCCTCGACGTCCTTGTCCTGGAGCCCTGCACCGGCTACCCCCTCTCCGTCAACGACGGAGTCGCGGCCGGCACCCATCAGATCCTCCCGGCCGGCGCCACCAAGTCCTGGCAACTGACGGCTCGCCTGATCCGCTGACTCAGAGGTCGTGCGCGAATTGGCGCAGGGCCGGGGCGAGGACAGGCGGCTCGGCATTGTGGTTCTCGCCGGTGACCGGGAGCAGGCGTGCGGTCGGCAGACGCTTGGCGACGGCCTCGGCGCCGGTGATCAGCCAGGGCGCGGTGGCATCGCCATGCATGACCAGGACCGGGACCTCGACCGCGGCCCACCGCTCGGCCGGCAGCGGGTTGCCGGACATGGTCGTGCCCATGATGCGTCCGTCGTACGAGATGGTGTGCGCGATCTCCTCGACCGGGGCCCAGTACGGGCTCTGCCGGATGCCGGCGACGAACTCGGGCGGCATGTTGGCGGCGGCCGTCATGAACAGCTCCGCCGCGGCGCCGCGGTCCCCGGCCGCGACGTACGCGTCGAGCTGCTCGACGTAGTCGGACGGCAGCGGCGCACGGCCGTCGTCGACCACCACGGGCGGCTCGAACAGGGCCAGCGCCGTGATCGGGAGCCCGGCGGCAGCGGCGTCCAGCGCCAGCAGTGAGCCGGACGACCAGCCGAACACGATCGCCGGCTGCCCGGCGTCCTCGATCAGCGCGGCGAGATCCTCGATCTCGCGCTGGATCGCGTACGGCGTGGTGTCGGTGCTCTCGCCGCGCCCGCGCCGGTCGTAGGCGTAGACCCGGAACTCGTCGCTCAGCAGCTTCGCGACCTCGGCGTTCGACGGGTTGACCGCGCGGTGCGCGGTGGCGCCGTCGATCATGATCAGCGGCTGCCCGGATCCCCAGGCCTCGAAGGCGATCGTCGTACCGTCGGCGGACCTCACTGTGCTCATCGTCGTACTCCTTGTGGTGTCGTTGGGAACTAGACCGTACAGTACTCAGAGAAGAACTGGACTGTCTAGTATGATTCCCGGAAGACTCGAGGAGGACCGCGTGGAGTACCGACAACGCGCTGCCGTCTGGCAGCCCGGACAGGCCGTCGAGATCGAAGGCGAGGGCCGTACGCCGCGGAAACGCCGGGCGATCCTGGCCGCGGCGACCGAGGTCTTCCTGCAGCACGGCTACCTCGGCGCGAGCATGGACGAGGTAGCCGCGAAGGCGGGCGTGTCCAAACAGACCGTCTACAAGCAGTTCGAGAACAAGGAGCGCCTGTTCGCCGAGATCGTCCTCGGCACCAGCGATCAGTTGATGGACGGCCTGGCCCAGGCGTACGCCGACACGCTCGAGGGAGCCACCGACCCGCGCGAAGCCCTTCGGGCGTTGGCTCGCCGGCTCCTGGACAGCCTGACCGCCGGGAGCGTTCTCCAGCTGCGCCGGCTCGTCATCGCCGAGGCGGATCGATTCCCGGAGGTCTGCGGGGCCTGGTTCAACACCGGTTTCGAGAGATCGCTGGAGGCGTTGGGCGAAGCTCTCACCCGGTTGACGGAGCGCGGTCTGTTGCGTGAGCTCGACGACCCGACGCTGGCGGCGTACCAATTCGCCGGACTGGTGATGTACAAGCCGATGAACCGGGCGATGTTCGCCGGCACCCATGCGGGACCGGTCGCGGGTGAGCTCGACCAGCTCGCCGATCAGGCGGTGGACGTCTTCCTCGCCGCGTACGGCACGTAGCCGCTACTCGTCGTCCCCGGCGGCAGGGGGCTCAGGCGCCTTTTTCCTCGTCGGTCTGGTGACATGCAGGTGGATCCGCCAGCCCGTCCAGGCCAGGAGGCCCACCGGGATCGGCAGCCAGAACGAGATGAGCCGATACAGGAGCGTCCCGATGAGTGCGGTGTCGGCACTGAGTCCGATGACGACAAGCAGGGCGGTGAGACCGGCGTCCACGAAGCCGAGACCACCCGGCGTTATCGGGATCAGTGTGAGGGCCTGAGCAACGACATAGGCCATGAGAACCTCGGACGGTCGGGCATGTGCGTTCAGCGCGGCCAGCGCGACCACAAGTGCGGCGTAGTCGAACATGCGGTTCGCCGCCGCCGCGAAGACCGCTTTCCACCAGTGACCCTCGAAGGCAGCGGCAACCCGGTCTCGCTGCGCTATCAGCGCCGCGGAGCAGGTGTCGGCAGTCACGCTGCGCTTGACGATGTGGATGACACGACCGGCTATGCGACCGACCACCACCACGAACCGGCTCCAGGTGAGCGCGGTGAACCCGAGACCGACGATGACGATGGCCAGGATCAACGAGACCAGGAGACCGAGCTCCAGTTGCCGCGCCGGCGGTGGGCCGATCAGCAGGGCGGGCACCGTGAGGATGGGCAACAACAACAGCACGCCGGTGGTGATCAGGCCGATCGCGGTCAGAGCGGAGGCGACGACCGCCGCGGGCTGCCCGGCCTGGATCAAGAGCCTGGCTTGGAGGACTCCGCCGGCTGCTGGGCCGCCGGGGACGACCTTGCTGGCCGCGTTCCCGGCCAGTTGTGCCGTCGCGAGCGTCCCCCAGCCCGCATGGACGGGTGGTGGCTCCCCGTCCCCCGCGCGCTCGGCCAGGGCCAGTCTGGCGAGCCACCACAGTGCGGCGAAGCTGAGAGCCTCCAGTACGACGAGGACCGGGAACCACCAGGGTTCCACGTCCGCGAGGCGTGGCCAGGCTCCGAAGAGGGACAGGATGCTCGGCGCCACGATGTACAGGCCGACACCGGTGATGGCCAAGCCGACGGCGCGGCCGCCCCAACGCCGCACCAAAGCCCCGCCAGCGACGCGCATGTCTCACCCCGCTCAGTGGACGAGTCGCCTCGCCACGATAGCGCGACCGGCCGGGTCGATCGGTGGACGACGCTCAGCCTCGATCCTTGGATCGAGGCTCAGAGGGTGCCGCGGGTCGAGGTCCGGACGACGAGCTCCGGAGTGAACGTGACCCGCTGGTGTTCGTGATCCGGGTTCGACGACTCGTCGAGGAGGAGCTCGGCGGCGGTCCGGCCGAGGAGCTGCCGCGGCTGGCGCACCGACGTCAGCGGTACGGCGGCCGCCGCGGCGAACTCGATGTCGTCGTACCCGACGATGGCGAGGTCCTCGGGAACACGCAGGCCGAGACTGACGCACTGTTGCAGCAAGCCCAGGGCCAGCAGGTCGTTCGCGCAGAACGCGGCGGTCGGCCGCCGGGCTGCCGGGAGGCCGGCAAGTCGTTGCCCTGCGCCCCTTCCCTCGGCGACGGTGAGCGCACCGGTGGTGAGCTCGATCAGGTTCTCCGGGGGTTTCCCGGCCTTGCGCAGGGCGCGCCGGGCGCCGTCGCGCCGGTCGACGACCTGGCCGATCGTGTTCGGGCCGCCGACGTACGCGATCCGTTCGTGGCCGAGTTCGAGCAGGTGGGCGATGGCGAGCTCGCCGCCGAGGATGTCGTTGACCGCGACCGAGCAGTGTTCGCCGTCGTCGATGTTGCGGTCCACCACGACGACCGGCGTACCGCGGGAGGGGAGCTTGCGCAGACGGGACGAGTTCTGGTCGATCGGGGTGATCAGGACGCCTTGGACGCGTTGCTGCTCGAGCAGGTCGAGATAGTCGGCCTCGCGGTCGGCGTCCTCGTTGCTGTTGCACAGGAAGACCGAGAGGCCGGCCGCCTGGGCCGCCTCCTCGACCCCCTTGGCCACGTCGGTGAAGAACGGGTTGCCGGCGTCGAGCATCAGGTAGGCGAGGATCCGGCTGCTGCCCGCGCGCAACTGCCGGGCCGATTCGTTCCGCACGAACCCCAGCGAGGCCATTGCCGCCTCGACCTTGGCCCGGGTCAGCGGACTGACCACCTCCGGCCGGTTCAGCACATTCGACACGGTCCCCAGCGACACCCCAGCCGCCGCGGCAACGGCCTTCACGCCGGCGGTGTGACGCTTGGCGGCCTTCCGCCGCTTTCCGCCTCCTGATGGCAAGGATTCGGGCGCGCTGTCCGGCATGCGCGACCTCCCTGCGTCGTGGTCCTGGGATGGACCGGTTTGAAACGTCTTAGCGGGTGGAGCGTACCTGTTCGGGCCGGGTGATCCGCAGTATTCGTCCGAGTCCGGCCGCCGGAGGGCGGCCGAAACCTGGGCGAGGTCTTGACGCCTCCAGCCGTGCGCGCTTACGTTCGTGCAATCTTCTTGAAACCTTTCAGCAACTCACCGCGCCGAGTTGGAGGTGACCATGCCCGACGGCCGCCCGCTGCTCAGCGTGCGCGAGGTCTCGAAGTCGTTCGGCGCGGTCGCCGCCGTCCGGGACGTCTCCTTCGACCTGTACGGCGGTGAGGCGCACGCCCTGGTCGGCGAGAACGGCGCCGGGAAGTCCACGATCGTGAAGATGCTGGCCGGTGTGCATCGTCCGGACAGCGGCACGATCGAACTGGACGGCATCCCGATCGACCTCGGCGGCCCGGCCGATGCGAAGGCGGCCGGGATCGCGGTCATCTACCAGGAGCCGACACTGTTCCCGGATCTGTCCGTGGCGGAGAACATCGCAATGGGCCGCCAGCCTCTGGGTCGTTTCAAAACCATCGACCGGGCCGCGATGGTCCGGCAGGCGGCCCAGCTGTTCGTCCGGCTCGGCGTGTCGATCGATCCGAACCGGCCGGCCCGCGGCCTGTCGATCGCGGACCAGCAGCTGGTCGAGATCGCCAAGGCGCTGTCCGCGGATGCTCGCGTGGTGGTGATGGACGAGCCGACCGCGGCGCTCACCGGCGTGGAGGTCGAGCGGCTGTTCGCCGTGGCCCGGTCGCTGCGGGACGACGGCGCCGCGCTGATGTTCATCTCGCACCGGTTCGAGGAGGTCACCGCGCTCTGCGAGCGGGTGACGATCATGCGTGACGGCCGGCACGTCTCGACCGATCTGCTCACCGACATCACGGTCGACGAGATGGTCCGCAAGATGGTCGGCCGCGACCTGGGTGCGCTGTTCCCCAAGCAGGACGTGACACCCGGCGCGGTCGCCCTGAGCGTCCGTGGCCTGAGCCGCGACCCCGTCTTCCTCGACGTCTCGTTCGACGTACGCGCCGGGGAGATTGTCGCGTTGGCCGGTCTGGTCGGATCCGGCCGGTCCGAGGTGGTGCAGTCGATCTTCGGCGTCGACCCGCGTGACTCGGGCACGGTCGAGGTGGTCGGGCGGACGCTCAAGCCAGGTTCGCCGAAGCAGGCGATGGCCGCCGGGGTCGCACTGGTACCGGAGGACCGGCGCCAGCAGGGCCTGCTGATGGAGCTGTCGATCGAGCGGAACGTGACGCTGCCCAGGTCGCGGTCGCTGTCCCAGCTCGGCTTCCTGACCGGCGGCCGCGAACGCCGCTCCGCCCGGGAGTGGACGCAGCGGCTGAAGACCAAGTACGGAAGGCTTTCCGACGAGGTCGGCACCCTGTCCGGCGGCAATCAGCAGAAGGTCGTGCTGGCCAAATGGCTGGCCACCGATCCGAAGGTGCTGATCGTCGACGAGCCGACCCGTGGCATCGATGTCGGGACCAAGGCCGAGGTCCACCGGCTGATGTCCAGCCTCGCCGCCGAGGGCGTCGCCGTACTGATGGTGTCGTCCGAGCTACCCGAGGTGCTCGGCATGGCCGATCGCGTCCTGGTGATGTGCGAGGGCCGCCTGGTCGCCGAACTCAGCCGGAGCGAGGCCACCGAGGAGTCGGTGATGTTCGCCGCGACCGGGCAGGAGGCGAGCGTATGACGGCTGTCGACCTCCCCGCACCGCGCCGGTCCTCCCTGGATGTCGTCCTGAAGGTCAGAGAGCTCGGTATCGTCATTGCGCTGGCTGTGCTGGTCGCGGTGACGACGATCTCGAACCCGCGGTTCCTGTCCGGTCAGAGCATCCGCGACATCCTGCTCGGCACCGCGATCCTGGCCGTTCTGGCGGTCGGCCAGGCCGTGGTGGTGATCACCCGCAACATCGACCTCTCGGTCGGCTCGGTGCTCGGGCTGAGCGCGTTCACCGTCGGCACCCTGCTGCAGAACAGTCCGCGCCTGCCGGTCATCGTCGTACTGGCCGTCGGCGCTGCGGTGGGGGCGGCCTGCGGAGTTGTCAACGGTGCGCTCGTTCGCTTCGGCAACGTTCCTGCCCTCGTCGTCACGCTCGGCACCCTGTACGTCGTTCGCGGCATCACGTACTTCTGGGCCGGCGGCAGCCAGATCAACGCCGACGAACTCCCGTCCGGCTTCCTCGACTTCGGCAATGCCACTGTGCTGGCGATCCCGTATCTGGTGTGGCTGGCGGTGTTGGTCCTGGTGGTCACCGGTGTTGTCCTGCGCAACTACCGCGTGGGCCGCGAGTTGTACGCGATGGGGTCCAGTCCACAGGCCGCGCGCTTGGCCGGTATCGCGGTCGGACGTCGTACCGTCGGCGCCTTTGTCGTCAGCGGTGCGTTGGCCGGGCTCGCGGGGGTGTTGTTCGCGGCGCGGTTCGGCACCATCGACGCCGCGGCCGGGACCGGGTACGAGCTGAACGTGGTCGCTGCCGTGGTGGTCGGCGGGGTCGCGGTCTTCGGCGGCAGCGGGACGGTGTGGGGCGCGGCGCTCGGTGCGTTGCTGCTGACAACGATCGCCAGCTCGCTGGCGGTGCTCGAGATCAACCAGTTCTGGCAGCAGGCGATCGTCGGCGGACTGATCCTGCTCGCGATCGGCGCCGACCGCCTGGTCGCCGTCCGGGTCGCGGCCGGGCTGAAGAAGCGGGGCTCCCATGTCAGCTGAGCCGATCACCGTCGAGCGGAACTACAGCCGCCTCGCGAACTGGAACGTCGTCATCATCGCCATCACCGTGACCGTGCTGATCGTGGCCGCGGCGACCGTCGACAGTTTCGGCACCTCGCAGAACTTCGGCTTCCTGGTCCTCGACCTGTTGCCGATCGCCTTGCTCGCGCTGCCGATGACCCTGGTGATCGTGAGCGGCGAGATCGATCTGTCGGTGGCGAGCACGCTCGGCCTGTCCTGCGCGGTGATGGGCTACCTGTGGAACGCGAACCAGCCGATCGAGTCGATCATCCCGCTCTGCCTGCTGCTCGGGGCCGTGCTCGGCGCGGTCAACGGATTCTTCGTGACGGTCCTCGGCCTGCCGTCGCTGGCCGTCACCATCGGCACTCTCGCGCTGTACCGCGGCCTGGCCTTCGTCGTCCTCGGCGACAGCGCCGTCGCCGACTTCCCGGCCCTCTACACCGACTGGGTCACCGGCACCATCGGCAGTACGCCGATCCCGAACGTGCTGATCATCATCGTCGTCCTCGCCGTGGTCTTCGGCGTGGTCCTGCATGCGACGCCGATCGGCCGGGCCGTGTTCGCGGTCGGTGCCGGTGAACAGGCTGCCCGGTTCGCCGGCGTCCGTCCGGGCCGGTTGAAGTTCTGGCTGTACGTCGTCAGCGGTCTGATCGCGGGTCTCGCCGGAGTGCTGTGGACGCTGCGCTACTCCAGCGCCCGCGCTGACAACGGCGCCGGTCTCGAGTTGGCCGTGGTCGCCGCGGTCCTGCTCGGCGGCGTCTCGATCTTCGGCGGGAAGGGCGCACTGCCCGGCGTGATCGCCGGCGTCGTGCTGCTCGGCGCGCTGCAGAACGCGCTCCGCCTGTCCGATGTGTCCAACGAGGCCCTGAACGTCGTCACCGGCGTACTGCTCATCGTCTCCGTGCTCGCCCCCAACCTCGCCCGCTCCGTGCTGCAACGGCGCCGCACCTGAAAGGACGAACAAATGTCACAGCGCAAGAACCTGGCGGTGCTGGCCGTCGTCGCACTCACGTTGGCCGCCTGTGGCGGTACGACGAAGTCGAGCACGGAAGGCCAGAACACCGCGGCCCCGGAGTCGACCGCGGCCAAGGCCGATCCGAACGCCCCGCTCAAGGAAGGGCTGAAGATCGCCTACCTGCCGAAGCAGCTGAACAACCCGTACACCGACGTGGAGGTGGGTGGCGGCAAGGTCGCGGTCGGCGAGATCAAGGGCGAGTACAAACTGGTCGGACCGAACGACGCCAGCGCGTCATCGCAGGTCAGCTACATCAACACGCTGATCCAGCAGCAGCAGAACGTGATCGTGGTCGCCGCGAACGACCCGAACGCGGTCTGCCCGTCGCTGAACCAGGCCCGCGAGGCGGGCATCAAGGTGGTCACCTTCGACTCCGACGCGTCGAAGACCTGCCGGGACGCGTTCATCAACCAGGCCACCACTCAGGGCATCGGCGAGAGCCTGGTGAAAATGGCCAGTGAGCTGGCCGGCGGCGCCGGCGAGATCGCGATCCTGTCCGCGACCCCGAACGCGACCAACCAGAACTCCTGGATCAAGGTCATGCAGACCGAACTGGCCAAGCCGGAGAACGCGAAGCTGAAGCTGGTCAAGATCGCCTACGGCAACGACGACGACCAGAAGTCGTTCACCGAGGCGCAGGGCCTGCTGCAGTCGTACCCGAACCTCAAGGTGATCGTCTCCCCGACCACGGTCGGCATCGCGGCCGCCTCGCGGTACGTGAGCGCGTCCAGCTACAAGGGCAAGGTCGCGATCACCGGTCTCGGGCTGCCGAACCAGATGCGCCAGTACGTCAAGGACGGCACGGTGAAGAAGTTCGCGCTGTGGAACCCGGCCGACATCGGCTACCTGGCCGCGTACGCCGGTGCCGCGCTGAGCTCGGGCCAGATCACCGGTGCCCAGGGCGAGAAGTTCAAGGCCGGGAAGCTCGGCGAGTACACCATCGGCGCCGACGGCGAGATCGTGCTCGGCCCGCCGACCGAGTTCACCGCCGCCAACATCGACCAGTTCAACTTCTGAGAGCCACTTCATGAATCGCTACTGTTTCTGCCTCCAGGTCCGGCCCGACCGCCTGGACGAGTACGTCGAGCGTCACCGCAACGTCTGGCCGGACATGCAGGCCGCGCTGCGGGACTCCGGCTGGCACAACTACTCGCTCTTCCTCCGCGACGACGGCCTGCTGATCGGGTACGTCGAGTCCGAGGACCTGGAGGCGGCGCAGAAGGCGATGGCGGCGACCGAGGTGAACACCCGCTGGCAGGCCCAGATGACCGAGTTCTTCACCGGGATCGACGGGCGTCCGCCGGACGAGTCGTTCCTGCTGCTGCCCGAGATCTTCCACCTGAAAGAGGACTGAGAACCATGACGACCGACGCTGTGAAGAACGCACTCAGCCGCCAGGAGATCGAACTGCCCTCGTGGGCGTTCGGCAACTCCGGGACCAGGTTCAAGGTGTTCAGCCAGCCCGGTGTGCCCCGCTCCCCGGAGGAGAAGATCGCCGACGCCGCCGTGGTGCACAAGTACACCGGCGTCGCGCCGAGCGTCGCGCTGCACATCCCGTGGGACAAGGTCGACGACTATGCCCGGCTGTCGGCGTACGCGAAGGAGCAGGGCGTCCGGCTGGGGGCGATCAACAGCAACGTGTTCCAGGACGACGACTACAAGCTCGGCAGTGTCACGAACCCGGACCCGCGGGTACGGCGGAAGGCGACCGAGCATCTGCTCGAGTGCGTCGACATCATGGACGCGACCGGGTCCCAGGACCTGAAGCTGTGGTTCTCCGACGGCACGAACTACCCGGGCCAGGACGACATCCAGGACCGGCAGGACCGGCTCGCGGCCGCGCTGAAGGAGGTGTACGACCGGCTCGGCGACGACCAGCGGATGCTGCTGGAGTACAAGCTGTTCGAGCCGGCCTTCTACACCACCGACGTACCGGACTGGGGTACGTCGTACGCGCACTGCCTGGAACTGGGGCCGAAGGCAACGGTCTGCATCGACACCGGGCACCACGCGCCGGGGACGAACATCGAGTTCATCGTCGCGTTCCTGCTCCGGGCCAAGAAGCTCGGCGCGTTCGACTTCAACAGCCGGTTCTACGCCGACGACGACCTGATGGTCGGTGCGGCCGACCCGTTCCAGCTGTTCCGGATCATGAACGAGATCGTCCGCGGCGGCGCGCTCGACCCGGACCGTGGGATCGCCTTCATGCTCGACCAGTGCCACAACATCGAGGTGAAGATCCCGGCCATCATCCGGTCGGTGATGAACGTCCAGGAGGCGACCGCGAAGGCGCTGTTGGTCGACCGGGACGCACTCCGCGCGGCCCAGGCCTCGGGTGACGTGCTGGAGGCGAACGCCGCGCTGATGGATGCCTACAACACCGACGTCCGGCCCCTGCTCGCCGACCTGCGCGAGTCGCAGGGCCTGGACCCGAACCCGGTCGCCGCGTACCAGCGCAGCGGCTACTTCGAACAGATCGTGAAAGACCGAGCCGACGGCCAGCAGGCCGGATGGGGAGCCTGAGTACTGATGACCGACACTGCAGCCGAGCTCGTTGCGCGTAGCAACCGACTGGGTGCCGATCCACGCAACACCAACTACGCCGGCGGGAACACGTCGGCGAAGGGTACGGCGACCGACCCGGTGACGCAGCAGCCCGTCGACCTGGTCTGGGTGAAGGGATCCGGTGGCGACCTCGGCACGCTGACCCAGGCCGGCCTCGCCGTACTGCGGCTCGACCGGTTGAACTCGCTGGTCGACGTGTACCCGGGCGTCGACCGCGAGGACGAGATGGTTGCCGCGTTCGACTACTGCCTGCACGGCAAGGGCGGCGCCGCGCCGTCGATCGACACCGCGATGCACGGTCTGGTGGATTCGCCGCACGTCGACCATCTGCACCCGGACTCCGGGATCGCGCTGGCGACAGCGGCCGACGGGGAGAAGCTGACCGCGGAGTGCTTCGGCGACCGGGTGGTCTGGGTGCCGTGGCGGCGGCCCGGGTTCCAGCTCGGTCTCGACATCGCGGCGGTCAAGCGGGAGAACCCGGAGGCGATCGGCTGCATCCTCGGCGGGCATGGCATCACCGCCTGGGGCAGCACGTCGGCCGAGTGCGAGGCGAACTCCCTGGAGATCATTCGTACGGCGGAACGCTTCCTCGCGGAGCGTGGTGTGGACGAACCCTTCGGCGCTGTGGTCGCCGGCTTCGAGCCCTTGCCGGTCGAGGAGCGCCGCGTGCGGGCCGCCGCACTGGCCCCGGTGATCCGTGGTCTCGCGTCGACCGACAAGCCGCAGGTCGGGCATTTCACCGACTCCGAGGTGGTGCTCGAGTTCCTGTCCCGGGAGAAGCTGGCTGAGCTGGCAGCGCTCGGCACCTCGTGTCCCGACCACTTCCTGCGGACCAAGGTGCGCCCGTTGGTGCTGGACCTGCCCGCCTCCGCCTCGGTGGAAGAGGCGGTGGTCCGGCTGAAGGAGTTGCACGAGGAATACCGATCCGAGTACGCCGCCTACTACAACCGGCATGCCGAGCCGGACAGCCCGGCGATGCGGGGTGCGGATCCGGCGATCGTGCTCGTGCCCGGGGTCGGCATGTTCAGCTTCGGCAAGGACAAGCAGACCGCGAGGGTCGCCGGCGAGTTCTACGTGAACGCGATCAACGTCATGCGTGGCGCCGAGGCGGTGTCGACGTACGCGCCGATCGACGAGCGGGAGAAGTTCCGGATCGAGTACTGGGCGCTGGAGGAGGCGAAGCTGCAGCGGATGCCTCGACCGAAGCCGCTGGCGACGCGGGTCGCCTTCGTCACCGGCGGTGGCTCCGGGATCGGCAAGGCGATCGCGCAGCGGCTGGCCGCGGAAGGCGCGTGTGTAGTGGTGGCCGACCTGGATCTGGCCGCGGCCGAAGCCGTGGCCAAGGAGATCGGATCGTCCGACGTCGCGGTTGCCGTCGGCGCCGATGTGTCCTCGGCCGAGGCGGTCGAGGAGGCGCTGCGGGCGGCCGTACTGGCCTTCGGCGGCGTCGATCTGATGGTCAACAATGCCGGACTGTCCATCTCCAAGTCGTTGCTGGAGACAACGGAGAAGGACTGGGACCTGCAGCACGACGTGATGGCGAAGGGATCGTTCCTCGTCTCGCGGGCGGCCGCGAAGGTCCTCATCGACCAGGGTCTCGGTGGCGACATCGTCTACATCTCCAGCAAGAACTCGGTCTTCGCCGGGCCGAACAACGTCGCGTACGGCGCGGCCAAGGCCGACCAGGCCCACCAGGTCCGGCTGCTCGCCGCGGAGCTCGGTGAGTACGGCATCCGCGTCAACGGCGTGAACCCGGACGGCGTCGTCCGCGGATCCGGCATCTTCGCCAAGGGCTGGGGTGCACAGCGGGCCGCGGTGTACGGCGTACCCGAATCGGAGCTGGGCGCGTACTACGCACAGCGGACGCTGCTGAAGCGCGAGGTGCTGCCGGAGAACGTGGCCGCGGCCGTCTTTGCACTGACCGGCGGCGACCTCACTCATACGACCGGCCTGCATGTTCCTGTCGATGCCGGCGTCGCCGCCGCGTTCCTACGTTAGTTCGGGGAGATTGCTATGTGGACCATTGACCCAAGCCGGTCTGTCGACGGCAGCGGAGTACTGCCGTGGGTCGAGCCGCGCAAGACCCGGATCGGACTGGTGGCCGGTGGGCTCGGTGCCTACTGGCCGCAGTTCCCCGACCTGCTGCCGCAGTTGCAGGCGTCCGCGCGGCGAGTGTCCGAGCGGTTCTCGGAGCTGGACTGCGAGGTGATCGACGTCGGGTTCATCTCGGACGCGCAGGAGGGGGCCGCGGCGGCCGAGAAGCTGCGCCTGGCGGACTGCGATCTGATTGTCGGCTTCCTGACGACGTACATGACCGCGTCGATGCTGGTCCCGGTCGCGCAGCGGAGCGGGGCACCGGTGCTGCTGCTGAACCTGCAGCCGACCGAGGCGATGGACCACGCGACGTTCGACACGGGTGCCTGGCTCGCGTACTGCGGTGCGTGTCCGCTGCCGGAGATGGCGAACGCGTTCGAGCGATGTGGGGTCGACTTCCGGTCGGTGTCCGGGTACCTGGAGGACGAGCGCGCGTGGGCGCGGATCAACCGGTGGATCCTGGCGGCCGGCGTACGCGCGGCCTTCCGGCACGGACGGCACGGCCTGCTCGGGCATCTGTACCCGGGGATGATGGACGTGATCACTGACCCGACGCTCGTCTCCGCACAGCTCGGCGGGCACGTGGAGATCCTGGAGATCGACGATCTGCGGGTCCGGGCCGAGAAGGTCAGTGCCGCGGAGACCGAGGAGCGGATGAAGGTCGCCCGGGAGATCTTCACGCTCGACGACTCGGTGGACGAGGACGACTTCCGGTGGGGTGCGACCGTGTCGGTCGCGCTCGATCGGCTGGTCGAGGACTTCTCCCTGACCTCGCTGGCCTACTACCACCGCGGGCTCGACGGCGAGCTGCACGAGCGGGTGGCGGCCGGCATGATCCTGGGTGCTTCGTTGCTGACGGCAAGAGGTGTGCCGGCGGCCGGTGAGTACGAGCTCCGTACGTCGCTGGCGATGCTGATGATGGACAAGCTTGGCGCCGGTGGATCGTTCACGGAACTGCAGGCGCTGAACTTCAACGACAACGTGGTCGAGATGGGCCACGACGGACCGGCGCATCTCGCGATCTCTGCCCGGAAGCCGTTGCTGCGAGGGCTCGGGGTCTATCACGGTAAGCGGGGCTGGGGTGTGTCGGTCGAGTTCGACGTGAAGCACGGGCCGGTGACTGCTTGCGGACTCGGGCAGCGGCGGGACGGGACGTTCAATCTGATCGCGTCCGAGGGGACCGTCGTACCCGGGCCGTTGCTCCAGATCGGGAACACGACATCGCGGGTCGACTTCGGATGCGACCCGGGTGAGTGGACCGACGCATGGTCCGCGTCCGGGGTCGCGCACCACTGGGCGCTCGGGACCGGTCACAAGGCGAAGGACCTGGCCGCGGTCGCCGACCTCCTCCACCTCGACCTGACCGTCGTTTCCCCATGAAGCGAGTCGCGGCGGTGGATCTGGGCGCGTCCAGTGGACGCGTCATGCTCGGCGTGGTCGGGGACGGCCGCCTCGAGCTCACCGAGATCAACCGCTTCTGGAATGGCCCGGTCAGCGTCGGCGGCACCCTCCACTGGGACATCCTCCACCTCTACCGGTCCATGCTCGACGGCCTCCGCGCCGCGGGTCCCGTCGACGGCATCGGCATCGACTCCTGGGCCGTCGACTACGGCCTCCTCGACGCCTCGGGCCGCCTCCTCAGCAACCCCGTCCACTACCGAGACTCCCGCACCGACGGCGTCATGGAACACGTCCTGGCCCGCGTCTCCGCCGCCGAGCTGTACTCCATTACGGGCCTCCAGCAACTACCCTTCAACACCATCTACCAGCTGGCCGTCGAGGAGTTGCTCGGGCAGGCGGCGACGTTGCTGATGATTCCGGATCTGCTGGGCGACTGGTTGACCGGGCAGATCGGGGCTGAGCGGACGAACGCCTCGACCACGCAGCTGTATGACGTGCGGTCCCGTCAGTGGAGCGAGACGTTGGCCGCGCGAGTCGGCGTGCCGTTGGGCATACTGCCGCAGCTGCGCGAACCCGGTGACGTCGTCGGGACGGTGTTACCCGCGACCGAGCTGGCGGCGGGTACGCCGGTTGTTGCGGTGGGCTCGCATGACACTGCTTCTTCGGTGGTGGCTGTGCCGGCGGGGGATGAGCGGTTCGCGTACATCTCGTCGGGGACCTGGTCGTTGGTGGGGCTCGAGTTGGAGCAGCCGGTGCTGACGGCCGAGGCTCGCGAGGCGAACTTCACCAACGAGGGTGGGGTCGACGGACGGATCCGGTTCCTGCGCAACGTGATGGGGCTGTGGATCCTGCAGGAGTGCCAGCGGGTCTGGGAAGACGACGATCTCGAGGGGCTGCTGCGGGATGCGGCCGGCGCACCGGCGTTCGCCGTACTGATCGATCCGGACGCTCCGGAGTTCCTTGCTCCAGGCAACATGCCGGCACGGATCGACGAGCACTCCCGGGCGACCGGGCAGGAGCCGCCGCGTTCTCGGGGCGCCGCGGTCCGGTGTGTACTGGAGAGTCTCGCGCTCGCCTACCGCCGGACGTTGCGGGAAGCGCAAACGATCGCGGACCGGCCGGTCGACGTACTGCACGTCATCGGGGGCGGTTCGCAGAACGAGTTGCTCTGTCAGCTGACCGCTGACGCTTGTGGGTTGCCTGTGCTCGCCGGGCCGGTCGAGGCGTCGGCGCTGGGCAACGTGCTGGTTCAGGCTCGCGCATTGGGCGAGCCGTTGCCGGACCTGGGAGCGATGCGCGCCCTGGTCCGTTCCACCCATCGTCTGCGGCGCTACGAGCCGCAGGGAAAACCGGCCGACTGGGACGCCGCCGAGTCCCGGATGTTCGGAAACAGGTGATCCGTATGACCGTCCTCCCCCAGGAACTCCGCCCGCTCACCCGTCGCGTGCCACCGCGCGAGATCAGTCATGATGACCTGCAACTTCTTCGCCTGCTTGCCACCGGCCTTCCGGTCGACTCCGTGGCGCGTCGGCTCGATCTGTCCGAACGAACGGTCCGCCGCCGTACTCGAACCGTCTGCGACCGGCTCGGCTTCGGCACCGCGATCGAGGCCATCGTCTGGGCGGCGCGCCGCGGTTTGGTCTGAGCTCGACCGGACGGTTCTGCCCGCCTCGCGGGCCAGAGTGGGGAGTTCTGCCTGCCGAATCCGGTGCACTACGCTCCCCGGTCTCGATCCAGCTCGCCGAGCCACCCACACAAGCGCCGTAAATGGTTCGTCTGGCGGGCCGCCGGGGCTGAGGATGAGTGCGATGACTACTACTTCTCCCCGAGCGGTTCGCTTCGTCGAGATGACCGGTACGGCGCTGAGCGCGTTGCTGGCCGACGACCGTCCCGCGGCACAGACCGAGCTCGGCTTCGCACTCGGCGACGAGTTCCTCACGGACAGGGCCAAGTGGCTCTGGCAGTACCGCCTCGATCAGCTGACCCGGGATCCCACCACCTTCGGGTGGCTCGTCAAGCTCGTCGTGGCCGACGGGATCGTGGTCGGCTACGCCGGCTTCCACGGTCCACCCGACGAGGCCGGCATGGTGGAGATCGGCTACACCGTCGACCCGCCGCACCGGCGACAGGGTTTCGCCAAGGCGATCGTGACCGCGCTCCTGGAGCGTGCGGCGGCCGAGCCCGCAGTACGGACCGTGCGGGCTACGATCAGCCCCACCAATCAAGCGTCCCTGGCCACCATCGCCGGCTTCGGCTTCGTCGAGAACGGCGAACAGTGGGATGAGGAGGACGGCCTGGAGCTCATCTTCGAACGCCCCAGCCGCTGACACGAACCTGACTCGCTGCACCAGCCAGCCCACGGCCCGGCCTCTCGCGCGTGGGGCCTTCAGATCAGGTATCTGAACTCGGGGGAGTTCGGGTGGATGCGCTCGATCTCCAACGGTGCGGCATCCATACGCGCCAGCAACCCGTCGAGGTCCGTCGGCCGGCTGATCTCTATGCCGACCAACGCCACACCAGTCTCCCGGTTGTTGCGCTTCACGTACTCGAACAGCGTGATGTCATCATCCGCCCCCAGCGCCTCATCCAGGAACTGACGCAGCGCACCCGGCTCCTGAGGGAACGTCACCAGGAAGTAGTGCTTCAACCCCTCATGCACCAACGACCGCTCGAGAATCTCCCCATACCGGCTGACGTCGTTGTTCCCGCCCGACAGCAGACACACAACCGTCTCACCGGGCCGCACCTCAAGACCGTTGCCCAAGGCACCCGTAGACAATGCCCCGGCAGGCTCCGCGATCAACCCGTCCGTCTGGTACAGCTCGAGCATCTCCGAGCACACCAGCCCCTCGGGGACCGACATCATCTCGACCCCAGCGGCCGTCACCAACGGCAGCGTCACGTCCCCCACCCGCCGCACGGCGGCCCCGTCCACAAAGCTGTCCAGATGCGGCAACGTCACCGGCTCTCCAGCCGAAAGCGCCGCCGCCATACTCGCCGCACCGGCAGGCTCCACTCCAACGATCCGTACGTCGGGATGCCGCTCCGTCAGCCAGGTCGCAACGCCCGCAACCAACCCACCACCACCGACCGGAACCACCAACACGTCCGGCGCCTGACCGAGCTGCTCGATCAGCTCAACGGCCACAGTCCCCTGCCCCGCAACGGTTCTCGGGTCATCGAACGCCGGGACCATCGTCGCGCCAGTCGCCTCGCCCTCAGCGAGCGCCGCAGCGGCAGCATCGTCGTACGTGTCACCGGTGATGATCACCTGGATCTGCTTGCCGCCGAGCGCCGCGATCCGGTCCCGCTTCTGGCGCGGCGTCGTACGCGGAACATAGACCTTGCCCTGCACACCGAGTGTGTGGCACGTGTACGCCAACCCCTGGCCGTGGTTGCCCGCACTGGCACACACCACGCCCGCCGACTTCGCCTCGTCGTCGAGCTGGGCGACCAGGTTGTACGCGCCGCGGAGCTTGTACGACCGGCCGATCTGCAAGTCTTCCCGCTTCAGCCAGACCTGCGCGCCCGTGCGTTCCGACAGCCGGAGATTGCGCTGCAACGGTGTACGCACCGCGACACCGTCGATTCGCCGTACCGCCGCCTCGATCGCTGCCGCGTCAACGGCCGGACCGGCGTTCGATCGAGCGACTGAACTACTGCCCTGCATGACGTTCCTTCCCGTGCATTTGCACGATCTTCGCTGATTCGCTCGCTGCACAAGACAATCCGCGTCCACAGTACGGACGACTGGGACACCATTGGAGAACAGACCCTTGCCCCAGGCGTGAAACGGCTCTTCACTGGGCAGTCTAGTTTTCATACGCTCACTCGGTGTAACGGCCAGGGTCCTGGACGGGATGAGCCGAGTAAAGCCGGTCAAGTGGACTGGAGGGCACGGATGGAACTGATTCCGTTCAGTCTGTGGGGAGACGCCCTGTGGTGTGGTCAGGAGGTCGTGCGGGAGGCTCCGCACGAGCAGGCGATCCGAAGCCTGTTTCCCGACCCCATCCCAGCGCGTGGCGCAGACTTGGACATCGACGCGGACCTGGTCCCGGAACCGCACAACCGTTTCGACCCCCGATCGATCGCCGTACGGGTGCAGGGGAAGGTTGTCGGCTACCTGCCGAGGGACGATGCGCACCGGTACCACCCGGTGTTGTCAGAACTGGTGGCGCAAGGCCTGCAACCGCAGGTGCCGTGCCACCTGTGGGTCAGTGAGTGGGAACCGGCGGACTGGGACGGCAAGGGCGACCAGGACACCGAGTTCCATGCCAGTGTGGCGGTGGCCCTCGGCCAGCCGCACATGCTGGTCCCGGTGAATCTGCCTCCGCCGGGCAGCTTTCACCTGTTGCCGCCCGGCAGCGGCATCGTCGTACCGGGCAGTGAGGTGCATCCCGACGTACTCGCACCGTTCTTCCGTGCGGAAGGCGAGTGCTGGGCGTACGGCACCATGCACGCGATCGAGGAGGAGGACAGCTTCAACGACCGGCACCGGATCGTGGTCGAGGTCCGGCTGGACGACGAACCGGTCGGGCGGCTGAGTGCACGGCTGAGCGCGGAGTTCCTGCCGGCCATCCACTACCTCACCGACATGCGTGCCGAGACAGCTGCCCGTGTCGCCGTCCGCGGCGACCGCATCGCATCGGAGGTGATCCTGTACGCGGCGCGGAGTCACGACCTCCCGGCCACCTGGCCGGACGGCCTGACCCGCTCCCCAGCCGCGTCCCCACAGTGGCACTACTGGGCTACGAAGGAAGCCAACTAGGCGGCTGCGCAGTACTCACCACCCCTGGGTGGGTACTGCGGAGCTACTTGCCGGCCGGCTCTGCGAACGCGGCCGCGTTCTGCCGGCACCAGTCTGCGAACGATCGCGGTTCCCGTCCGGTGATGCGTCGTACGGCGTCCGTGCGCAGGCCGACCGTATCGGCGCGCATGAGTCGCACGCCCTCGACCACGGCAGCGGCCAGGGCCGGCGGCGCGCCGTCGGGGTAGCGGAAGCGGACCACATCCTCAGCGTCCTCGACGGGCCGTACCTCGAGGTCGTGGCCGATCGCCTTCGCGAGGATGCCGACCTGCTCGGCGACCGTGAACGCCTCGGCGCCGGTCAGTGTGTACTCCTTGTCCTGGTGGCAGTCCTGGGTGAGGACAGCCGCCGCGACCGAGGCGATGTCGGCGGGGTCGATCGGCGCGGCGCGGCCGGGGCCGATCGGGTCCAGCACGTAGCCGGATCGGATTGTCGACAACCAGTCGAAGGTGTTCGTCATGAAGCCGGTCGGCCGCAGGAAGGTCGCGGGGATGCCGGAGCGCCGGATCATCTGCTCCCGCTCGTGATGCCACCGGCCCATGGCAGGAGTCGGCTCGCCGAGTACGGCGTACGACGACAGGTAGACGAGGTGCTGGACACCCGTGCTCCGAGCGCCCGCGATGACGTTCGCGGTGTGCTCGAGCCCGGTGCCGGGCACCAGCAGGAACACCTGGTGGACATTCTCGAGTGCGGCGGCCAGTGAGTCGGGCCTGCCGAGGTCTCCGATCACCTGCGCGACGCGGTCGGGCAGGTCGGCCCGGGGTGCGCGCAGCAGGACGCGGAAGTCGACGCCCTTCCGATCCAACTCGTCGACCAGTGCGCGCCCGACGTGGCCGGTGGCGCCGGTGATCAGTAGCATGACAGACTCCTTTACCGGTTAACGATCTTCGAGGAACGTTAACCGGTAAACGATCTGCTCGTCAATCGCCGGACGGAGTCGCCCGATGCCCGAGTTCCTGGACCTGCACAGCAAGACGTCGAAGGTGCTCCGGGCCGCGGCAGAGGCCGCTGTCCAGCGGCACGGCCTCCGGCTCGGACAGGACCACCTGCTGGCCGCGTTGTGGGAGCAGGACGGCCGCACCCCCGGCGAGATCGCCGCCGCCGTGAACGTCACCACCCCCGCCGTCACCAAGCTGGCCACTCGAATGGCCGAGGCCGGCCTGCTGGAACGCCGGCCCGACCCGCACGACAACCGCCTGGTCCGGCTCTGGCTCACCGACGCCGGCCGCGCCCTCCGCGAACCGATCGAGGCTGAACGCCAACGCCTCGAGGATCAACTCACCGCCACCCTGACCAAGACCGAGCGCACTCACCTGATCCAGGCCCTCACCAAGATCCACCAGGCCGCCACCACCCTGGTGAACGACCAAGCGATCAGCGGTTGAGGGTGGTTTCCTCTTCCAGGTGGGAGAGTTTCTCGGGGTTGCGGACGACGTAGAGGCCGGTGATGAGGCCGTCGTCCAGGCGTACGGCGACGATCTGTTCGATCTCACCGTCCTGGCGCAGGAGTAGCGCGGGGGAGCCGTTGACCTGGATCGGTTCGACGGTGAACTCGCCGACGACGTTGGGCAGGCCGGCCGCCAGCAACCGCGCCACGCGATCGGCTCCGACGATCGGACGCAGCAGGGCCTGCTTGACGCCGCCACCGTCACCGAGGAGTACGACGTCCGGCGCCAGCATGTCGAGCAGTCGTTGCAGATCGCCCGTTTCGACCGCCCAACGGAAGGCCTCCAGCGCGCCGCGGGACTCGGCCGGGGATACGGACCCGCGCGGCCGGCGCTCCGCGACGTGAGCCCGGGCCCGATGCGCGATCTGGCGGACCGCGGCCGGGGTCTTGTCGACGGCTTCCGCGATCTCGTCGTACTCGAGGGCGAAGACCTCACGCAGTACGAACACCGCCCGCTCGGTCGGCTTGAGGGTCTCCAGCACGAGCAGCATGGCCATCGAGACGTTGTCGGCGAGTTCGACGTCCTCGGCCACGTCCGGTGCGGTCAGCAACGGCTCGGGCAGCCACGGGCCGACGTACGACTCCTTGCGCCGGCCGAGCGTCCGCAGCCTGCTCAGCGCCTGCCGGCTGGCGATCCGGACCAGGTAGGCCCGCTGGTCCCGCACCGTGTCGAGGTCGACGCCCACCCAGCGCAACCAGGTCTCCTGCAGTACGTCCTCCGCGTCCGCGGCCGAGCCGAGCAGCTCGTAGGCGACGGTGAACAGCAGGTTGCGGTGGGCAACGAACGCCTCGGTGGCTGGATCCGGGCCGGCCATGGGTGTGGCTCCTCTGCGCAGGCGAAGGTGTTTTCCATCAGACACCGGAACCCGCCGTTCTGTGACAGATCGGGCGGGGTGGCGTGCGTCACTTCACCGCGCTGTCACGCGGATCGGTCCGTCGGCATCTTGTGTTCGTCACGACCACAACATCACACCCGAAGGACGACGCTATGAACGCCCGATTCAACATGATGGAGAACGAGTGGGCCGCCAAGCTCGGCAAGCGCTTCGCCGGCCTGGCGCTGATGCTCGAGCAGTCGACGCTGCCGAAGACCGTCCAGTTCCTGGTCCAGATCCGGGCCAGCCAGATCAACGGCTGCGGCTTCTGCATCGACATGCACACCAAGGACGCGGCCGCGGCAGGCGAGACTCCGACGCGGCTCAATCTGATCGCCGCGTGGCGCGAGTCCACGGTCTTCACCGAGGAAGAGCGCGCCGCGCTCGCCTTCACCGAGGAGGGCACCCGGATGGCCGACACCCACCAGGGCGTCTCCGACGAGACCTGGGCGCACGCCCGCAAGCACTACGACGACGACCAGCTCGCCGCGCTGATCTCCCTGGTCGCCATCATCAACGCGGCCAACCGGATGAACGTCATCCCGCGCACTCCGGGCGGCTCGTACGAACCCGGCATGTTCGCCGACTTCGTCAAGAACTGAGCCCAAGAACTGAGCCCAAGAACTGAGCCCGAAGAGCTGAGCCGTGTCGCGGCCCGGCTCCGGACCACCTGATCCGGAGCCGGGCCCGTGCAGTCGGCGACTACCCCTGTCGCCGATCCGAACCCGCCGACGGCGGGATGTTCTGGTTGAGCCGGAACAGGTTGGTCGGGTCGTAGGTGTCCTTCACCGCGACGAGCCGCTCGTAGGTCGCCGGCGGGTACGACGCACGGACGATGTCCTGGTTCGTCTCGCCGGTGAAGTTCACGTACGACGCCGCGTCCGGTCCGAGCGCTGCTCCCGCGGCACGAGCCCACTGAACCGCGGTGTCGAAGCCATCGGCGTCCGGGGTCCGCGCGACCACGTTGAGGATGTACTCGTGGTCCCGCGTACCGAACGCGGTGGCGTCGGCCGGAACCCGGCCCATCGCCCCACCGAGATGGTGAATGTGGAGCTCGGACACGCCGTTCGGCACCTGGGTGTGCGACGAGACGATCGCGTCGACCGTCGCCGGCCCGAGGTCACTGAAGAACGCCGACCGGAAGTAGTTCCGCATGCCCCGTGGGAACAGTGGATCGAGCAGCGTCTGCATCGCGTTGTACGGCATCGGACCGAACAGATCCGCCACCACAGGCGCGAGCTCACGGAATGGCCGGGTCGCTGCGTCACCATCCTCGGCCTGCCCGGACCACATGCCGAGTACGGCGACGATCGGCTTCCCGTGCACTTCCTCGGGCAGGAACGGCAACGGCGGTGCGGTGGTGAGGTTGATGGCCAGCGACAAGTCGTCAGGTGCCGAGGCCGCTGCCGCACCGAATCCCCGCAGTACGTCGGCCGCCTTGTCGCCGGGGTAGAAGGCGATACCGGCGAAGACCGTCGGACCGACCTCGTACGCCTTGAACTCGAACGACGTGACGACGCCGAAGTTGCCGCCACCGCCACGCAACGCCCAGAGCAGCTCCGGGTTCTCGTCCTCGCTCGTGTGCAGGTACCGGCCGTCCGCAGTGACGACGTCGGCCCCGACCAGGTTGTCGCAGGCCAGGCCGGCCCGGCGGACGAGCCAGCCGATCCCGCCGCCGAGCGTGAAGCCGGCGACACCGGTCGTGGACACCAAGCCCCCTGTTACAGCCAGGCCGAACGCCTGTGCCTCGGCGTCCACATCTCCCCAGGTACATCCGCCCTGTGCCACGATCCGGCGCCGGTCGGGGTCGATCCGTACCGTGTTCATCGGGGACAGGTCGATCACCAGTCCACCGTCCGTGGTCGAGAAGCCCGGGATGCTGTGGCCGCCGCCCCGGACGGCCAGTGTGAGCCCCTCGCTCCGGGCGAACTCGACTGCCCGGATGACGTCGGCCACGCCGCGGCACCGCACGATGAGTGCGGGTCTCTTGTCGTGCGCGGCATTCCAGATCGACCGCGCCTCGTCGTACGAAGGGTCGGTCGGGCGGACCAGCTCGCCACGAAGTCCCTCGGCGAGCTCCCCGAGCGTGGCCTCCCCGAGCGTGTCCTGTCGCGCTTGCGTCGTTGTCATCGCTACTCCTGATTCGTCCCCTCCAGGAGGTTTTCCTGGACGACACGACGCTAGGAGGACGGCCTTCGCAGTGGCTTAGCGTGACTTAGCGCGCCGTGAGCGGACGCTGTGGGAGGGCGGCGGCCCGCGCCGTACCGATGTGGCAGCCCAGCCGGGCGAAGAGTTCGGACGCTGCCCGGCCGTGTCTGGCCAGTGTCTCGGTGTCACCGTCGTCCTGGGCGAGTTCGGCGGCGAGGAGCCGTATCCACGCCTCGAGGCGCAGGTACCCCTGCGGATGGAAGGCCTCGATCACCTGTTCGGCGAGCAGCCGGGCGGCGTGCCGTTCGCCGGCGAAGAGTTCGACGATGACGAGGTTCAGCAGTGCGCCCGCCGCGCCGGGTACGTCGTCGACGGCCTCGCCGCGATCGACGGCGATGCGGGTGAGGCGTCGTCCGGATCCGGCGTCACCAGCGGCTGCGGACAACAATCCCAGGTTCGCCAGGCTGAGGTTCTCACCGCGGCGATCTCCCAACTGCTCGCGGATCCGCAGCGCTTCGCGGAGATGCTCCTCGGCCGGTTCGAACAATCCCTGGTCACGCTCGATGCACCCCAGATGGTTGAGAGCGTGGCCGAGCCCGGCCGCGTCGTCGATGCCGGCGAACGTGTCGACGGACCGCCGCACGGCGTCCAGCGCGGCGTCCAGGTCGCCCGCCAGCCGATGGGCGTCGGCGAAGGCGGACAGAGCGTAGCCACGGCCCTGTACCGCGCCGACCCGTCGCCCGAGCAGGAAGGTCTCCTCGAACACCGGAACCAGCGATCCGTCGACGGGTGCGAGCGGCATACACATCGTGACGGCGGGGAAGAACGGGACAGCGGTCGCGTCGATGAGACTCAGCCGCCGCAGGCATTCGGCGAACCGTTCCTGAGCGGGTACGACGTCCTCGCGGAAGAGCGCAGCCATCGCGGCCAGCCCGCGGGCGGCGGCGGCCACTGGTGCCGCTGCCAGGAAGTCGGCCCGGACGAGCGCGTTCGCGGCGATCTCCTCGATCTCATTGAGGTCTCCGTTCCCCAGCAGCAGAGTGCCGCGCAGTACCCGGGCGGACACCACGGCTGCAGGGTCGTCGGACTGCGCGGCAACAGCGACAGCTTCGTCCCCGAGGCCTGGGAGCCGGTCGCTCAGACCCCTCCGAGCATCGAGGGTCGCCAGCGCGAAGAACGCTCGCTCTCGCTCCGGGGACGGTGGGGCGGCCGCCTCGAGAATGCGCTCGAGCCAGCCGGCTCCTTCGGCGAAATGACCGCGGGCCAGCCAGTACTGCGACAGGCTCACTCCGAGCAGCAGGGCCCGTTCGTGATCGTGGTGAAGCGCCCAGGCGAGTGCGGCGCGAAGGTTGTCGTGGTCGGCGTCCAGCAACTGCGGACGTTCGACGACAACGCTGGCTCGCTCCGGGTCCTGGTCGGACGCCAGTTCCAGGAAGTGCCGGCAGTGCGCGGCCTCGAGCGGTCCGATCTCCCGCGCGGCGACGAGCCGTTCGCGTGCGAACTGCCGGATGGTGTCGAGGAGGCGGTAGCGGGAGCGAGGGCCGTCGTGGTCAACCACCAACAGCGACTTGTCGACCAGACGGCCGAGGTAGTCCAGCACCGTCGGACCGGGAATCCGCTCGTCGGCGCACACCTGCTCGGCCGATGGAAGCGAGAAGCTTCCGGCGAACACGGCGAGCCGCCGGAGCAGCACCTGCTCGTCGTCCGACAGCAAGGCGTGGCTCCACTCGAGCGCTGCCCGCAGCGTCGCGTGCCGGGTGATCTCGCCGTGGCGGCTCAGCAGGGGAAGTGCTTCGCCGAGGCGCTCGGCGATCTCGGCCGGCTCGAGGTGCGAGGCGCGCGCAGCGGCGAGCTCGAGTGCGAGCGGGATGCCGTCGAGACAGCGGCAGATCTCGACCACGGCGCCGGCGTTGTCCGTATCGAGGACGAAGCCGGGGCGGACGTCCTGGGCGCGCTCGACGAAGAGGCGTACTGACGCCAGAGTCCCGAGTCGGTCGAGATCACCCGCGTCCGCAGGCTCCGGGAGCTCGAGGGAGGGCACCCGGAAGGTCACTTCGCCCGGAGCATGCAGCGGTTCGCGGCTGGTCGCGAGCACGGTGACGCCGGGGCAACCTCGCAGTACTGCGCTGACGAGTCCAGCACAGGCGGGGAGCAGGTGCTCGCAGTTGTCGAGCACGAGGAGAAGGTTTCGGGGAGCCAGGCGGGTGATCAAGGTGCGCAACGAGTCCGAGCCTGCCGCGGGATCCAGTCCGAGTGCGGCCGCGACGGTATCGGCAACGAGGTGCGGATCGGCGACCGGCACGAGGTCCGCGATCCAGACGCCGTCGGCGTACCCGTGCAGCCGGCGGGCCGCCTCCTCCGCCAGCCGGGTCTTGCCGGCACCGCCCACGCCGGTGAGCGTGACCAGGCGGCCTCGCTCCAGCAGACGATGGACATCGGCGATCTCCCGCTCGCGCCCGACGAAGCTCGTCAACGCCGGTGCGAGATTGTGCCGGACCGTCGTCGGCGGGTCGTCGACCGTGACGCTGCCGGTCAGCAGGTCGCGGTACACCCGTTGCGTCTCCGGGTCCGGATCGGTGCCGTACGTCGTACGCAGCTCGCCGCGCAACCGTTCGTACTGCGCCAGCGCCTCCGACAGCCGGCCCATCGTCGTATGGCGTCGCATCAGGCTGCGGACGGCGCGTTCGTGCAGGGGGTCGATCGCGAGTGCGCGCTGCAGGGCATCGAGCGCCTCCACGTCCTCCCCGGCATCGGCAGCCGCGTCCGCGAGGTCGACGAGGAGGTCGCAGTAGCTCGCCCGGAGCTCTTCGCGCGGCCGGACGGCCCAGTCCTCGAACCGGTCCTCGGGGAGCAGATCGCCCGCGTACGCCGCGACCGCGGCGCGCAGGTCCGCGAGATCACCGCTCGCGCGGGAGAGCGCTGCCAACCGTTCGAAGGTCCGGACGTCGACCTCCACGCTGCGGTTGGCTCGCAGCACCACGAAGTCGTCGCGCAGTTCGAGCAAGCCGTCGCTCGACTCGTCGCCGGCGAGCACCCGGCGGGCTACGTACAGCGCCTGGTGGAGATTGTTGACCGCGGACGTCGGCGCCCGGTCCGGCCACAACGCCTCGAGCAGTACGTCGCGGTGCAGCCGCTGATCCCGCGTCAGCGCCAGCATCTTGACCAGCGTCCGCGCCTTCCGCAGACGCCAAGCCCGGCCATCGACAGGCAACTGCCCGTGATCGACCCCAAATCCCCCAAGCAGCCGGATCCGCACCTCACCCTCCCCGAAGAGCGTAAACACGAAACTGCCCCCGAGCACCTGTGGTTTTCTGGGCGACGTGACTGACGAGGTTCATTTCACCGCGAGGTTCCCGACCAAACGGATGGCCGCCGACTGCTTGTTCACCGACCAGGCGGGGCGGTTACTGGTGCTCGATCCGCCGTACAAACCGACCTGGGACCTGCCGGGTGGCGCGGTCGAACGTGACGAGTCGCCGCGCCGCGCCGCCCAGCGGGAGGTCCAGGAGGAGCTGGGGCTCGTGGTGGAGCCTGGCGCGTTGCTCACCGTGGACTGGGTGCCGCGACTGGGTGACTTCAGCGAGGTGGTCGCGTTCATTTTCGATGGCGGCGTACTCACACCGTCCGACGTCGACCGCATCGCCCTCGACCCAACCGAAGCGAGCACCTTTCGCTTCGTGCTGTTGACCGAGGCCGAGCACCTCCTCGACTCCAACCAGTACGCCCGAGTCACAGCCGCCCTGAACGCCCGGACGTCCACGACCGCCTACTTGGAGAACGGCTCGCCACGTCTGTGAATTCGGCAGAATGGTCGCGTGTCGGCGGCGTGGTGGTCTGTGGGGGCGGGCGTTGTCGGTGGCGTGCTGCTCCTGTGGCTCGCGCTGATCGTCGCGCTGTGGATCGGCCGGCCGGACGAACTACGCGTACGTGATGCGCTGCGACTGCTGCCCGATCTGGTCCGGCTCCTGCGTCGTCTTGCCGCCGACCCGACGCTGCCGCGTGGAGTGCGGGTCCGGCTCTGGCTCTTGCTCGCGTACCTTGCCCTGCCGTTCGACCTGGTGCCCGACTTCATCCCGGTGATCGGGTACGCCGATGACGCTGTGATCGTGGCGTTCGCGCTGCGCTCAGTCACGCGTCGGGCAGGCAGCGAAGCTCTCGACCGTCACTGGCCCGGATCCCCAGACGGCCTGGCCGCCGTCCGCCGCCTCGCCCGAATCCCGCCTGTCGGTGATGGCATCTAGTGTCCCGAGTCGTGACGGATACTTCGTTTGTTGCCGCCCTCCGGGACTCGTACGACGCCCTGGCCGCGGAGCATGCCGACATCGTGGCCTCGAGTCTGGATGACCGACCGCTCGATCGTGCGCTGTTCGCCGTCTTCGCGGAACTGGTACGGGCCGGAGGCAACGATCTCGTCGCCGATGTCGGCTGTGGACCGGGCCGGGTGACGATCCTGCTGTCTGACTTGGGACTGGACGCGTTCGGTATCGACTTGTCGCCGGGGATGCTGGCGTTGGCCCGTCGTACCTATCCGCACCTCCGCTTCGAGGAGGGCTCGATGCTCGCGTTGGACGTGCCGGACGCAACCCTCGGCGGACTGCTCGCCTACTACTCGATCATCCACGTCCCCTGGGACCAGCGGCCACAACTCTTCGCCGAGTTCCACCGGGTCCTCGCGCCAGGCGGCGTACTCATGCTCGCCTTCCAGATCGGCAGCGAACACAACCACCGCACCGAGCTCTTCGGCACTTCCATCTCCATCACCTGGTACCGCCAACAGCCAACCGAGGTAGCCGGCCTCCTACGAGACGCCGGCTTCAACCCCTGGACAACCACAGTCCAAGAACCCGACACCCCCGACACCCCAGCCCGCGGCTACCTCCTAGCCCGCAAACCCACCTGATAGGCCGGCGCAGGCCGAGCTCTGAAACTGTTGAGCAGGCGGTCGGTTCAGGTATCCCGAAACCTGTGACGACGTACCGGTGACCTTGTCATCGGCAACAAGTCCGGCAGCGGTTGTGCACAGGGCCTGTGGACAACGCCGTTCACCTGCGTGGCCAATCGTTACCGAACAGCCTTGACTCCTGTGACGAGACCGAAATACTTCTCGTGGACCAATCCCCTGCACCGTTCAAGGACAGACATGACCCCCGTGGGTATCCGTTCCCGTGCCACGAGCATCGTCGCTGCGGCGGGAGCATTGTCATTGCTGCTCGGCGCGACAGCTCTCCTGGTGGCGCCTTCGGCCAACGCCGACCAGTCCATCGCCGCCAACGGCCACAAGGGCAACCCGCCAGGCAACAACGGCACGGTCAAGATCGAGGACGACGAGATCCAGAGCGGACCACCGGACAACAACCCGCACCAGGGCTGCACGTTCGTGGTCGAGTTCTACAACTACGACAAGGACCCGTCGTTCAACGCGACGGTGACCTTCAAGGACCAGGCACCGACTGCGGATGCCGGCCTCCAGGTGGTGTCCGGCAATCTGAACCCGTTCATCGGTGAGGATGCGGCCGGTGGTGGTACCGACCTCGACGCCAGGGAGATGTACACGCTGAAGTTCACCGGTCAGCCGCATCCACAGCAGGGCTACCACGTGAAGCTCACCGTCAACGCCCCCGGTTCGAGGGGCAACGACGTCAAGCACAAGGTCTTCTGGGTCGAGGGCTGCAACACCACCACCCCGCCCACCAGCCCGCCGACGACGCCTCCGACCACGCCGCCCACCACGCCGGAGACGACCCCGCCGACCACGCCTCCGACGACGCCGGAGACGACCCCGCCGACCACGCCTCCGACCACACCGGAGACGACCCCGCCGACGTCTCCGTCAACATCGCCGTCGGAGTCCACGTCGACCCTGCCCACCGCGACCTCTTCGACTCCGGCCTCGGACGTACCGGGGGACTCGGAGTCGCCCACTCCCGGTGTGCCGACCGAGGTCGACGCCGGTCTCGGTGGCGGTTCGGCCAGTTCGGTTGCCGGGATCAACAGTCCGTTCAGCCTGGCGGGTGGTCTTCTGCTCGCGGCCGGCGGCCTGATGCTCGCCGGTGGAGTGGTCGTCGGTCTCCGGCGACGCGGAAGGCACAGCGCCTGACATGAGTTCTGCCCGCCGTCGCGGCCGTCGCGCCCCACTCCGGTGGAGCGGGGCGGTCGCGATTGTCGGCGCGGGCGTGCTCGTTGCCGGCGCGTACCTGCAGTTCAATGACGCCGCTGGTACGTCGGCGTCGCCGACGGGCTCCCCTTCGCCTGCAGCAGCGGTTGCGGGACGCTCGAACGGGGCGGTCGCCGAACCACCCCGGGCAGCTTCGTCCTCTGCTGCCACGATCTCATCGACCGGCCGTGTCCCGGCGGCTCGCGCTGGACGGCCGATCAGCCTCACCATTGCGCAACTCCACGTCAAAGCTCCAGTCATCGCCATCAAGGCCGCACACGGTGCGCTGACGCCGCCATCAGATCCGTCGACGGTCGGTTGGTGGTCAGGAGGCGCACAGCCCGGCGGCGCGCGTGGTTCCGCGGTCATCACCGGCCACACGGTTCACAACGGCGGTGGGGCCTTCGACAAGCTCGACCAGCTGGTCCCCGGCTCGGTCGTCGTCGCGTCGACGGTACGTGGTCAGCTGCGTTACCGAGTCGCGACGGTGACGACGTACCGGAAAGCCGCGCTCGCGAAGCGGGCGACGCAACTGTTCGACCAGAGTGTTCGTGCTCGGTTGGTCCTCGTGACCTGTGAGGACTGGAACGGCAAGGTCTACCTCAGCAACGTCGTCGTGATCGCCCTGCCGATCACGTAGCTCCTCGGTTCGTCAGGGCTGGAACAGTTTCCACTGGCCCTCCGAGATGATGTCGACGGTGCCGTCGACCACCTTGATCGCGGTGTCGTCGTCGATCGCATACGTCGGCGCAGGGATCCGGGCCGCCCACTTCTCGGCGTTGGCCACGGATGCGTCGAGGTGCCACGGGTGCTCGAAGTGGGGGATCACCCCGAAGTCCACGAGTCCCGCTCCCTGTCCCGTGACCAGGATTCTGTCGAGGTCACCCTCGGGCGTGGCGAACACGACGTTCTCCGTCTTCAGCGGGCCGTCGCTCGGGCGGGGCGGATCGACGAACGTCTCGACGAAGGTGGAGGTGGCTGCGATGCTCCCGGCGCTCACGCCCACGTAGACCGCCTCGGACCGCAGCGCCGGCAGGAGATCGGTCAGACCGGAGCGCCGCATCCAGTTGGCGAGAAACAGCGGGTCGCCGCCCCCGAACAGCAGTGCGTCGGCGTCCCGGACCGTCGGCGCCCAGGTGTCCTCCTCGATGCTCGGCAGGACCGACAGCTCCAGGATCCCCAGCGATTTCCAGCCCAGACCACACAACGACGACGAACGCTTGCCGCAGATCGCCTCCCACGCCATGCCGGGGCCGCCCGGGAACGGGTAGAGGGCGGTGGGGATGAACAGAGCGTTGGACTCGGCGATCGGTTTGCCCAACAGGTCAACCAGCGCGTCGCGGATGCTGCCGTTCTTGACCCCGCTCGACGTGAGGAGAGCTCTCATGTCCCACCTTCCCGAGTTGCCATCGCCTGATGCTCAATCGCCTGGGCAACAGTCAACGACATCCACGACGCCACCGCCAGCAGAGCTGCAGCGAGCACCTCACGAGGTCGATGAAGCGGCCGCATCATCCACTGCCACGCACTGTGCGGCGGCTAGTTGTTGCGGCGGGCTATGACTCGGGTGAGGCCGAGGGTGCGGCCGGCGTCGGTGTGAAGCATCTGCGCTTCCTGTCCCGGCGTACCGCTGTCGTGGTCGCAGGCTTCGTTCCACTGCAACCAGTCTCGCCACCCGTCGGGCAGTCGATCAGCGACCTCGACGGTGACCAGGCCGGTCTTGTCCCAGTGCCGGCGCCACCAGGCGGGGCTGTGCCAGGCGCAGAAGTCCCATTTCCAGTAGGGCTCGAGGTGTGGCGGGGGAAGCGTCTCGTACTCCTCGGCGAGACCGGGCTGAACTATGCCGATCTGCCCGCCGCGTTTGACGAAGCGTGAGTAGTAGCCGAGATAGAGGTCGTCGGTGCCGAAGTAGTGGTAGGCGCCGATGCTGATGATCGCGTCGAAGAAGGCCTCGGCGAAGGGCAGGGCGTGGGCTTCGGCGTAGATCGGGTGAACCTGGTCTTCTACGTGTGCCTCGACCGCGCGGCGCAGGTTCTCGTCGGGCTTGACCCACAGGTCAGTCGCCCACACCTCAACACCGAACTCCTTGGCCAGGAAGATCGAGCTCAGAGCAGTTCCACATCCCATGTCGAGTACCCGCATACCGGGCTCAAGCGGCATGAGATCAGTCAAGGCCTCCGCCTGCCACACAGGGTTCGGCCCCATCGCCCCGTCAACCATCCACCGAGCCGAATACCCAGCAGACCGCGGATACCGCTCGTTCCTCAACACCACCTCAAGCTCCCCATCATCCACGGGACCGGAGTCTGGGCGAGTACCCACAACCAGGCAACCGGTTATCCGCGTGCGCGGAACCGCCCCGATAGCGACGGGAACCTCTTGGCGTTGGCGTCGTGCGACAACCCCGACTATTATCTGATTAGATAAGAGACCTAGGGGTGCCACGATGGACAAGGACAGCCAGGCGGTTATCGGACTGCTGAACCACGCACTCGCCGAGAGTGGGCTGTCTCAGGCTGCGTTCGCCACTGCCCTCCGTACTTCTGCTCCCCGCCTCTCCACCTACCGTTCTGGCAAAACCAAACCGACGGCGCAGTTCGTCATGCGGGCTGGGCGGATTGCTCATGCTCTAGGGAGGGCGCGTGAGTATCGGATCATGACCGCCCCGGCTACAGCGACGGCTATTCGCGAGGCGAGCGATGAGGATTGGGCGTGGCGGATGCTGCTCCAGGGGCGTGACCACCTGCGCTTGCTGCTAGGCCGTCACGATGGTTCGGAAGCAGCTTGGGAGGCAGCGCCGGGCCCGATTGGCCAGGCGGGCTTCGATACGCTGCTAGCCGTCCTGACTGCACACGAATTCGAGGCAGCAGGCGAAGATCCACCTGAATGGAGCAAGGTCGAAGCTCTCCCGGATCCATGGATCCCCGAGCATCCGTTCCTGGAGCGCGATGAGATCATCGAGCAGACTCCGGACTACTTGGCGCGGGCCAACATCTTTGTCCCTGCTCGTGACTTGGTGACTGCATGAGCGGCGCGCGCCACGAATTCACGGCCGGCGAGATCGTCGATCTCCTCTCTGAGCTCGACAAGCGACTGAAGACGCGTGGCACGCCTGCTTCGGTCTTCGTCGTCGGAGGCGCTGCGATTGCCGTCACCTCGAACGACGACCCCCGCCGTACGGAGGACATTGACGCCATCACGCACGACGAGGTCGTGGTCGACGAAGCTCGCGCAATGGCAAGCCAACGCAAGCTCCCCGAAGACTGGCTGAACACCCGAGCCACTCCGTGGATGCCACCGCTGCCGGAAGGCGCATTGCAAGGCGGTGATAGGCCAGGTCTGCACATCACCTACGCCACCGACGAGTTCCTGCTGGCCACCAAGCTGGTCGCCCAGCGCCGCAAGGACGCTGCCGATATCGTCGCTCTCGCCGGACGTCTCCACCTGGAGAATGCATCGGCCGACGAACTTGAACGGGTGATCTACCGCTACTACACCGATGAGGATTCGCTCGAGTTCATTGTCGGCGGCAAGGACATCGATCGCGAGATACAACTCCTGGCGGTCAGAGCCGAACGACTGCTGGAACGTCATCGGTCCACCTCGACACGCGCGGTGCCTATTGATGGCACCGAGTCTCCAGCCGTGCGTCGTCAGGACCGCACGACCTCCCGTGAGCGGGGCCTGTCGGAATGAGCATGCTGTCGTGGCGGGGGCTACCGTTCGGTGGCTACGGCGAGGGCGGTCTTGTATTCGTTGGCGGTGATCCGAACGACGCCCGTTTGGAAGTCGGCCCTTGCCTTCTCGGACGGGGCCATTCGCGACAGCACGGTTCGCATTGACACGGGCGGGTCCCATTCCTCGACCTGAGCCAGCAACACTCCGCGAGTGGAATCGCCCGGACACGTCTGCGCCTCGGATGCTGTCCAATCATGGACCGCCGAGGCAAGCTCGGCGCGGCCGATGAACACGCGCTCGGGTGCGCCTAAATAGAGGAGAATCTGGTCGCCGGACGCAAGCGCGCGGGCGTGCACCTCGTCGGCGTCGACGCCCCACATACTGACTCGCAGGAACCCAGCGGCGAGTTCGCGTACGGCGTGGCCGTCCGCCTTCACGAGGTTGAACAGGTACTGCGCCACCCTCGGGATCGTACCTCCGTGGGCGGTACCAGAACCCAAGTGATCCAACGCCCGTAAAGTCTTTTGGTGTCGGTTGTCGGATCCACCGGAGGCCGTTCGTAGCGTAGGTGGAGGCGGACAGCGGGTCCGCTGGAGCCGGAGGAGCAGACATGCCCGAGTACCTCATCTACTTCAACCAGCAGTGGGTGGGCGACCACACCGAGGAGTGGTTCCGTGGGCGCGGGCCGCTCGCCATGGCGGTCACGGAGGAGATGAAGGCCGCCGGCGTATACGTCTTCGCCGGGGGACTGGAGGAGGAGGACGGCCCAGTCTACAACGCCGACCCTACCAGCGGCGAGGTGTTGATCACCGACGGGCCCTACGTGGAGACCAAGGAGTTTCTGGGCGGGTTCGCTCTGGTGAACGTGCCTGATGACGAGACCGCCAAGATGTGGGCCGGCAAGGTCGCGGAGGCCTGCGGTTGGCCCCATGAGGTCCGCCGCTTCAAGCCACAGCCTCGAGCCAAATAACTCCACCGCCATGTTCCTCACCACCTGGTGAGGAACATGGCGCGTCTCTCGAAGCCGCGGAACGCGGTATGTGCGGTCGGTTCGATGGCAGGATGCGGTCGTGTTCGAGTGGCATGGCTGGGCGGTCGTCGTACCTTCTCCCGGGACAGAGGACGACGAGGATGCAGACAACCGATCGGTGGGTGGATTGCCCAAGCACCCTTGAGGGAAGCGGACGCCTCCTCAACGGGCGGTGGCAGGTCTACAGTCACGAGAGTGACTGCGACATCGATCCCGCTGCCGATCCTGCCAACCTCGCTGGTGGGCAGTTACGCCCAGCCGGACTGGCTGATCGACCGGGCCAAGCTCGCTGGCCGCTTTCCCCCGCGGGTGCGGGCGAAGGAGCTGTGGCGGGTCAACGCGGAGTACCTCGAGCAGGCGCAGGACGACGCCACGTTGCTGGCCATCCGCGCCCAGGAGAGGGCGGGACTCGACATCCTCACCGACGGTGAGATGCGGCGCGAGTCGTACAGCAACCACTTCGCCACCGCCCTCGAGGGCGTCGACATCGACAACCCCGGGTCGGCCCTCGATCGCAGTGGGCATCCCAACCCGGTGCCGCGGATCGCCGGCCCGATCGCGCGGCCGCGCCCCATCGGCGTCCGCGACGTGGAGTTCCTGAAGGCGAACACCGACCACAGGGTCAAGATGACCGTGCCCGGTCCGTTCACGATGTCGCAGCAGGCACAGAACGACCACTACCCCGACCTCGCGTCGGCGGCTCTGGCCTACGCAGCCGCGGTCAACGCTGAGATCAAGGACCTGCACGCCGCCGGCGCCGACCTGGTCCAGATCGACGAGCCGTACATGCAGGCACGGCCCGAGGCGGCCCGCGAGTACGGCCTCGTCGCGCTCAACGCTGCGCTCGACGGTGTCACTGGCACCACCGCCGTCCACATCTGCTTCGGGTACGCCGCGATCATCCACGAACGGCCCGAGGGGTACTCGTTCCTCCCCGAGCTGGCCGGATGCTCGGCCGACCAGATCTCGATCGAGACCGCACAGTCGGGTCTCGATCTCGGCGTCCTGAGGGACCTCAGCGAGAAGACCGTCATCCTGGGCGTCATCGACCCGTCCGACCCCGAGGTCGAGTCCGCCGAGATGGTCGCCGATCGGGTACGGCGAGCCTTCTCGTACACCTCCCCGGACCGGATCACGATCGCCACCGACTGCGGGATGAAGTACCTCCCTCGCGCGAGTGCGGAGGGAAAGATGCGCGCCATGGCCGGCGCGGCGTCGATCCTCCGCGCCGAGCTCTGACGCAAGCCGCACAGCCGGGTTCAGCAGCCAGCGAGAACGCATCGGACATCTACGTGGCCGGCGGGACAGGGGAAGCGATGAGCTCGGGCGCTGCGGCTGAATCGGCGCTAGGGTCCCCGGGTATGGACATGCTGAGGGGCGAACAGATCGCCGAGGCCAACCTGACCGACTGGCGCAAGCTCGCCCAGGGACTGCACGCCCGGTACGTGGTCGACGACTTCGGCGCCGGCGCACGGTTCGTCGCCGCGGTGGGCGAGGCAGGCGACGCGCTCGGCCACCACCCGCGCGTGTCGATCGGCAAGGGGTACGTCGACCTCAAGCTGGTCTCCGACGACGCCATCTACCGCGACGACGAGGGCACCGAGTACGTCGTCGAATGGGTGACCCAGCAGGACGTCGACCTCGCGCGACGGATCACCGAGATCGCCGCCGACCAGCAGCTCGACGCCGACCCGGGCTCGGTCAGCGATATCGAGCTCGGCCTCGACACGGCGCACTCTGCGACCATCGCCCCGATGTGGGCCGTCCTGCTGACCGGGAGCCCTGAGGCCCAGGGCCGCGGAACCCCCGGCGACGAAATCCGAGACGCCATGGGACGGGTGCCGAATCTGTGGTTCGGGGACGCCGACGAGCACGAGACCCCGCGTCAGCGGTTCCACGTCGAGGTCTATGTGGCGCCCGAAGTGGCCGAGCAACGGATCGCCGCCGCCGTCGCCGCGGGTGGGACCGTCGTCGATGAGAGCAACGCGCCCTCGCTCACGGTGATCGCCGATCAGGACGGCAACCAGGGAATCGTCTGCGTCGACGTGTCCGCTGCGAAGAAAGAATGAAACGCGGACTCGGTTGACCCGCGGTCGCGGCCCAAGCCGACCACCTCGCACCAGCTGACACCCTGACGCGACCGACCCGCGCACAGCGGCATGGGAGTACGTGATGCATCGGGCTGATTGTGCTGGCGTCGGCCGATCCACGATGCTTCCGGCATGAGCGACGGACTGCCGCAGTTCCCGTACCACCCCGACCCTGTCGCGACGGGATCTGTCGTTGTATCTGCGGAGGTCTGCGAGCGATGCGGCAAGGCTCGCGGTCTCCTGTACGTCGGCCCGGTGTACGCCGTCGAGGAGGTCGAGTTCCTCTGTCCGTGGTGCATTGCGGATGGAAGCGCGGCCGACCACTTCGATGCGGACTTCACGACAGCGGATGGCGCGCCAAGCGACGTACCGGCAGCGGTACTGGACGAGATCGTGCGTCGGACTCCAGGCTTCGCGGGGTGGCAGCAGGAACGGTGGATGTTCCACTGCACCGACGGCGCGGAGTTCCTCGGTCGAGCCGGCTGGGAAGACGTGGCAGCACTGCCCGGCGCGATGGAGTCGCTCCGCTTGGACGGAGGCTTGGACGACGCGGCGATGCGAAACCTCAGTGCTGACGGAGACCTGACCGGTTACCTCTTCCGCTGTCGCCTCTGCGGGCTTGGGCTCGCGTACTGGGACTGCACGTAACGCAGCCTGCTCCCCGATCTGACTTGGCTTCCGCTCGGCAGATTTGACCAGCTTGAGGGCGCGAGAGCCGAGCAACGGAGGCCATCACCAAGGCGCATCGGTAGGGTACGCAGGTGGGGCCCTCGTGGCGCGGAGCGGAGGCGAGCCGCCAAACCTGGCGACACTCTCCGCGGAAGACACTGTAGGCATCGCGCTAGCTGGCGAATCTCCCTCGGCGTAGCACGCTCGCGCTGGCGCGCTGCGCCCCTGTCACGATGGGTCCGTGACTCCCGTCCCGATTCGTATCGGAGTTGTCGATCCTCGCCTCACACGCTTGCACCAACGGCTGACGTACGACGGCCTCCTGGAGGGCTTGCCGAACCGGCGCATGAACGAGGCGCAACTCAGCCACGACCGGAACCTCGGATACCTGGTACCGGTCGATCAGGAGCCGATCGAGGGCTTCGAGAACTATCCATTCGGGGGTGCGGCGAGACTGCCGGCCATCCGCGTCGAGGCCGCGTTCTCCTCGAACGCCCTGTCGGGCGATCCACTCCAGCGCAGCACTGCCCTCGTGATCTGGTATCAGCAAGGGTGGGCACTATCCATCGAGACACCCGTACTTTCACACCTGACTTCCGTTGAGTGGGCATCAATCGCGCTCGACGAAGACCTCTGAGCGTTGCCCATCGCTTGAGTGGCCAACAATCGCTCACCGGCATGAGCGCGGAATGCGGCAGATCCGGTTGCCGCAGCGCACGCCATCTGCGGCACGTCCGAGCGACATGGTCCCTTCGTCGGGCCGGTCTGGCGACGGTCAGGAATGGTTGCCCAGTCGTCGCCGCACCACACGCCGCCGCAGGGTGGGCGAAGCCACCACCTCGTAGCCAGCCTCGAGGAAGACCTGCACCAGCCCGACCGACGCCTCGTCCCAGATCACGGTCTTGCCCGGCGGCGGCTCGATCGGGTACCCCTCCAGGACGCGGGCGCCGACCTGCTCGCCGTACTCAACGGTGGCGGCGGCGAGCTCGTAGGTCAGCCCCGACTGACGCCGGCCCTTGCGCACGACGAAGCAGGTGACTGACCAGACGCCCTCAAGCTCGGGGTCCATCCGCATCCACGCCTGCTTCCGGCTCCACAGCCTCGGGTAGTTCTCCCGCGGCTCGACCGCGACCCAGCCGGCCGCCTCGCCGTCGACGTACCCGATCAGCCCCGACGTCGGTCCGGTGGTGCCGCAGGCGGTCTGCTCCAGCAGCGCGGCATCCCTCTGCTCCTGGGTCGTGTCCCGCCAGATCCAGCCGGGCACCTTCAGCGCTTGGCAACGGCACTTGTGGGCTCCGCCCGTGGCGAAGACCGCCTCGACGTCGTCTGGCGATGCTTGATTGGCCGGGAGCCACATGAAGTCGGGCATGCAGCCATCATGCTCTTCGCTGGGCATGCCATCGTCGAAGTCTGCGGCATGAGAGTGCGTTTCCCTTGTTAGGCGCGGCTGGGGTTGAGAAGTGACCTGAGGATGTTTTCCATCTCGTCGAGGCTGTCTTGCTGGCCGTCGAAACTGGTCATGTGGTCGCGTCCGGCCTTGTCGCGGAACGCGAGTCTCCAGGTGAACGTCGTTACTCCGTCACGTTCCTGCAGCTCCATCGTTTCGACTGCCTCAACATCCGGCCAACAGTTGAAGTGCCACGTCTCCACGGTTCGGGCCGGCGGCTCGACCTCCAGGTATGTCCCGCTGAACGAGAACACGGTGCCGTCTCCGGTCACGAAGGAGGAGTGGTAGTTGCCCCCGACCCGCAAGTCGATCGAGCATTCCGTCATCCGGTCCGGGGGTGTCGCACCCCACTTGCTCACGTGCTCGGGCTTCGTCAACACGTCGAAGACGAGAGCGATCGGAGCGTCGAACTCTCGGGTGATGACAACCTCGAGCTCGTTTGGGAACATGATGACTGCAGAGCCGTGCCGATCAGGTGCCACTGTCGTCTCCTTGTCGTTGCAACTCTTCGAGGTAGTCCTCGATCCGATCCAGTCGGTCGTTGATCGCCCGCTCGTACTTGGCCACCCAGTCGTGCAAGGGTTGAAGGTGCTCTGGAGCCAGGCGGTAGAGCCGGCGGCGGCCATCGGCCCGGCACCTAACGAGTCCCACCTCACCGAGCACCCGTAGGTGCCTGGAGACCTGAGGCTGAGACATCGAGACGTCGCGGACTATCGCCCCAACCGCTTTCTCGCCTGTGAGCAGCACATCGAGGATCGCGCGGCGGTGGACGTCACCGACTGCGTTGAAGACATCGGAGGTTGTCGAGGCACGGGCCACCGTTCGAACATATCTCCATATGGATATATGTCAACCCTTCGGACGCCGAAGCGTCCCCGGTGGGCAACCGCTCATCGGCAGTTCCGCACCTTCACACTTCGCGGCACGAGCGGACGTCTCCGAGATAGGTGTGTTGGCTTCCGCGATCTTCAGCGGGCCCCTCGGACCAAGATCACTCGGTCGGGCTCCCCAAGACCTTCAGTTTGGATCCAGCCCCCGCCGTGCACAAAGCCCTTGGCGATGAGTTCGGCTTCCTGTCTCCGCGGCGCCCAGTCGCTGCGGTACATGTCGGCCAGCCGTTCACCGGTGTCCTCAAACAGATGGCACGTCGCGTACACCCTCCGTCGGTGCAGCCACTCGTACCTAACGACCGGCCGACGGCCGTAAGTGTCCAGCAACTCGCATCCCCGGGCAGCGAGGTCGGTCGGGGTGCCTTCTAGAACGAATCCATCACGGGTCGGTGTAGGCGGGAACGTCCGATCGTCGACGCTGATCCGGTCTCCTCGCAGCCGATTCCCGCTGAGTTCCAATCCGACGTTGACCAGGGCAACGTCGGGCGCGTCGATGTCCAAGGAGAGCAGGAGTCTGTCGTCGTCAAACTCAACGCAATACGGGCGAAGGCGTCCGTCAACCAAGACTCGCAGTGCCACCAGGAACTTGAGTTGGAACGACGTCAGCTGTGCATCCTCTAACTCGAAGTATTCGCGGTCGTCCACGTTGCACACGCTAGTTGAACGTGTCGTCCCCTGGGGGTCAAGGGCGCGACCTCTCATCGGCACGACCGGACGATCCGTCATGTGCCGGAGGCCATCGGCTGTGCGCGGACAGCGGCATGTCCGGATGATCTCGTGGCGTCCTAGTCTCCTGCTATGGGGACGAGCAGGGTCGATTTCCGTGGGCAGTGGTTCTGGACTCGTGACGCCGCGGTAACGGTCGTTCTTGCGCTGCTTGTGGCTGAGCTTGACCCGGTGACGACCAGCGAACCTGAACTCGACGACTTGTTGAACCGATGGGCGCTGAGCGCTGCGCTCGGCGTCACGGGTGCCGTGGACGCAGCGCTAGACGATTACGTGACAAACGATCACATTGTGGAGCTCATCCATGCCGCGATTCCGCCCGTCCAGGACCGCCTGACCAGCAACGCCCTGGTCGAGGTGACAGATCCCGCCTTCCTGCGTCGTGCGGCTGCTGTCGGCATGGACCCGCCAATCGACGCACCTGCGGCGCTTGGTGCCTGGGTTCGCGAGGTTCTGGCTGCGCTGGACAAATTGCTCGCCGGCCAACTCCCCGAAGTACCTGGAGGCTATTGGTGGGTAGACGACAAAGGCCTCGGTCCGACTCGTGGGCGCGCCTCATGAGTCTGTGACCGGACAGTCGTCCGGCATCCTCCGATGCGTGGCAACCCTGCTCGAGGTGATCGCAACGACGGACTTCCCGACGGCGATCCATGCGACGTCGAGCCCGCTACCTTCGAGCGCAGTCCCTGGACCGTTGACTGCGAAGCTGTCGTCCTGAACGAGGACGCCGTCAACTCCGTCGCGGCGAGCGCCCCGAACTCTCATATCTCTTTGGAGGTCGACCTCGCAAAGGACGTCATCAGGGTCTGGAGTGAGCGGTCATCTTCATTGGGGAGCACAACGCGTATCAACCTCTCGCGTAGGCCGCTCGCAGCATCCGCACATCGGAAGATCCGTGCGTTGGGCGGCTTCCTCGGTTGGTCGCCGGACGTCTCGCCTGTCACATGTCGGCTGATGCAATGTATGGCGGATCTGTTGGCGGATTGCCTGCGGATTCCTTCGCTGTTCCCTGGGTGGGGCGGGTATGACCTACCTCGCGGTTGAGCTGTCGGGGCAGGGCATTAGCGTGCCGGGGGTGCCGCACTATCCGCCGCCGGCTCGACCGCTTGGCCCGGACGCTGAGGGCCAATGGGTCCGTCGTTGGACATCGCCGGAGTGGACGCAGACCGCGGATGCTTGGGTTGGTCGTCGCCTCGCCGAGCAGGGTCGCCGGATCAGTGGTGAGCCGGTGACCTATCGGGCGCGTTTCTGGTCCGTGGTGCGCTGCTATCCGTCCGTCGAGGGACTGGTGTGGTTCAAGGAGAACAATCCTGGCCATCGATTCGAGGCCGGTCTGGTCGCCGCGTTGGCCCGGCTCGCGCCAGAGGATGTCATCGTGCCGATCGCAGTCGATCGTGAACGCAGTTGGCTGCTCACGGATGATCAGGGAACGACCCTCACGCATCCCGACGTCCGTCATCAGCCGACGCGCCGCATCGTGGTCCGCGCGCTCGCCCGCCTTCAGTGCGCCCTCCTCGGCCGTATCGACGTGGCCGAACACGCCGGGATCATCGAGCTTGCACCGAGCGCGGCCGGTGACCGAGTGCGCGCCGTGGCCGAGGAGTGGGCGTCGCTGCAGCCTGGGCATCCGCTGCGGCCCGAGCCAGACATGCTGAAACGAGCTGAGGTCGCCGCTGAGGTAGTGGATCGACATACTGCGTCCCTCAGCGACATCGTTCCGCTCGACCTTGAGCTCAACGATGTGTACCCCGCGAACATCTTCGCCGACCGCTCGACCGGCGCGTTAAGGCCACGGTTCTTCGACTTCGGTAATGCGATCTGGGGTCATCCGTTCGTCTCGCTGCACGGTTTCCTCGACTCCGTGGAGGAATGGGCCGGTGCGCCCTTGTCTCACGCAGACCGCGACGAGCTGCTCGACGTCTACCTGACGGTTTGGCGTGATCACCTCGACGCCGACCCACGGCTGCTGCGTGACGACCTCGCCGCCACTGAGGCGCTGGTCGGCGTGCACCGGCTCGTATCGTGGTTACGCCTCGTTCCGTACGCCGACTCGATCGAGATCCGAACCCGGGCCCAGATCCCACGGCAGTATCTGGCCAGCGTCGCCGAGCTGGCCGGTTCGGCCTAGTTGGCTCGTCGGGGGAGAATCACGGTGTGAAGAAGGCAGAGGCTGAACCCGTGGTCGCGCGCAACCGCAAGGCTGCCCACGAGTACCAGCTGGGCGAGTCCTGGGAGGCGGGGATTGTGCTGCAGGGCCCGGAGGTGAAGGCGCTTCGAGCCGGGCGGGCGTCCCTGGTCGGTGGCTTCGCCCAGGTCGAGGACCGGGAGATCTGGTTGCACGGTGTGCACATCCCGCAGTACTCGCAGGCCCGCTGGTTCAACGGCGGCTCTCGTCGCAAGCGGAAGCTGCTGCTGCATCGTGCCCAGATCGACAAGATCGAGCGCAAGGTCAACGAGAGCGGGCTGACGATCGTCCCGGTGACCCTCTATTTCAAGGACGGTCGGGCGAAGGTGGAGATCGCCCTTGCCCGCGGCAAGAAGACCTGGGACAAGCGGCACGCGCTCGCCGAGCGCGAGGCGAGCCGGGAGGTCGAGCGTGCGGTCAGCCGCCGGCTGAAGGGTCGCCCGGACTGATCAGCCGTGCGTACGACGGCGCCCGGTCAGCTGACGTGACCTGGTGAGCGGCAGCCGCCGTTGGGGTACGACTGGGGTACGGCGAGCAAGTCGCGTGTCGTACTCCACCGAGCCTCACGACCCCCGCACGCTCGCGAGGGTCAGCTGCTTGCGGTGGTGGTCGTAGTGCTGGGTGGCGTAGTGGTAGACGTCCCGCAGGGTCATGTACTCCGCGAAGTAGGGGTCCCAACCGACTGGGAAGTGCATGCCTCGGTCGAGCGCACGCTCCGGCCCTGTTCGCAGCGATGCCTGGAGGTTGGTCAGCACCCGGTCCATGAGCCGCTCCATCCGGGGATATCCCAGAGCGCGCGCACCGAATAGGGAGCCGACGTAGTTGATGACATGGAATGGGCGGGTGCCAGCGTTCAGGAGCGCGGCGAACCGCCTGGATGCGCCGTCGGGTAGCCGTGAAATCCCCCAGACGAGAATCCTCAGGTTTCGCACCAGCAAGTACCCGAAGAGCATGTGGAACAGCAACTGCTCATTGCTCCACTTCGTGCCGTCGGTTGGCCTGCGAAGCTCGGCGACTGTCGCAGTCTCGAGGAGATCCCGGTAGTCGTTTCGAACACGATCCATCTCCGCGCAGATCTCTTCCTCGTTCATGGTCGCCTCCGGGCCGTCGCTGCCACCGTGGGATCACGCTAGGCCGTCCGGCGGGGTTTGGGGACATCCGCACATCGGCCGCAGATCAAGGCGTTGTCACCGGGTTCATGGGACTTCTATCTGTCCCGGCTCGGTGTTCCTCGTGACGCCGGGCCTGTACAAAGGGCGAGGGCGATGCCGGCGAAGATGCAGGCTGCGGCTGCGGTGAGGATGAGCGGGGTGTAGCCGAGGGCGGTTGCCAGGGCTGCGGCTGCGAGTGGGGCGGTCGCGGCAGCGATGGTGATGGGTGTGCCGAGGATGCCGGCGATGGTGGCGTAGCCGTGGTCGCCGTACCGGTCGAGCAGGATCGCGGGCTTGGCGATCGAGGCGACTCCGAAGCCGAGGCCGAACGCGATCAGGCAGGCTGCGGCGCCGGGCACGCTTCGTCCGGCGGTGGGGAGAAGGCCGAGCGCGACGCCTTGCAGAGTGATGATCGCGGCTGTGATCGCTGTGATCGGGAGCCATCGTCGGAGGATCGTGACGGTGACCCGGCCGGTGACGGACAGCAGCCCGAGGAGGCCGGTCAAGGTCGCGGCGGTGGTGGGTGAGTGGCCGAGGCGGGTCAGGTAGGTGACCAGGTGTACGCCGATGACCGCGAGCGCTGAGCTGTGGAGGACGAAAGCGACTGCGAGCAGCCAGAAGCCGCGGTCGCGCAGTACTCGTCCGGGTGGTTCGCGCTGCTCGTGGTGGATCGGTTCGGGCGGCTGAGTGCGGCGGAGCGCGACGGCGTGCAGGGGAACCGTGATCACCGCGATCACGACTCCGAGGATCACCAGGGCGTGCCGCCATCCGTAGGCCTGGATGAGTTGGCCGGCGAGCGGGATGAAGATCGAGCTTGCGAACCCTGCGACGAGGGTGATTCCGAGCAGTGCCGACGTACGGCGTTCTGGCGCGGTGACGGCGACGATGACGGCGAAGGCTGGTGGGTAGAGAACCATTGCCGAGGCGACGCCGATTGCGACGAAGACGCCGTACAGCTCGACGGGCGAATGGACCTGTGACCACGCCAGCACGGCGCCCGCAGCGAGGATCGAACCGGTGGTCATCAGCCCGTGCCCACCGCGGCGATCCAGTTGGCGACCGATGGGGATGGACAGCAACGCGCTGACCAACGAGGCGGTGGTGAGTGCTCCGGTGGCTGTGGTGGTGGAGATGCGCAGGTCGGTTCGCATCGGTTCGAGCAGGGCGCTGAAGGCGTAGTACAGGACGCCGTAGCTGACGGTCGTGGTGAGTGCCAGCGCAGCGACGACCTCGCGCCGGATGCCTCCGCGGCCGGCCAGCTGTGCACCGGTCGCGGAGGTCGTGGCGGGCATCAGCCGCAGCAGCCAGACTGCTTGGTCGTGGTGTCCTCGATGACGGTCAGCAGGCCGCCGCTGATCCCGGTGGCCAGGCCGCGACCTACCGGCGCTGAGATCTCTACGGCTTGAGGTGCCGGGCCGCAGCAACCGCCGGCCTCGTCGTCACTGCCGCCGTAGGCCAGGTTGGACGAGCAGACACCGGTCTCGGGCAGGTCCAACTGAACGTCACGTGCGGCCTCCCAGTCCCCGGCAAGTGCCGCGACGACCGAGCGGGCTTGTTCGTAGCCGGTGGCGAGGAGGAACGTCGGTGCCCGGCCGTAGGACTTCGCGCCGACCGCGTAGTACCCGGGGTCGGGATGCGCGAGCTCGTCCACCCCGTGGGGCGGGACGGTGCCGCAGGAGTGCTGGTTCGGGTCGATCAGCGGTGCGAGGGCGCGGGTCGATCCCATGATCGGGTCGAGATCCAAGCGCAGCTCGGAGACGAAGTCGTGGTCGGGCCGGAAGCCGGTCGAGTTCACGACGGTGTCGGCCACGACCCGGCGGTCGCCCGAGGCCAGCTCGACGCGGCCGTCGGCGGCGCGGGTGATCGCTTCGACCCGGAACGAGCTGACGAGCTCGACGTGTCCGGACTGAACCAGCTTCTTGAGACGGCTGCCGAGCGCACCGCGGGCGGGGAGTTCGTCGGCGTCGCCGCCGCCGTAGGTGCGAGCCTGGTCGGTGCCGCGTACGACCCAGACGATCTCGGTCCCCGGGACCTGGTCAGCCAGCTCGCCCAGGTCGAGCAGCGTGGTAGCTGCGGAGTGACCGGCGCCGACGACGGCGGTACGGCGTCCTGCGTAGCGGTCACGGTCAGCGCCAAGGACGTCGGGCAAGGCCCGGGCGATGCCGTCCGCTGAGGCGGCTTCACCTTGGGCGGGGATGCCGGAGCCACCGAGGACGTTCGGCTTGCGCCAGGTGCCGGCGGCGTCGATCACCGCGGAGGCGAGTAGTTCGGTGCCGTCGGAGAGGCGGATCAGGAATGGCGCGGCTTCGCGTCCGGCGGTGCGGATCCGGTCGAACCCAATGCGGGTGACGGCGGCGACGGTTGCGTCGTACCGGATGCGGTCGTTGAGCTGTTGCGTCTTGGTCAGCGGTGCGAGGTAGGAGTCGATCAGGTCGCCGCCGGTGGGGAGCGTGCCCAGGTCCGGCTCGGTCCATCCACTCGCCTCGAGTAGCCGCCGGGCGGCGGAGTCGATGTCGTAGCGCCACGGGCTGAACAGCTTCACGTGCCGCCATTCGCCGATCGCCGCCGCGACACTCGGCCCGGACTCCAGTACGACGAAGTCCAGTCCGCGTTCTGCGAGGTGTGCCGCCGCGGCCAGACCGACCGGACCCGCACCGATGACGACCACCGGCGCCGCTGTCTGCTCGCTCACGATTCCAACTCCCTGTCTAGAAGATCATCGAAACAACCATCAGCTTGCCTCGTGATTAGACAAGAGTCAAGATAGACCCATGTCGAAACAGGAGCTCACGTTGACGCCCGTCGGAACCGGCGGCTGTTGCGCGCCGATCTCCGATGCTGCACTCGATGCGGCCGGGGCTGTCGAGGGGGCGTCGGTGTTCAAGGCGCTCGCCGACCCGATCCGGCTCCGCCTCCTGTCGATGATCACGTCAGCGGGCGATGAGATCTGCGTCTGTGACCTCACGCCGCAGTTCGAGGTGAGCGGCCCGACGATCTCCCACCATCTCAAGGTGCTGCGCGAGGCCGGCCTGGTCGACTGCGAGCGCCGCGGGACCTGGGTCTACTACTGGCCCGTGCCTGAACGCCTGCAGTGGATCTCGAGTCTTCTAGCCGTCCCGGAGCCCCTGCTGCCTCGCTGATCCAACCGGTCTGGCCGCTGGCTTGACTGCTCAAATTACCTCAGTGATCATTGAGTCAATGAGCACTGAGCGATTGACTTTGGTCGACCGCGCCCGCATCCATGCGGCACTCGGCGACCCGGCGCGGCTCGCGATCGTGGACACGCTGGTCGCTGGTGACGTCGCGCCGGGTGAACTGGGTGCCGCGCTGGACCTGCCGACGAACCTGGTCGCCCATCATCTGAAGGTGCTGGAGGACGCCGGACTGGTCGCTCGAACCCGCTCCGAGGGCGACCGTCGACGTACCTATGTGCGACTCCAACCGGACGCGCTGGCCGCGATCGTCACTCCGGCGCTGCTCGCGGCGAAGCGGGTGGTGTTCGTCTGCACCCAGAACTCGGCCCGCTCACAACTCGCCGCGGCGATCTGGTCCCGGCGCAGCCACGTGCCGGCCGTCTCCGCAGGCACCCAACCGGCCGAACGGATCCACCCGCGCGCGCTGAAGGTGGCGCGCCGGCACGGCCTGGATCCCGTTGACTGGCGTACCGCCAACGTGAGCGATGTCGTACGGCGCGACGATCTGCTGATCGCGGTCTGCGACAACGCCTACGAGCACCTGCCGTCCGAGCAGCGACCGCGGCTCCACTGGTCGATCCCTGACCCGGCGCCGGCCGATACCGACGCGGCCTTCGAAGCCGCCTACACCGAGATCGCCGACCGGATCGAACGGCTGGCTCCCGCACTGTCGCCGGAGGCGACCGACTCCACCCGGAGCACCCCATGACCGAGACCATCGAACGGTTCCTGCACTCGAGCTACGACCAGTTCGCCACCGGCAGCACCATCCCGAACTTCCTTCCCCTGCTGGCCGAACGGTTCGCGCGGCAACGCCTCACCGCACTCGCTCGAGTCGAAGGCCACCACGACGACGGCAAACCCGTCGTGCTGTTCCTCTGCGTCCACAACGCCAAGTACCCGAAGCCGTGGACTGACGAAGTGGTCCGCGCTGCCGATGTCGTGGTCACCATGGGCTGCGGCGACGCTTGCCCGATCTTCCCCGGCACCCGCTACGAGAACTGGGAGCTGGACGACCCGAATGGACTCGACGTCGCCGACGTACGCCCGATCCGCGACGAGATCGAACGCCGCGTCCTGTTCGACGAACTCGCCGTTCCGGTGAGCCGCGGATGAGCCACGCACTACCCTTGTGGCGTCGCGCGGTCGCCGAGTCTTTGGGGACCGGTTTGCTCGTCACCGTTGTTGTCGGCTCCGGCATCGCCGCGGCCAACCTGTCACCCAGCGACACCGGCCTACAGCTCCTGGAGAACTCCTTTGCCACCGCGCTCGGGCTAGCGGTCCTGATCCTGATGCTCGGTCCCGTGTCCGGCGCCCACTTCAACCCGGCCGTGTCCGTGATCGACTGGTGGCTCGGCCGGCGTACAGGCAACGGACTGAAGGGCCGCGACCTCGCCGCCTACATCCCCGCCCAAATCGGCGGCGGCATCGCCGGGGCGATTCTCGCCAACCTCATGTACGGCGAAACCGTGGTGTCCTGGTCGACCACGCACCGGTCTGCCGGCCACCTTTACCTGGGCGAGACCGTCGCCACCGCCGGTCTGATCCTGCTGATCTTCGCGCTCGCCTGGTCCGGCCGAGCCCAACTCGCCCCTCTTGCCGTCGGCGCCTATATCGGGGCGGCGTACTGGTTCACTTCGTCCACCTCGTTCGCCAACCCGGCCGTCACGATCGGGCGGGCGTTCAGCGACACGTTCGCCGGCATCTCGCCCAGCTCGGTGCCCGGCTTCATCTTCTTCCAAGCCGTCGGTGCCATCGTCGGCGCTGCCCTCGTTGTGGTTCTCTACCCCCACGCGGGCCAGGCCGCCGACGATGTCGTCACACCTCATTCAGACACCACCCACACAGGAGCATCCGCGTGAGCAAGCCCGCTGTTCTCTTCGTCTGCATCCACAATGCCGGCCGCTCACAGATGGCTGCCGGATGGCTGCGCCACCTGGCCGGCGACACCATCGAAGTCCGGTCCGCCGGGTCCGAACCCGCCAACCAGATCAACCCCGTCGCCGTCGAAGCGATGCGCGAGGTCGGCATCGACATCACCGGCGCCGTGCCGCACATCCTTGCCACCGAAGACGTCCGGCACAGCGACGTCGTCATCACCATGGGCTGCGGCGACGCCTGCCCCATCTTCCCCGGCAAACGCTACGAGGACTGGGAACTCACCGACCCCGCCGGCCAACCCATCGAGGTCGTTCGCGAAGTCCGCGACGACATCCGCGGCCGGGTCGAAAAGCTCGTAGCCGAGCTACAGACCGCCTGACAGCCGCGAAACCGACTAGCTGTCCCCCTTCGCCAGTTCGTGGAAGTACGTGACGGGTTTGCCCAATGCGTTGGCGTACGCGATCTCGCGGCGGGTGGTCTCCCCGATGTAGCCACCTGGGTTCACGATTCGTACCTCATCTGCGAGGTCGATCCTGCGGAGGTGCAGTTCGCCCAAGGCCCGCACGAGCAAAGGGTCCAGCACAGGCGCCTCGGTGGCCTCCGGAGCCAGGACGATCACCAGATCGAGCGTCAAGCGCGTGCGCTCGGTCGCAAACTCCCTGCTGAAGCGCAGGGAACCGCACAGACAAACGATCTTCGGGCGAGCAACCGGCACGTCGGACATGGACCCCCTTCAAGAGCCAAGATCCGTCCAGCATTCCATGCTGCCGTTGATGCCCAGCCAGACGGCGTCAGGCGATCGACGGAATGAGAGTGATCCGCGCCCGGCGAGCCGAGGCCTTCGGCCGGCTATGGGTCGGGCCCGTCAGCGGTGGTGCCGTGTTGGCAGAAGTGTTGGCAAGAACAGCCCCGGACAAAGAGAAACCCCAAGTGAGGTTCCCCATCGGGGTTGGTCGGCTGATCGGGTGTCGTTGTCTAGAGCAACGGTGTGGTGAACGGGCGTGTGGCGTCGGCCGGGTAGGGGTCCTGAGGCGTAAGTCGCTTCTCGCCAAAGACTCCGTCCACGGACAGGACCCCACGTGATCGCCTATCGTGCCATCCGGGCCTCGTCGAAATCGGCGGCGACCGGGGGCAGCTGGAGCTCCGTCGCCCACTCGCCGGATAGCTGTTCGAGGCGTCGCCGCCGGAGCGCGTCGAGGCTCAGTCGGCCGTCGACCGTGATCACCAGTTCGCCATCCAATACGACGCCGGCGGGCACTTGCCGTACGGCGGCGACGGGTGACCGGCGGCCGACGGCGTGGAGTCGGTTGGCGCACTCGACTTGAACCAACCCGAAGTACCGCGTCCGCGGACGCCGTCACTCCACACGCGAGGGTGGCATTCGAGTGCCCGGATCGTGGTCGCGGAGCCTACGCCGGGACGCGTACCCGGCGCGAGCGATCGGCGGCCGACCGCCTCGCATTGCGTCTCCCTTGACAAGTTTACTGAGTACACTCATTATTGAGTTAACTCAGATTGATTGATCCAGGACAAGCCGCGTCGTCGGTATGAGAGGGAAAGTCGCCATGCGAGCGTTCGTCGTCAAGCAGTACAAGGGGCCGCTACAGCAAGCGGATGTCCCCGAGCCTGTGGTCGGAGAGCACGACGTGCTCGTACAGGTCCAGGCTGCCGGGCTCAACCTGCTCGACGAGAAGATCCGGGCCGGCGAGTTCAAGCAGATCCTCCCGTACAAGCTGCCGCAGATCCTCGGCAACGACGTCGCCGGAACGGTGATCGGCGTCGGCGCGAAGGTGCAGGGATTCCGGCCCGGCGACGAGGTGTACGGCCGGCCCGACAAAGACCGCATCGGAACATTCGCGGAGCGCATCGCGGTCGCCGAGGCCGACCTTGCGCTCAAGCCGGCATCGGTCAGCCTCGAGGAAGCGGCCTCGCTACCGCTGGTGGCCTTGACCGCCTGGCAGGCACTCGTCGAACGGGGCAACCTGCAGCGCGGGCAACGGGTCCTCATCCACGCCGGCTCCGGCGGAGTCGGAACGATCGCGATCCAGCTCGCCAAGCAGCTCGGCGCCACGGTCGCCACCACGGTCAGCACCGGCAACGTCGACTTCGTGCGCGAGCTCGGCGCGGACTTCGTCATCGACTACCGCAGCCAGGACTTCGAACAGCTCCTCGACGGGTACGACCTGGTGCTGGACAGCCTCGGCGGGAAGAACCTCGAGAAGTCGCTGCGCGTACTGCGCCCCGGCGGCAAGGCGATCGGGATCGCCGGGCCACCCGACGCCGCGTTCGCCCGCGAGCTCGGCGCGAACCCAGTGCTCCGGCTGGTGATGACCGCCCTCAGCAGCCGCATCCGCCGCCAGGCCCGGCGCCTCGGCGTGACCTACGAGTTCCTCTTCATGCGCGCCAGCGGTGACCAGCTCCGCCAGATCACCGCCCTCGTCGACAGCGGCGCGCTACGTCCGGTCGTCGGACGGGTCTTCGACTTCGACCAGGCCGCGCAAGCAGTGCAGTCACTGGAAATGGGCGGCATCCGCGGCAAGGCCGTCATCAGCAGGACCTGAACAAACCCATCTCACCATGCTTCAACCAGGAAACAGGAGAACACCATGAGCACGAACAGGCACACACACGACGACGTCATCACCGCCTACCAGGACGCGCCCGCCCGCACCGTCGACGCCGGCGGCGTCACCTACGCCTACCGCGAGCTGGGACCGAAGGGTGGCATCCCCGTCGTCTTCTTCGTCCACCTCGCCGCGACCCTGGACAACTGGGACCCCCGGATCATCGACCCCGTCGCGAAGGATCGTCATGTCATCACGTTCGACAACCGCGGTGTCGGGGCGTCCACGGGCCAGGTGCCGGACAGTGTCGAGGCGATGGCCGACGACGCCTACAACTTCATCGCCGCGCTCGGGTTCGACACGATCGACGTCTTCGCGTTCTCTCTCGGCGGTTTCGTCGCCCAGGCGCTCGTAGTGAAGCACCCCGAGCTCGTCCGCAAGCTTGTCCTGACCGGCACCGGGCCGAAGGGCGGCAAGGACATCGACAAGGTCGCCGGCACCACGTACTGGGACATGCTGCGCGCCGCCCTGACCCGGTCCGATCCCAAGGAGTTCCTGTTCTTCAACCGCAACGCCACCGGTAAGCCCGCCGCGCGCGCGTTCGTCAACCGGCTTGAGGAGCGCACCGCCGACCGCGACGCACCGATCAAGGTCACGGCGTTCCAGAAGCAGCTCAAGGCGATCAAGAAGTGGGGGCGCTCCGCTCCCGACGACCTGTCGAAGATCACCCAGCCCACCCTGATCGCCAACGGCGACAACGACCGCATGGTGCCCTCGATCCTGTCCGAGGACCTGCACCGACGCATCAAGAACAGTGAGCTGATCATCTACCCCGACTCCGGGCACGGCGGCATCTTCCAGTACCACCAGACGTTCGCCCCCGTCGCGGTCGAGTTCCTCACCCGATGACCACCCGAACACTTCAACCGCACGAGAAGGGCCACACGATGAGCACGTCACTGTCCGCCGCGACACTGGACGTCAAGAAGCACTTCACCTCCTCGATCCTCCTGTGGATGCGCACCGACCAGCCCCGCCAAACCGGCATGGACCACTGGAAAGGCCCGCACTCAGGGATCATCTCCGCCACTCCGGGCCTGGAGGAGTACCGGCAGATCCACCTCGCCGAGCACAACCCCGGCCGGTGGCCGGCCACCGACGGGGTGGAAACCTCGATCCCCGCCGACCGGAAGATCGACGGCGTCGCGGAAGTCACCCTGCATTCGGCACTCTCGCCCCTGAAAGGGCGCAAGCAGACGCAGCTGGCCTACCAGGACGAGATCAACGTGTTCCGCCGCACCCTGCTCTACACCGGTACGCCGAACGCGTCCCGCTGGTACGACGTCGCCGGCCAGGGAGAGACGGTCGGTGCCCGCGCGCTGGTCTACCTCCGCCGCAGAGACGGGGTCGGCGCCGGTGAGTTCCGGACGTTCATCAAGAAGCAACTCGTTCCCACACTCGCCGGCACCGGAGTGCTCAAGGAACTGCGCACGCAGACGTTCCTGCCTTGGATCGAAAAGCTGTGGGACACCCCGAACGTCGCACACGACAACCCCGACGACCAGCACTTCCACGCCTCCCTCATCCTCGGGTTCACCGACACCGCAGCACGGGATGCCTTCTTCACCAGCACCGTGATCGCGGATCTGTCCAACCAGCTGGCACCGCTCACCTCCGCAATCCACGCCTACGACGTCACCGCCGCCCTCACCTACGTCAAGAACGGCGCCATCCTGCCGCACTACCAGCAATAGCGGCATCGCTCGCCCGCATGCCGCAAATCCCACAACAGAAAGAACGAAACATGCCTTCCCTCAACGGAGCAGTCGTCCTGGTCACCGGGGCAAACGGCGGCATCGGAACCCACTTCGTCCACCAAGCTCTCGCGCGCGGCGCGGCGAAGGTCTACGCCACGGCCCGCACTCCTCGCCCGTGGGACGACGAGCGCATCGTCCCCCTCACCCTCGACATCACTGACGCCACGTCCATCGCTGCGGCCGCCGCCGCGGCGCCGGACGTGACGGCGCTCATCAACAACGCCGGCGCAAACCCGCCGAGCGCAAGCCTGCTGGAGGTGACCGAGTCGGACATCCGGACCAACATGGAGACCAACTTCTTCGGGCCCGTCCTCCTCGCCCGCGCGTTCGCGCCGATCCTCGCAGCCACGCCGCAGTCCGTCCTCGTGGACGTGCACTCGGTTGCGAGCTGGTACGGGTTCGGCGGCATCTACAGCGCAGCCAAGGCCGCACTCTGGTCGGCCACCAACTCTCTGCGCCTCGAGCTCTCACCCCGAGGCGTCCACGTGACGGGTGTGCACATGGGCTACGTCGAGACCCGCATGGCCGCGCACGCCGACGGGCCCAAGATGCAGCCCACGGAACTCGTGACCAAGGTCTACGACGCCGTCGAGGCCAATGAGTACGAGATCATTGCCGACGAACTGACCGCCCAGGTCAAGGCGGCTCTGAGCGGTCCGATCGAGGCGCTCTATCCGGAACTCCACGACAGAGCTCCTCTCGCCGCCGTGGAAGAATGAGCGCCGGCACATTCGAGCCCACACAGCAGGAGCCACACAGCAGACAAGGACGGCAGGTATGCCACTCGACTCCCAACCAGTCGGCCGGCGCGAGCGGAACAAGCAGCAGAAGCTCGACCGCATCACCTCCGCCGCCCAAGAGCTCTTCGCCGAGCGCGGCGTCGACGAGGTCACCACCCAGGAGATCGCCGACAAGGCCGACATCGGCGCGGGCACACTGTTCCTCTACGCAAAGACCAAGGGCGAACTCCTCCTGCTCGTGCAGAACTCCACCTACGCCGAAGCGCTCACGCAAGGCAGGTCGGCGGCCGAAAGCATCCCCGACCTGCTCGACGCGGTGATGGCGATCGTCCGCCCGGTCGTGGAGTGCAACCGCAAACAGGTCGACAACGGCAGGACCTACCTGCGAGAGATCGTCTTCGGCGACCCCCAGGAGCCCCACCACCGCGACGCCCTCGTCCTGACCGTGCAGACTGAAAAGGCGATCGCCGAGGTGCTACAGCGAGACCAGAGCCACAGCGCTGGCGACGCCGCAACGCTCGCGCACATCGTCTCCGCGATCATGTTCGTCAGCATGGCCGCGACAATCAACGTCACCAACCCGGTCGACGACATCGTGCAAGAGATCAGAGACCAAGTCCGGGTTCTCCTACCGAGGTGAGACCAGCCGCGATCACACGGCCGCCCCGCTCGCCGTGCCGTGAACCAGGGCGCACGCGACGACTTGTTCGGCGACGTCCCCAAGCCGTCCACGCGAACCGGCGGCAGCGACAGCCCCGTCTCCCCCCTGACGACAACACCCATCTGCCCACGCCGAGCAGTCCCGCCTAGCCCGGCGCTTTCACGGTGATGGGCGTGAGGTCGTGTCCTTGAACTGAAAGGTGCTCCTGACCAGCGACGATGTGGTTTGTCTAGGACCATGGCGTCACGAATCGAGGAGCACCTTCGAGGTGAAGACTACCGGGTTGTATCCGTGTGTCCGCGTTGATGCGGCCGGATCGGGTGTGGTGTCGCAGGCAGGTGGCCTGTTGCTGACCGAAGCGGTCCGGGCCAGCGGCCTGGTCGCGGAACTGTCGCGGGTGCTGGCGCCGTGGCGCAAGCCGTTGGCGCGACATGACCCGGCCAAGATCGTCACCGATCTCGCGATCGCGCTCGGGCTGGGCGGGGACTGCCTGGCCGATATCGCGGTCCTGCGTGGCGAACCCGGCCTGTTCGGTCCGGTCGCCTCAGATCCGACCGTGTCACGCACGGTCGACGCTCTGGCCGGCGACGTCGAGGCCGTGCTGAAGGCGATCAACGCTGCCCGGGCCACAGCACGCGCGCAGGTGTGGGCGCTGGCCGGCCACCACGCGCCCGACGCTGGTCGCGATGGCGACAATCCGCTGATCGTCGACCTGGACGCGACCCTGGTCGGTGCGCATTCGGATAAGCAGGGCGCGGCGCCAACCTTCAAGCGGGGTTACGGATTCCATCCGTTGTGCGCGTTCGTCGACCACGGACCCGACGGATCCGGTGAACCACTCGCGGTCATGTTGCGGCCCGGGAACGCCGGATCGAACACCGCCTCCGACCACATCACCGTGGTCCGCGGTGCCCTCAAACAACTCCCCGGCCACCGACAGGGAACCCGGCCCGGGCGGAAGGTTCTGATCCGCACCGACGCGGCCGGATGCACCCACGAGTTCCTCGACTGGATCACCGGCCAGCGGCTGTCGTACTCGGTCGGGTTCACCCTGCCCGACGACTTCGCCCAAGCCCTGCCCCGGATCCCCAAGCAGGCCTGGACACCGGCGATCGACAGCGACGGCCGGGTCCGTGACGGCGCCTGGGTCGCCGACGTCACCGCCCTACTCAACCTCAAGACCTGGCCGGCCGGGATGCGGGTCATCGCCCGCAAAGAACGCCCGCACCCAGGCGCCCAGTTGCGCCTCACCGACATCGACGGCCACCGGATCACCGCGTTCGCGACCAACACGCCCCGCGGCCAGCTCGCCGACCTCGAACTACGCCACCGCCGCCGCGCCCGCGCCGAAGACCGCATCCGGGCAGCCAAAGACACCGGACTCAGGAACCTCCCGTTGCACGACTTCGACCAGAACCAGATCTGGTGCGCGATCGTCGCCCTGGCCTGCGAACTCACCACCTGGATGCAGCTACTCGCCTTCACCGACCCCGACGGCACCACCCACCAAGCGCGCCGCTGGGAACCCAAACGCCTCCGACTACGCCTGTTCTCGACCGCCGCCAGACTCGCCCGAACAGGCCGTCGCACCATCGTGCACCTCGCCCGCAACGCCGCCCGGACCACCGTGCTCCACACCGGCCTCACCCGGATCCGCACACTCACGACCCCGGGCTAACGAACAAACCCCAGCACCGCGCCCCCGCAACAAACCCGGCCCGTGGAACCGGCGTCCACCCGAGACGACACCCGGGCCTTTGTCCTACCCGCCTGCAAGAATCAGCCTCGAACACCAGCCATCAAGCCGCTACCACAGCGAACGCCGGAGTCACGAAAGATCCGGGCTAGCACCCGCACAAACGGTAATCGCGTTCAACACCCGCACGCTCCACCGCGGTACGGGAATGCGTTGACACCCGGCACGCGGTACTGAATTACAGCTCATCTACCGACCGGGTAGCCGCTCGCGGACTATTGACAGGCTCAGTGAAGGTAGCCGTCGAATTTGGAGGAGGCGGGGGTCGCGGTGCGGGCAGTACCGGTGATGCTCCGGGACGTTCGCCCCATCGCACCTCCCGCACCGCCAGACCCCCGCCATGGCACCAGCATGCGCCTGGATCTCAGCTCATGTCGCCGTACGGCGAACGATTCGGCGGCGACAGGCTAATCCCCTCCGACTTCGCCTTGGACCGGATCGCATCCTCAGACCGGCCGAGCTTCATCGTCATGACACCGACCGACGTGTTCCGTTCGGCCAGTTCACGCAGTTCTTGCACCTGGGCGTCGGGTCCACCCCTGGCCCCTTCTGGGACTGGTGCCAGCCATGGCCTGCTCCTCTCCCGCGAATGGTTGTTGCCTCCAGCCCCAGTACCCAGCCCTCACGCACCGGACAAACCTGGTTCAGCTATGCATCAGGCGCGGCCGTGGCCGCTTTGATGACTTCAGAAAAGGTTGACTTGGCTTTGGGGTTGTCAGAAAGTCTCGGGATGACTGTCAAAGAGCTGGTCTGGGATATCGACGGCACCTTGCTGGACACCACTGCGGTGGTGCCCGCCGCGTTCGTTCGGGCAGTGCGGGCGCTGGGAGGACCCGATCTCGATCCGAGCGACATTGTCGACGCGTACTGGCGCGGCACACCGGAAGTCATTCTGGAGCACCTCGTTGGGCGGCCACTGACGGAGGCGGAGACCGATGTGTACTACCGGGAGCTTGAAGATGTAGAAGTGGCGCCCTATCCGGAGGTGCCCGACACCTTCAGTGCCCTCCAAGCCCAAGGCAGGGCGCGGGCGGTGTTCACCGGTGCCAGTACGCGGGCGGCGGGGATGCTCTTAAAGGCCGCGGGCTTGCCGGTTGACGTGCTGATCGGCGGCGACCAGGTTGCCTACGCGAAGCCGGCACCGGACGGCATATTTCTGGCCGCGAAGAAACTCGGCATCGAGCCCAAGGACGCGGCCTACATTGGAGACTCGCCGCTGGATCTGCGTGCCGCGAAGTCCGCCGGCAGTTTCAGTGCCGCAGCGGCGTGGGGTCATCAGTACAACCAAGCAGAACCAGCAGACGTAGTGCTCACGTCCGCTGCGCGGGCGCTCGACCTGCTGTCCACCAGAGACGCGTGATGCGCCGGATCGTTCAGCCTGGCCGTTCGGGGTCATCGGCTGCCAACAGGATGGGATGTCGTCGCGCCATTCCCTGGTCGCCGCATTGCCTGCGCCAGCCCCGTGATGCCGCTCGATCCCAACCTCCGAGCTTCCCGTCGGCCACCCCAGCGTCTACTTGACGAGTTCAGTGAAGAAATCCGTCAAACTTCGGTTCGTACCGGCTGCCGCCGGGCAGCGCGTTCGGGCCGGGAATCTCCTCGACCGCATGGGTCAGCTCGACGTCGACCGGCCCGACCAGATCCGGAGGCGGCCGGACCGCATCGGGGTCAGTCCGCCGTACCCGGGGCATCGTCTCGCCTCGCCGCTCGCGGATCGGCTGGCTGCCCGAACGGCGGCCACACCACCACGACGACCTGGTCGAGGGCGTCAGGGTTGCGCAGCGGGCAGCACCGGTGGTGGACAGGCAGGTCTCCGCCGTCGCACTTTCCACACCGCCCCGCCATCGACTTCTACAAGTCCCTAGGGGCCAAATCCCAAGACGAATGGACCGTCAACCGCCTCACCAACGACGCCCTATCCGCTCTCGGCAGCTGACAGCGGTCCGCCACGGATGTCAAAAGTGGCAAACGAGCGGAAATGGGGAGCCAGAGCGGCGCCGGTCCGGCAAGATGGTCCGGCACGTCTTCTGGCGCGTGGGGGGTCGGGAAATGGTAGGGGAGTTACGGGCGACGGAGGTGGACGGGGTTCCCGTCTACTGGGTGCCTGGTGAGCGCCGCATGCGGGCAAGTCTGTGGTTCCGGGTCGGGATGGCAGACGCGTCGTTGCCTACGCACGGCTGGCTGCACCTGCTCGAGCACCTTGCCCTGCATGGCCGGGATTCGATCCGTGCACCTGTCAACGGATCCGTCAGCATGCTGCACACCACCCTCGACGTCGAAGGCGAGCCCGATGACGTCGCGGGGTTTCTGCAGCAGACTTGTCGCTGGTTGAGCACTCCGAACTTCGCAGACCTCGAGCACGAGCGCCGGGTCCTTCGTGCTGAGAGCGCCACGCGGCACGCCGGGCCGATCGCCCTGCACCTGTTGTGGCGGTACGGCGCGCAAGGTCCTGGTCTGGCCGCTTACGACGAGTACGGGCTGTACACCGCCGATCCGTATCACTTGCAGTCGCTCGCCGCGCAGGCGTTCGCCCGCGGGAACGCCGTACTCGCGCTGACCGGCCCGCCGCCGGCTGGCTTGCGGCTCCCGCTTGCTGACGGCTCGCGGTGGCCTGTCAAGCCTGCGATGCCGTGCGATCAGCCCTTGCCGGCCGGATTCGCCGGGCCAACAGGCTCGGTCGCACTCTCGGGTGTGATGTCGCGGTCGTATGCGGGCCCGTCGCTGACGCGGGCCCTGCGGCGCGGGCTGGAACGCGGATTCCGGCACGGCGCCGGGGTTGGGTACAGCGGCTGGTCGTCGTACGAGCTGGTGGACGCGGAGAACGCGATGCTCACCGCGGGGATCGACATCCTGCCCGAGGCACGGCCAACGGTGGTCGCGCAGAGCTTGGCGGTACTCCGTCGGCTGCGGGACCGAGGTCCCGACCCGGCCGACCTGCGCGACGACCTGGACCAGGAGATTCGCCGGATCAAGACGGAGCCAGCCGAGAACTGGATGCCGTATCTGGCCGCCCGCGACGTCTTGTTCGGACGCCCGGTGCAGGACCGTGACCAGCTGGCCGCCGAGGCCGACGCCACTACGGTCCATGACGTAGCGCAGGCGGCTCGAGCGATGTGGAGCAGTCTGCTCCTTTCAGTCGATCCTGACGCCACCACCGATCCGCAGCTGACGTGGCTCGCCGGTCCGCCGCGGACCACCTCCGTGACAACCGGGCAGCGCTTCAAGCCTGCGGGCTGGCCGGTTACCAAGGCGGAGCTGACTGTCGGCCGCAAGGCTGCCCAGATCGAAACCCCATCCGGTGTGACCTCGGCGTCGTACGACGAACTCGCGGCCGTCGTCGCCTATCCGGACGGCGGACGGCAACTCATCCGGCGGGACGGCTACCAGGTGCAGATCGAACCGGCGCACTGGAGGAACGGCCATCAGGCGGTGGCGGTGGTCGACGCGGCGGTCCCGCCGGACCTGTGTGTCACGATGCCGGCCCGCGAGCCCGACGAGATCCCGCGGAGCCCTGTGACGTGGCAGCGCAAGGCGGCGTACCTGCTCAAGAAGCCGGAGCTTTGGGTCGCGATAATCCTGATCATCGTGGTCGTGCTGGGGGTAGTGAGCGGCATCTCGCCGTCGGACCTCGCGCCTCGCGGCGCGGTCGCGGTGATCGTCGTCGGCACCATCGTGGCGTTCCGCAATGCAGTCAAGAAGTGAGGTCCCCCCGTCTCCCTTGAGGTGATGAGCTTCAGTTTCGTCTGTGTTTGACGGCGTACATGGCCTGGTCGGCTTGGTGGAGCAGGGGTCCAGGTCGGTGGAGGCGGGCGTGATGGGGACCGTGCCGACACTGGTGGTGACCTTGACATCGATGTGGTCCTTGAGGTCGTGTGCTTAGGCCTTGACCGTGTTCGGCGAGCGCCGCTGATCGGTCAGGTGAGACAAGAACCGTTCGACCGGCGCCACCTGCCGCCAGTCATCGCCCAGCACCGTCCACGACTCTTCACCAGCCTCGAGAGGAGCCACCCGCTGTCCCCGCATCGGCTCTCCCGCCGTGTCGTAGACACCGCGAACCTAGAGCGTCCACTACAGGAATCCGGGACGCTCATCGGTCCGTCGCAGACGTGTTATACACGACCTCTGGCACCTCACATACGCCGTCGAGCACGACACGGTTGGGCAGCTCGCGCACGGCGGCAGCCTCGACATCGGGAAACGGTCGGTGAGGTCCTTGCGCTGCCGCGACCAGATCAGCGCCTGCACGTCTCGCCGCGCGATGACCACCCGGAGCTGACTGAACTTCTCATGCGCCGATTGCCGCTTCGAGCATGTGCCGGACGGTGATGCGATGACAGGTGGCGAGCTGGCGCGTCGGGCACGAACCGTGTCTGGGCGGCGGGTCCTTCCGACGATAAGCACCTGGTTGCGTCGGCTCTTCTGCGCGATTTGGCGTGCCGGATCAGGCGTGCTGGCAAGCGGTTGGACTGCACCCATGCCGCCTATCAGTGGCTGCGCAAGGGACCGCACGCACACATGAAGATGCGAGTATTTCCCAATGACCTCGGGTGAAGTAATCCTGGTTCGCCATGGGCAGTCGACTTGGAATGACGAACGCCGCTGGGCCGGGCAAGCTGATCCACCACTCACCGACCTTGGTAGGAAACAAGCAACCAGGCTTGCTGAACACTGTCGTGGCGCGGGAATCGGCGCCGTGGCGACCTCTGACTTGAGTCGCGCTCGACAGACTGGCCGCATCGTTGCGCAGGCGCTCGAGCTCGCTCCACCAGTACAGCTGCCCGACATCCGCGAACGCTGGAGTAGGACGCTCACGGGGCTGACTGCCGAGGAGATCGAGGACAGGTTTCCGGGCGCGCTAGCTGCGTGGAGAGGCGGGACATCGGCGACCCTTCCAGGCGACAGCGAGGCATTCGATACCTTTTCCGCTCGAGTTGTTCGAGGGCTGCACGCCGCCGCACGCCTTGCCCCAGTCGTGCTTCTGGTGGCTCATGCGGGCATCTTCCGCGTTCTGGGCGATATAACTCGAACAGGTACGAATGCCAGTCTGGCGAATACCGATGGGCGCCGGATCGTAGTAGGTGCCAACGGTATAAGCGACACGGGACCGGCATTTTGATGTTGCCGCCAGAATGGTTGCTCCGAGCCGATTGATACGGGGCGCAGGACCGTCGGCATACAGCGAGGTCTTCTCACCGGGGTTGATGATCTGGGCGGTGCCGTTGTCTGAGGCAACGTTGTGGTGAACGGGGGTGTGTCGCGGGCTGGCTGACCGCGCACCGCAAGGCCCACGACGCGCGCGTGAGTATCGCGACCGGCTACCGGTACCTGCACGAGGCGATCGACGTGATCGCCGCCCACGCAGCCGAGCTGTCCGACGTGCTGGCCGAGGCCGTGCGCGAGGGGTGGGCGTTCGTGTGCCTGGACGGCACGCTGATCTCCAGCACCCGGGTCAGCGCACCCTCCGACAGCGGTCATGACCTGTGGTACTCCGGAAACGCAAACAACACTGCGGCAACATCCAGGTCCTCACCGGCTCGACCGGTTACCCCGAATGGGTCAGCCAGGTCGAACCGGGCTCGACCCACGACATCACCGCCGCCGAAAACACGCACTGCCCGCGCTGTACCCGGCCGCCGCCCACGGCCTGCCGACCCTGACCGACAAGGGCTACACCGGCGTCGGAATCGGCATCATGGTCCCGACGAAGGGCCGCAACGTCAGCCCCGACAACCAGGCCCGCAACACCTTGATCAGCGCCCCTGCGCGCACCCGCTCAAAGGCACATGGAAGGCACTCGAACGCATCACCCTCAACCCCTGGCGAATCCCGTCGTTAGGGGTCGTTGGGGTCGGACTGGGGTCGGGAGCCGTTGACAGCTGGTCGGGGTCTTTCGCGGGCCTCTACACCAATAGAAGGAAAGCGGGCGCCTCCATCATTGCTGCACCTGCTCGATGCAGGCCCGGCGGACGATGCCGGCTAGCTCATCCTCCGTCCGGCTCCATGGATCGCCCAGTTCATCGTCGATTCCCCACAAAGCGCCCAGAGGCTGTTCGAAGACCTCGGAGGCGTACCCGTTGCCAATCACAAGTTCGACGACTTGATTGACGGCCCAGGTCCAGTGGGCCCGGCCGCTGAGATGCATGTTGGCGATGTGGTCGTATGCCACCTTGAGGGCGGCCTGCCTTGAGGACAAAGGGTCAACGCCCGCGTCCGCGAGAGCTGCCGGGAGGAGGTCGCGGACCTCACGGGTGTCCCGTCCACTGAGGCCGGCTAGCTCCGCCAACCACTCACCGTCATAGTCCTGAACGAGCCAGGTGGCCGCCCACATCGGCACGGACTCTGCACGCAGGGTGTCCATGACCAGCCACGCGGCGACGAGGGCGGGTGTCGGCGTCTCCCCATCCGGAGCAATCCCCTGCAACATGGCGCCATTGTGCTCGGGTCGCGCGCCATCGTCATGGGCTTTGCTGGCGCCCTCCGCACAGATCTCCCCCTCGCGTCCTCCCCTCTGGCGTCTCCTGATAGGTCCTGACTGGTCTGAACGGCAGGCGGGAAAGACGCACCGCGACCACCTCCAGGTAGCAGGCCGATTCCGACCCCTCGAAGGCGCGCCTTGGGCGGAGTTCGGCGGATTCGATTCCACGACCTCCGACACGAGCGGGACGGCGAGTGACGTTGGGGTCAGCCGTGGGGGTCAACCACCCTCAGAAACGCGAAAACCCCGGGTCATCCACCTGGCTGACCTGGGGTTTTGTTTGCGCGCTCGGAGGGATTCGAACCCCCAACCTTCTGATCCGTAGTCAGATGCTCTATCCGTTGAGCTACGAGCGCTGGACAACGTCGAGTAACGATACATGGGGGAGGTGGGTGGAGGCCAATCGGCCCCAGGGGAGCCGTACGGCGGGGTCGCGGCGAAGCACTCTGCTCGGCTGAGGCTGGCGGGTTGTGTCAGCGCTGGCGGGATATATGGCGTCAGCGATCGAACAACCCGCCAGGCAGCATGAGCAGAAGCGGGCCGGCCCGCGGGACGTTGATCGGTCACGGAGGACCTATGCGTGGCTATGGTCGCGGGTATGGCGAGTCGACTGGTGCGGGGTACGGCGATCGCGTGCGGAGTGGCTGCGGTCGCGGGTGCGGGATTCGGGTACGCGGTCGGGGAACCGGTGGAGCCCGAGGACATCCTCCCGGCCAGGACGTTGCCGGCCGACGTGTGTGCCCGGATCGGCGACGTGTCCGTGATGTTGCCCAAGGCATCTAGCGGTACGGCGCCCGTCACCATGAACCAGGGTGGGACCGCCACCGTGACCTGTGAGGCGGCGGTCAGCCGACAGCAGTCGAGCAGCTTCACCTCGGCGTCGGTGAAGGTCACGATCACGCCGTACGCCGGTGCGGACGCGGGGGCCGGGCAGCCGCCGTTCAGGCCGGAGCAGACCGCGAAGCGGGCCTTCGACCGGTCGCCGCTGGACAAGGTGCCGGACCGGCAGTACCCGACCAAGTCGGCGCGGACCGTTCGGGGTGTGGCCGGTGAGTCGTTCACGGTCAAGACGCTGGTGCAGCGCGCGGACATCGTCGTTCAGGTCGAGTACACGGCCAGCCCGATCCAGGCGGACGTCGCGGAGCAGGCGGTGCTGGTGCTGGCGGACCGGGCCGTCTGGGAGAGCAAATGAACAGCACGCCGGAGATCTCCGGGTACGAGTTCGACCAGCGGCTGTTGCGGCACCCGCTCGCGGAGCTGTGGCGCGGCCGCAGCTTCACCGGAATGGAGGTCGTCGCGCTCGTGCTGAGCGACGCGGGCGCGAAGGACGCGGTGGTGCGCGACCGGCTGGTCCGCGCCGGCCGGGACGCCGCGCTCGACCCCGAGCAACAGGAGACGCCGCTGTGGGCGGCGAACTTCAGCGCCACGCGCCCGTACGCGATCACGCAACTCATCCCCGGCCAGTCCGGCGCCGAGCGCCTGATCGACCCGCTCGACGGCATCCTCGGCAACGACGAGGAGTCGCTGCAGGCGGTCCGCACCCAGCTCAGCCAGTACGGCGCCCAGCCGCCGACCCAGCCGCCATCCGGCAACGGCTCCGTTCCGTCCTACGCACCCGCACCAGAAACGGAAGCCGCACCACAAGCGGGACCCGCACCACAAGCGGGAGCCGCACCACAAGCGGGACCCGCACCACAAGCGGGACCCGCACCACAAGCGGTGGCAGCACATACCAAGCCCTCGAAGATCGACATCGCCCGGCAGTACCGCCGCAAGATCGGCGGCTGGATCTACCTGGTGGTCGCGGTCATCGTGCTGATCGTCTTCACGGTCACGTACTCCGTCGGCGCCGCGATCGGCAGTTCGGTCAAGGACGAGAAGCCCGACGCCGCGCCGCAGGCCGCGGTCAGCCCGTCCCCGTTCCCGTCGACCGTGCTGCTCCCGGCGTTCCGCAAGGTCACGACGGCGCCGTACCTCCGGCCCGACGGCGGCCCAGGGCTGATCGGCGCGACCTACCCGGCCGGGACCGACGTGCAGGTGATCACCACGGCCGAGCTCCCGTTCGCGATCGGCTGGCCGCGACCGCCGGCGGTGTCCTACCTCGGCGAGTCGTCGACGATCGCCTACCGCCGGGTGCAGACCGATGACGGCGTGGGCAATCCGAGGCTCACGCCGGACCTGCGGATCGCGCTGCATCCGTGCAAGGACCTGGCCGGCTGCCTGGCTGACCGGTCGTCGTTCGACCAGCAGTGGACCAAGGTCTTCAAGGCGCCGGTCCCGGCGACCGCGAAGGACAACCGGACCTGGCTCACGGTGAAGCAGACGAAACCGTTCGCGCTGATGATGACGCGCGCGTTCAGCAGCGGCGGCCAGTGGTGGCTGGTCGGCGTCGCGGTCACCGGCGCACCCGGTGAGGAGCAGACCGTGCAGCAGGTGCTGAACGACATCTGGCGGCAGACCAGCTGATCCGCCGCAAGATCTCCGCAACGGCCCGCGCGACCAGCGCGGGCCGTTCTCATTTTCACAAGGTTCACCGGAAAGCGATTGTCGCGAAAACTTTGTGACCGGGTTCACTTTCTGATGGTTCACAGCCCTTGTGTCTGTCGCGTACCGTAGTACCACTTGCACACTGGTATACGTCCACTGGACACACTGGTATGCGAGAGATCACACCGCCAGCCAGCTGAATCGAACCGCCGGAGACCCCGGCGGCCGACGCCGTACCCCCCTCAGCGTCGAGGGGCCGGGCGGCCGCCGGGCCCGACAGCCGAGAGGGAATGAGCCGCCGATGACGACAACCGCCAGCCCGACCCATACCGAGACCACCGCCCCCGCAGCAGCCACGGACCCCCTCCCAGCCGTCGCCACGCAGTACGACCTGACCGATGCACCGACCCGCCACGCCGGCCTGCTGGCCTGGGTCGCCGAGGTCGCCGCCTTGACCCAGCCCGACCGGATCCACTGGGTGGACGGCTCGGACGCGGAGTACGGCAAGCTCACCGGCGAGCTGATCGAGGCCGGGACCATGGTCCGGCTGAACGAGGAGAAGAAGCCGAACTCGTTCTGGGTTCGCACCGACCCCTCGGACGTGGCCCGGGTCGAGCAGCGGACGTTCATCTGCTCAGTCGACGAGGAAGACGCCGGTCCGACCAACAACTGGATGGACCCGGCCGAGATGAAGGCCCTGATGACAGGGCTGTACCGCGGCTCGATGCGCGGCCGGACGATGTACGTCGTCCCGTTCTGCATGGGCCCGTTGACCGCGGACAAGCCGATGTTCGGGGTCGAGATCACCGACTCGGCGTACGTGGTCGCGTCGATGCGGATCATGGCCCGCACCGGTGCCGACGTCCTGGCCAAGCTCGGCGAGGACGCGTTCTTCGTGCCGTGCCTGCACTCGGTCGGTGCGCCGCTGGAGGCCGGGCAGAAGGACGTGCCGTGGCCGTGCAACGACGAGAAGTACATCGTCCAGTTCCCCGAGGAGCGGGCGATCTGGTCGTACGGGTCCGGGTACGGCGGTAACTCGCTGCTGGGGAAGAAGTGCTACTCGCTCCGCATCGCCTCGGCGATCGCGCGGGACGAGGGCTGGCTGGCCGAGCACATGCTGATCCTGAAGTTGATCTCGCCGGAGAAGAAGGTCCACTACGTCGCGGCCGCGTTCCCGAGCGCGTGCGGCAAGACCAACCTGGCGATGCTCGACCCGACCCTGGAGGGCTGGGAGGTCGAGACGCTCGGCGACGACATCGCCTGGATGCGGTTCGGCGCGGACGGCCGCCTGTACGCCGTGAACCCGGAGTTCGGGCTGTTCGGCGTTGCCCCGGGTACCGGCTGGAAGACCAACCCGAACGCGATGCGCACGATCGAGAAGGGCAACTCGGTCTTCACCAACGTCGCGCTCACCGATGACGGCGACGTCTGGTGGGAGGGCTACTCACCCACGCCGCCGAACCACCTGACCGACTGGAAGGGCCGGGAGTGGACGCCGGACTCGGGTGAGCTGTCCAGCCACCCGAACAGCCGGTTCTGCACTCCGATCAAGCAGTGCCCGATCATCGCCGACGAGTATGACGACCCGAACGGCGTACCGATCTCCGCGATCATCTTCGGCGGCCGCCGCGCCACCACGGTGCCGCTGGTGACCGAGTCTCGGGACTGGGCGCACGGCGTCTTCATGGGGGCGACGCTGTCGTCGGAGACCACCGCGGCCGCGGTCGGTCAGGTGGGCGTCGTCCGGCGCGACCCGATGGCGATGCTGCCGTTCCTCGGGTACGACGCGGGCAAGTACTTCGACCACTGGCTGACGGTCGGCAAGCAGCACGACGCGGCGCGGTTGCCGAAGATCTTCTACGTGAACTGGTTCCGCAAGGACGACGCGGGCAAGTTCGTGTGGCCGGGCTTCGGCGAGAACAGCCGGGTGCTGAAGTGGGTCATCGACCGGATCGAGGGTCAGGCCGACGCCGTCGAGACCCCGATCGGCCGGGTGCCCACCGCGGACGGCCTGGACGTCAGCGGTCTCGAGCTCACCGAGGACGAGCTGGACATCGCACTGAAGGTCGACGCGGAGGAGTGGAAGGCCGAGATCCCGCTGATCGAGGAGTGGTTCGCCAAGCTCGGCGACACGGTCCCGACCACGCTCAAGGTCGAGCTCGACCACCTGAAGGCACGTCTCGGCTGACCGGACACCGGCCGCCGAGTCGGAAGCCGGCGGCCGGCAGCACCGCGGCGCCCTGGGCCACCTCCAGGGCGCCGCGCTGTGTCGTCAGGCCCGTTCGGCGAGCACCCGGCGTACTTCGTCGTCCGTGACCGGTGCGAAGTCGCGGTACGCCTGCCCGACGGCGGCGTAGAGCCGCGGGATCCACACGCACACGACCTCGTCGGCGATTGCCGACAATCGGTGGCAGCTGTCCGGACCACCCACCGGTACGGCGACGATCACCTTGGCCGGACCCTGCCGTCGTACCGCCTCGACCGCGGCTCGCATCGTCGAGCCGGTGGCGAGGCCGTCGTCGACCAGGATCACGACACGGTCGCGTACGTCGACCGGGGGCCGGTCACCGCGGTAGGCCTGCTCGCGCCGGCGCAGCTCGCGGATCTCGCGTTCGCGGACCGCCTCCAGCGTCCCCTCGTTGACACCCCGGAGTACTTGCTCGTTCCGCACGGTATGGGTCTCGTCGCCGACTCCCGCGACCGCACCCATCGCCAGTTCAGGCTGCCCCGGCAACCCGAGCTTCCGGACGATCAGTACGTCGAGCTCCGCGCCCAGCGACTCGGCGACCGGCGCGGCGACGGGAACACCGCCGCGCGCCAGGCCCAGCACCAGCACGGACCCGGCCACCTCGCCGAGCTCAGCCGCCAGCGCCCGCCCGGCGGCCGCCCGATCGGCGTACGGCCTCGTCATATCGCCATGATCTCGCGATATGCGTACGTTGGCCGCATGCAGATCCCGGACAGTGCACGGACAGTGCTGGAGTCCAACGCCCTCGGGCACCTGGTCACGATCAACCCCGACGGCAGCCCCCAGGTCTCGGTGATCTGGGTCGGGCTGGACGGTGACGAGATCATCGCCGCGCATGTGCCGAACAACCAGAAGGTGAAGAACATCCGGCGCGACGGCCGGGTGGTGCTGTCGGTCGAGACCGGCCGGATGAACGAGATGGGCCTGACCGAGTACCTGGTGATCAAGGGGACCGCCCGGATCACCGAGGGCGGTGCGGTCGAGGTACTGCGCCGGCTGGCGAAGACGTACATCGGGGCGGACGCGGAGTTCCGGCCCGGTGACGACGTGCCGCCGGGGTACGTCACCCACATCACTGTCGACCGCATCAGCGGCGTCGGACCTTGGAGTTGAGTGCATGAAGATCGGTGTGATGCTTCCGTTGGGTGGCGAGGACGGGCCTGACGGGGGGATGCCGGGGTGGCGGGATGTGCGGGCGGTGGCCGAGGCGGCTGATCAGAACGGGCTGGATTCGGTCTGGCTGGCGGATCACTTCTTCTACCGCGACCCGGACGGCCGGATGTACGGGATGCACGAGGCCTGGACGCTGCTGAGTGCGGTCGCGGCGAGCACCACCAGGGTCGAGCTCGGGACCATGGTGCTGTGTGCGTCGTTCCGCGACCCCGGGCTGACCGCGAAGATGGCTGCGACGTTGGACGAGGTGTCCGGTGGGCGGCTGATCCTCGGCGTCGGGGCCGGCTGGCACGACCCGGAGTACGAGGCGTTCGGGCTGCCGACCGACCACCGGGTCGGCCGGTTCGAGGAGTGGCTCGAGATCGTGGCCCGGATGATCCGCGGCGAGACGGTCACCTTCGACGGGACCTACCACCACGTCAAGGACGCTGTGCTCGACCCGGCACCCGCGCGGCGGATCCCGATCCTGGTCGCCGGGCACCGGCCGCGGATGATGCGGCTCACCGCCGAGTGGGCCGACGCCTGGAACACCGCCTGGTACGGCGCCCCCGGTGAGAAGGTCGCGGAGCGACTCGGCACGCTCGAGGACGCGGTCCGGGCCGCAGGCAAGCAGGCGGGCTCCGTCGCACCGACCGTCGGCTTCATCGTCCGCGACCCCGACCAGCCGAGCGTCCCGGACCCGGATCAGAACGCCTTCAGCGGCTCGATCCCCGAGCTCGCCGAGGCCCTCGCGGCGTACCAGAAACTCGGCGTCGACCACCTGATCGTCTCCCCCGAACCGATGACCCCGAAGACAGTCCAACGCATCGCCGAAGCCCGCCGGCTGATGAACAGCTGAGGCCGCTTTGCCGCCGGGAGGGTCCACCGGATAGTCTTGGCCGTCGTCGAGTCCCCTGCGGGACCGTCGGAGGAGGCGTCGCCTAGTCCGGTCGATGGCGCCCGCCTGCTAAGCGGGTTGAGGGTAATCCCCTCTCGCGGGTTCAAATCCCGCCGCCTCCGCAGTACCCCCGAAGGCCGCCAGGACTCCTGGCGGCCTTCGTCGTTCCGGCGAACACTGTCCGTGTCGGGGACGGCACTTGGGAGAGTGCGCCGGGGTCTGTGTAATCTGGCGTGCGTCGACGGGGGTCGCCAGCATCACGTCAACCGAATTGCTGATGTGAGCGTCTGAAGTACCGTGGGCCGCTGCACACGCGGCCTGTGGACAGTCGCCACGTCGTCGATCAGGGAACGGAGCCATGTCGCGGAGCACTCGCGCAGCCGGACGGAGGTCCGCGCCCAGAGCCAACCGGTCCCGGCAGCGTTCGCATCGGGCCCGCACGGCGTCGAAGGCGATCGGTCTCACCTTGGTCAGCGCGCTGATCCCCGGCTCCGGGCTGGTGATGGGCGGCCGGAAGAAGCTCGGCGCGTTCGTGCTGACGATCAGCATCGGCCTGCTCGTGATCGCCGCGTACGTCGGGCTGACCCGGCGTGACTCGATCCTGGCGTTCGCGGTGTCGCCGCGGCAGTTGCTGATCGCGACGGCCGCGGTCGTCGTCCTGGGCGTCGGCTGGATCTGGGTCGTGGTCGCCTCGCACAAACTGATCCGCCCGGTCAGCATGACCTACACCGGGCGGCTGGCCGGTTCGCTGTTCGTCGGGTTGCTCTGCTTCGCGATCGCCGTACCGACGAGCGTCGCGGCGCAGACCGTGATGGCGCAGCGTGACCTGGTCGGCAGCGTGTTCCAGTCCGAGGGCAACTCCAAGAGCGCGACCCGGCCGAAGGTGGACAAGAAGGACCCGTGGGCGAAGACCCCGCGGCTGAATCTGCTGCTGCTCGGTGCCGACGACGGGGTCGGGCGGACCGGGGTCCGGACCGACACGGTGATGGTGGCGAGCATCGACACCAAGACCGGTGACACCGCGCTGATCTCGCTCAGCCGGAACTGGATGCGGATGCCGTTCCCGGAGGACTCGCCGCTGCACAAGTTCTACCCGCACGGCTACTACGACCCGGACGGCCCGGCCGAGCAGCCGGAGTACTACCTGGACTCGATGTACGAGAACGTCCCGAAGCAGCATCCGGGGGTCCTCGGCCAGACCGACAACGAGGGCGCGGACGTGGTCAAGCTCGCGGCCGGCGCGGCGCTCGGGCTGGACATCGACTACTACATGCAGGTCAACCTGGCCGGCTTCCGGCAGATCATCGACGCGGTCGGCGGTATCACCGTCAACGTCAACTACCGGGTGCCGATCGGCGGTGACTACGGCGACGGGCCGGGGGCGAACAACGCGAAGAAGCCGTCCGGCTACATCGAGCCGGGCGCGAACCAGGAGCTCGACGGGTACCACGCGCTGTGGTTCGCCCGCGGCCGTTACGGCCTGAGCGATCCGTCCCGGCAGGAGCGGCAGCGCTGCACGATCCACGCGCTGGTGAACAGCGTGAACCCGGCCACCCTGGTGACGAAGTACCAGCAGATCGCCCAGGCCGGCAAGCAACTGCTGCGCACCGACATCCCGCAGGAGATCCTGCCGGCCTTCATCGAGCTCGGGCTCAAGGTGAAGAACGCGAACGTCTCCAACGTCGACCTGGACAAGAGCAAGAACTTCCCGTCCGGCCAGGACCCGAAGTACGAGGCGATGCAGGAGATCGTCGCGAAGGCGATCGAGCCGAAGACCAAGCCGGTCGCCTCCACTCCGTCGAACAAACCGACGAAGAAGCCGACCAGCGGATCGACCAAGAAGACCCCGAACCCCGCCGTGACGCCGGGCGCGACCGAGAACCTGAACGACGCCTGCGCCTACAACCCCTCCCAGTCGGGGAACTGACGGCAGCATCCGGCCAACAGGTTCTGACTCGCCCTTTCGGCGGGAAGGATCGACCGCACAACAGACGACTCACTGGGGGTGACTGTGCGGCTCGGTCCCGGATGAGATCCTGGTGCGATGCGTACGACGTACCGGATGCGGGCGGGACGGTTCCTCGGGATCCTGGCCGCCGGGCTGATCATTCTCGGTGTTGCCGCGATCGTGTGGGCCTTCGGCCTGCCGGACGTGGTGGTGTCGGTGTTCCTCACCCTGGGCGGGCTGGTGGTGCTCGGTGGTCTGTGGATCCTGGTCTGGCCGCCGGTGGTCGCGAAGGTGCGCGACCGCGACATCGAGGTCCGCGGCGTCCGGACGACGTGGACCGACATCACCCAGGTCGGCCGGGTCGAGACCACTCACGGCGAGGCGATCGTCCTGCGTACCAAGCAGCCGGACCACACCGTCCTGCTGCCGGTCGGCTGGCTGCGTCCCGGTCGGGCCGCGCAACTGGAGACCACGCTGCGGGACCGGCTGAACGCCGCGCACGGGTACACGATCTGGGACGGGACTGCGCCGGACGACGACGATCGCGCAGAATGAAGCGACCCTGACCCTGAGGAGTGCCCGTGCTGTCCTTCGAGCTGTCGTACGACGAACTGATCGCCTACCAGGGCACGAATCCCCGGCCGGAGGACTTCGACCAGTTCTGGGACAAGGCACTGCTCGAACTGGGCGCGGTCGACCCGGACACCGAGTTCGCCGACGCGACCGACTTCCCGCTGACCACGGCGACAGCGCAGCACCTGTACTTCACCGGCACCGGCGGCTACCGGGTGCACGCGAAGGTGGTTCGCCCGGCCGAACCCACCGGCCCGGCCGTGCTGATCTTCCACGGGTACGGCGGTGAGCAGCCGAGCTGGGTCGACCTCCTGCCGTACGCCGCGCGCGGGTTCACTGTCGCCGCGCTGGATGTGCGTGAGCAGGTGGGTTACCGGACCGAGTCGCAGGCGGCGAACAGCTTCTCGTTGCACAACCACCTGGTGCACGGTCTCGACGACGGGCCGGACGGGCTGCTGTACAAGCATGTGTTCCTGGACGCCCGGCGGCTCGCGGACATCATCGCCGGTCTGCCCGAGGTGGACGAGACGCGGATGGCGACGACCGGTTGGAGCCAGGGTGGCGGACTCAGTCTCGTGGCCGCCGCACTGACGCCGGGGATCAAGTACGTCGCGAGCGTGTTCCCGTTCCTGTGCGACTACCAGCGGGCCTGGGATCTCAACCTGGAGACGAATCCGTACGACGAGATCACCACCTGGTTCCGGAAGCGGGATCCGCGGCATCTGCGCCAGGACGAGGTGTTCACGACTCTCGGCTACATCGACGTACAGAATCTGGCGCCGCGGATCCGGGCCGAGGTGACGTTGTTCGTCGGGCTCGAGGATCAGGTGTGTCCGCCGTCGACGCAGTTCGCGGCGTACAACAAGATCACGTCGGCCAAGGACGTCCGGCTGTACCCGGACTTCGGGCACGATGACCTGCCGGGCGCGCTCGACGACATCTTCCAGCTGATCGGCGCGAAGCTCTGACCACGCTCACAATCCTCGGCACCGCCGCGCCGTATCCGCAGCCGGACCGCCCGTGTTCCGGCTACCTTCTCCGGGCCGGCGGCGCTCAGGTGTGGGTGGACGCGGGTCCTGGTTCACTCGCCGAGCTCCTGCGTCATACGACGCTCGCTGCATTGGATGCTGTCTGGCTGTCGCACCTGCACCTCGACCACATCGGCGACCTGCTCAACGCGTACTACGCCTTGGCGTACGGCGAACTCCCCGCGCGGCCGCCGTTGCCCGTGTATGCGCCGGCGGAGTTGGGTGCTCGGCTGGCCGGGTTCTTCGCGCAGCCGGATCCCGGCGTGTTCAGCGACGTACTGGACCTCCGTCCCTTGTCGGACGGTCACCAGGTGCAGCTCCGCGATCTGCAGCTGACCAGCCGGGCCGTTGAGCACGGCTGCGAGGCTTACGCCCTCCGCGCCGAGTCGTCCGGGCACACGTTCGTCTACTCCGGCGACTGCGCGCCTTGCCCAGCCCTGGACGCCACGGCCCTCAACGCCGACCTCCTCCTCTGCGAAGCCAACGACCCCTATCCCACGGCGGTCCACCACACCCCGTCCCAAGCCGGCGACCTGGCCCACCGCACCAACACCAAGCACCTCGTGGTCACCCACGTCGGTCCACTCCTCGACCGCATCCATGCGACCGACGAGGCAGCCGACTCCTTCGGCGGCCCAACCACCACCGCCGAAATCCGTTCTACCTTGGCCTTCTGAAGGGTTCGCCGGGCTCTGCTCCGCTGCGGACGCTTAGTTTTGCGGGATCTGCTCCCTGCGCGCGCGTCCGACCGTCGGCAGCTTCGTGTCGAGGGTCTTGAGGCCGAGCGACAGGAGGATGCCCAGGACAACGACCAGGAGGGCGTTGCGGAAGGCCGTGGCGAGGCCGAGGTCGGTGACATCGAGGAAGGGGTAGGGGTACCAGTCGGTGAAGGCGCCCTGGACGAAGATGTAGACGAGCCAGGCGATCGGCCAGATGAAGGCGGGCGGGATGGTGCGCCAGGTCATCCGGGGTCGCGGGCCGAGCACGAGCCACGCCGCCAGCGTCGCCCACGGCGAGATGTAGTGGAACCCGATGGTCGCAACCAGCGCAGCTCCGGTCAGGTGGATTTTCGGCGCCAGCACGATCGCGAACACCAGACCGGTGATCACGATCCCGAGCAACGAGTCCAGCCGGACGACGCGCTCAGCACGAGTTGGATGACCAGCGAGGCAAGGATCACCGCCGCGATGAGGCCTTGCCGCCACCGCGACACCCTGTCGGTCCGGCTACTCACAGCTCTCATTCTGCAACCCGCAGTACCTCAGGTCCCTGTCCCACGCCGCAGATCCGAGCCAGGCGTTGGTCAGCTCGGGATCCAGGTGGGCCACCAGGGTGGGACGTTGCCGGGGCAGGTGCCGGGGGCGGTGGCGGGGGTGCCTTGCCAGGAGAACAGGGCCAGATCGGCGATGGTGATGGCGATGGCGGCGGCGATCAGTGAGAAGAGGAACGCCTTGCCGGCGTAGCGGAAGACGATGGTGAACAGGACGAGGTTCACGATCAGGGCGAGCGGGAGGCCGAGGAATAGCAGGGTGAGGCCGTTGGGGACGCTGCCGGCGACGTCGACGTTGCACGCCTTCCACGCGCGCGACGTGATCACGACCAGCCCGAACGCCGCTCCGCCACCCACGACCACCGCAAGGAACGACTCGCCCTTGCTCCCCTTCACAGCCAACGCCATGAGGATCACCGTATGTGATCCAGGCGTCAGTAGCGCCACCGCAGCGCGCGGACCCGCGCCTCCAGTGACAGCTCACCCAGCGATTTCGCGTCATGACGCCGTACGGCGAGGAACGGCTCGACAATCGCATCCCCCAGAGCAGCGCGAATGACCTCCGACCGCTCGAGCGCCGTCAGCGCGTCCTCTAACGTGAGCGGCAACCGAGGCGGTCGCTCCGCCTCCGCGTACGTCACCGGGTCGCGGTCCAAGCCGTCCGGCAGCACCGCCTTCTGCTCGAGCCCGTTCAAGGCGGCAGCCAGTACGGACGCGGCCGACAGGTAGGCGTTGCCCGACGGGTCGCCGATCTTGATCTCGAAGTTCGCGGACCCCGGGCGGCTGGTCACGCTGCCCGGCACGTACCGCAGCGCCGCTTCCCGATTCTCGGGCCCCCAGCAAGCAAAAGCACCCGCCCAGTTCCCCGGCACCCGCCGGTCCGCGCTGACCACGCTCGGCGCGAGTACGCCGGTCAACCCGTCGAGCTCACCCAGTACGCCGGCCATCAACTGCCGCCCATGCTCAGACGGACCGCCCTCATCCCCGAACGGCCGGCCGGCCAGCGAAGCCGAGAAGTGGATGTGCGCCCCGTTCCCCACGAACCCGGCCACCGTGATCGGCGCGAACGACACCAGCAACCCATGCGCCCTCGCCACCCGATGGACCACGAGCCGGGCGAGCTGCGACTGGTCGGCCGCAGCCAACGGCGACGCCGGCGGAAGCGCCACCTCGACCTGACCTTGCGCGTACTCCGGATGCAACTGCTCCGCCGGCACTCCGGCCGCGTCCAGCGCCTCGAGCAACTCGACCGCGAAATCCTCGATCTTCAGCGCGGCGAGTACGCCGTACGCCGGCCCGATCGTCGCGACGTTCGGATCATCGGCGTCACCACTGAACACGGTGAACTCCAGCTCGAACCCGAGCTTCACATCGAGCCCGGCCGCGACCGCCCGCTCCTCCTGCCTCCGCAGTGCAGAGCGCTGGCAGATGTCCACCGGCTCGTGGTCCTGGGACAGCTGATCGGCCGGAGCCCAGTAGACACGACGGTCCGGGCCGAGCGGCGCGACCGAACGGAGGTCCGGCATCAGCCGGTTGTCGCCGACCGGCCCGTTGACCAGCGGCGACGTGGTGATCGCGTCGTCGGTGCACATCAGCGCGAACACCGGCGACAGCCCGATCCCGTCGCGCACCGCGGCACGCACGCGAGCCGCCGGCACCGTCTTGGCCCGGGTGATCCCGGCGTTGTCGACCATGGACGTGATCAACATCCGCAGCCCGCCGTCGAGCAGCGCGTTGACCGGATCCGCAGGCGTCAAGCTGTCGGTGACAGACATGCAGCCCTTCGTACCACAGGACTTAGAACGGCGGCTGGTCCGCCAGCTTCAGCAGCCACTCGGCCTGGTCGCCGTCGAGGAAAGGTCCGTCGAACGCCCCTGGAAAGAGGCGGCCCCACGACACGGCTCGGCCGATGGATCCGAGACGCCAGGCCAGGCTGGCGGCACGACGGAGTTCGGGCAGGGTGTGGCCGTCGGCGGTCCAGGGCTCGAGGTAGGCGTCCCGCAGCCTCGGGATGATGTCGTCGCCGTAGCTGCCGGCGGCGTGCCGCGCCGTGACGAGCTGGCTGCAGAACGGATGCGAGACGGCAGCGTCACCCCAGTCGAAGAAGATGAAGCGTCCGTCGACCGGCGCGAAGATCTGGCCGTCGTGCAGGTCGGCGTGGTCGAGCGAGTCGGTGATACCGATCGCGGCGAGCTCGTCGCACCAGTCGAGCAGCCGGGGCCGCAGCTCGTCCAGGACCTTGCGGTCGGCGGGCTGCAGCGACTGGTTCGCGGTCACGGTCTTGTCGAAGATCGTCGGCAGGATGGCGAGCCGTGCATCGGGCACCCCAAGGGCCACGAGCTCGTCGGCATGCGGGACCAGGGTCCGCTGGAACTCGGCGTACTGACCGACGACCTGCTCCCACGTTCGTTCGTCGCCTGGGTACTGGCGGAGGATGGAACCGCCATCCGGAAGCAGTGACCAGCCCCGCGTCGAGTCCACTGCGTACGGCGTGAGGACGTGCCCGGGCGCCCACCGGGCCAGAGCCTCGGTCAGTCCGGACTCGAAGCGGCTCGCGGGCGGATTCGCCTTGAACCACAGTCGCCGCCCCACCTCGAACCGCACGATCACAGACCACGGCCGGACCCGCACCCACCGCGGCCCCCGCTCCTGCCAGCCCAAGGCCGCAACGTGCGCTTCCACCCACGCGAACGCCGAGGCACGCCACTCTGGGTCGTCCCACGGCGTCCGTGCTTCGGCGTACGTGCCCCGATCAACCTGCATCCGCACACCTCATCACACCGACCCCTGGTCGCGGCACTGGATAATCGGCGCATGAGTGCGTATCGGGTCGGCATCTCCGGCTGGCGGTATCCGCCGTGGCGGAAGGTGTACTACCCGGAGGGACTGCCGCAGCGGGCCGAGTTGGAGTACGTCTCGCGGCGGCTGAACTCGATCGAGCTGAACGGCTCGTTCTACTCGCTGCAGCGGCCATCGTCGTACCAGAAGTGGTACGACGAGACGCCCGACGATTTCGTGTTCACCCTGAAGGGGCCGCGGTTCGTCACGCACCTGAAGAAGCTGGCCGACGTGGACGCGCCGCTGGCCAACTTCTTCGCCTCCGGAGTCCTTGCGCTCGGCAACAAACTCGGTCCGGTGCTGTGGCAACTCCCGCCGACTCTCGGGTACGACGAGGAGCGGTGCGCGAGGTTCTTCGCATCGTTGCCGCGGACCACGGCGGAGGCGGCCGAAGTTGCCAAGGGCCACGACGAGCGGATGGAAGGCCGGGCGCTGCTGGAGAGTGCCGTCGACCTCCCGCTCCGGCACGCGATCGAAGTCCGGCACGCAAGCTTCGAGACCCCCGGCTTCATCGACCTGCTGCGCGAGCACGGCGTCGCGCTGGTCTGCGCGGACACGGCCGGCAAGTGGCCGATGCTCGACGACGTCACGGCGGATTTCGTGTACGTCCGGCTGCACGGCGCCGATGAGCTCTACACCAGCGGGTACGACGACGAGTCGCTCGACCGCTGGGCCGGGAAGATCCGCACCTGGCACCAGGGCGGTACGCCGGCCGACGGCAGGACGATCGGGAAATCCACGGCGAAGCGCCGCCGCCGGGACGTGTACACCTACTTCGACAACGACGCCAAGGTTCGTGCCCCGTTCGACGCGGAGGGTCTGTCCCGCCGACTCGGGATTACTTCGGCCGGGACCGAAGGATCACAGCCTTAGCGTGATCGCATGACTGAGAACCCCGGAGTACTGGTGGAGCAGGCGGTCGAACGCTCGCTCCGGTTGGTCCCCACCTGGCCGGCGTGGGACGGGCAACCGCTCACCTCTGATGACGGCCGCACGTTCACGCCGCACAAGGCCGTCCGCCGGATAGCCGATCACCTGGTCGACCACCTGGCCGAGGTCGAGGCGCTCCTCGCCGGCGTACCGACGCAACCGGACGAGTGGCATGCGAGCGCGCTCACCTCCGCGGCCGATCTGGCACCATTCACCGTCGAGGACGTGCAGGAAGCCGAGCAGCGCCTACGTCGGCTCGGGCGGACGTTCACCCTGCGGTACGCCGCGGTCGACCCGGCCGAGTGGGACAAGGACCGCGGCGCCAACTGGACCCTCCGCCAGATCGCCGAGCACCTGGTCGAGCTCGACTGGTACGCCGAGCAGGTCGGCGACCTGTCCTAGAGGGTCGAGCCCGTGCAGCTCGACAGGAGGTGTCCGGTCATTACGTCGACCGAGTTGGCCTGACGAGCGTGACGGATGTCTGCCGCCGGTGACACCTCCTGTCGAGCTGCACGCACCCAATCAGAAGAGCCGGACGCCGACCGGCTCTTCCAGGTCGAGGAGGAACTGCTTGCGCTTGAGGCCGCCGGCGTACCCGGTCAGTGAGCCGTTCTTCCCGATCACGCGGTGGCACGGGACGACGATCGACAGTGGGTTCTGCCCGACCGCCTTGCCGACCTGCTGGGCCAGTGTGCGATCCCCGAGCCGTTCCGCGATCTCGCCGTACGACGAGGTCGTGCCGTACGGGATCTCCTCGAGGATCGACCAGACGCGGCGCTGGAACTCGTCGCCGCGCAGGACGGTCGGGACGTCGAAGCTGGTCCGCTCCCCGGCGAGGTACTCGTCGAGTTGGCGGGCCGCCTCGGACAGCAGCGGGTCGGTGGCTTCGACCTGCTCACCGAGGGTCTCCGGCGTCGGCTTCACCCAGTGGTGCGGGAAGTAGACGCCGGCCAGGGCGTTGTCCGAGGCGACCAGGGTGAGGACCCCGATCCGGGTGCTGACAATCGCGTGCCTGTTCATGCCTATGGAACGGATCCGCACCCGGACGTGTGAGGCCTCAGGAGCCGACGCGCTCCCGGGTCCGGCGCCGGAACTCCCGGCCGACCTGCACCGCGTCGTGGCGGTGCAGCTCAGTGACCGCGATGCCTGCGGCACCGTCCGCCTCAGCCACCAGCTCGCCCTGCGGGTCGATCACGCCAGACATCACACCTGCTGCCGGATTGGCCGGCACGGCCAGGCTCACCCAGCACGTGTTCATCACGGCGTACCCGCGGGCGTGAGTCGGCACGACCTCGTTCCCCGAGGAGCCAGTGGTCGAATACGACACCAGTACGGCGTCGACGCCGAGCCGGTCGTACTCCGTGAACACCTCCGGGAACAGGACGTCGAGCCCGAGCGAGAGGCCGAACCGGTAGCCGTCGACCTCGAAGGTCACCGGTTCTGTGCCCGGGGTGTACATCCAGGTGAGCTTGGTGGCCGACAACATGCGTTCGTCGTACCGAGCGACCACTGTGCCCTGGTCGGAGACGACGTACATGCTGTTGTGCGGTCGGGTCGGAGCGGGCAGTTGGTGCACCGAGGGGATCACGGTCCAGATCCCCAGCTCACCCGAGAGCGCGGTGATGCGGTCCAGTTCCTCCTGCAGCACGGTCCACTCGGCCTTGCTCCAGTCGCTGGGACCGATCTCGTCCGGGCCGAGCTCGGACATCACGCGCTTGCTCGGGAAGCACAGCGCGCCTTCGGTGAAGTGCACCAGGCGGGCACCCGCCTCGGCTGCCTGCTTCATCAGGCCGCGGATCTCCGCGCCGCTTTCGCGCAGCAGGGCGGCGTTCGTCGGGTCTTCGTGCACCGTCGACTGGGCGACGGCAATTCGTAGGGTGTTGTCCGGCATCTCGTCTCCTGACGGAGTAGGACGGAAGTGCCGGAGGGCAGCCGTGTAGGACTCGCCAGTTTTGGCGGCGCGGGCTCGGACCCGCAGCTTGAAGTTCCTGTGCGCTGTCATCTGGCCTTCCACGCACTCGCACGCGATCCCCCAGCGATCCCGTCCGAGGCGGCTGACCAGGACGAGCGGCCCGAGACAGGAAGTCCCTTTGCCTTCTCATGTGACCAGGCTGGGGCCGGTCGACGAAGGTGAGGCGCGGGCCGCGCCGGGACCACATCCTTGCTGACCGACTGGCGGTGGTCAAACACCATCGGCATAAAGTCGGACTCGCACGCGGTTGTCATCGGAGTACGACGTAGGCGACGTTTGGGAGCTAAGGGTGAGCATTCGAGTCGGGTACAAGGCGTCGGCGGAACAGTTCGGGCCGCGGGAGCTGGTGGAGTACTCGGTCCGGGCGGAGGAGCTCGGGCTCGACAGCGTGACGGTGTCGGACCACTTCCTGCCGTGGCGGCACGAGGGTGGTCACGCTCCCTTCGCGCTGGCCTGGCTGGCGGCGGTCGGCGAGCGGACGAACCGGGTGCTGCTCGGTACGTCGGTGCTGACGCCGACCTTCCGGTACAACCCGGCGGTGATCGCGCAGGCGTTCGCCACGCTGGGCGAGCTGTACCCGGGCCGCGTGATGCTCGGCGTCGGCACCGGCGAGGCGCTGAACGAGATCGCCGTGTCGGGCATGGAGTGGCCCGAGTTCAAGGAGCGGTTCGCCCGGCTGCGGGAGTCGGTGCAGCTGATCCGCGACCTGTGGACGAAGGACGGCGTCAGCTCCGAAGGCCCGTACTACAAGACCGTCGACGCGTTCATCTACGACCGGCCCGAGACGCCGCTCAAGGTGTACGTCGCCGCCGGTGGACCGCTGGTCGCCAGGTACGCCGGTCGCGCGGGAGACGGGTTCATCGCGACCTCCGGCAAGGGCATGGACCTCTACACCGAGAAGCTGATCCCGGCGGTGAAGGAAGGCGCGGAGAAGGCCGGCAAGACGTTCGACGACATCGACCGGATGCTCGAGGTCAAGGTGTCCTACGACCGCGACCCGGCGCAGGCGCTGGAGAACACGCGGTTCTGGGCCCCGCTGTCGCTGACGCCGGAGCAGAAGCACAGCGTCACGAGCGCGACCGAGATGGAGCGGCTCGCCGACGAGTTGCCGATCGAGCAGGTCGCGCAGCGCTGGATCGTCGCGTCCGACCCTGACGAGGTCGTGAAGCAGCTCCAGCCGTACCTCGACGCCGGCTTCAACCACTTCGTCGTACACGGCCCGGGGCAGGACCAGGAGCGATTCCTGACCCAGTTCACCACCGACGTCCTTCCGTTGCTGCGCAAGCTGGGCTGACAATCGCAGAATGGGCGATCACGAGTTTGTGCAGGAAGGTGACCCGCGGTGTGCCGAGCTGGAGGCAGCCGGCTACCGCGTGGTCGCCGAGTCCTGGGCAGTCCGCCTGTACGACCCGGACCGTGAGCTGCTCGAATCAGCAGTACGACGAGTCACCGCCGGCGGCCTGAGCATCCGGGAGCTGGGTCCGGAGTCGGCGGCGTTGCTGCACGCCTTGGAGAAGACCAACGAGTCCGACTACCCGTACACGCCGGCGACGCATCGCGTGGTCGGAGACCTGGCCACGGTGCGCGCGCTGTGGCCGGAGTATCGGGTGTTCGGGGCCTTCGACGGCTCCCGCTTGGTCGGTGCGACGGCCATCCGCTCACACGAGGGCTTCGGCGACACCAGGTTCACCTCGGTGCTGTCGACGCACCGCCGTCGCGGTGTCGCCCAGGCAGTGAAGGCTGCCTCGATCCTCGCCTTCCTCGACGTCGGCATCACGCGGTTCAGCACCGGCGGCGCTGCTGCGAACGTCGGCAGCCTGCGCGCGAACGAGTCCCTCGGGTACACGCTGACGGAGCGCTGGCGCACGTACCAGCTCTGATAACTCGCATGCGGGTGACCGGCGCCTCGGCTTAGGGTTCGGCGGTGACTTTTCGGCTGGCGGCGTACGCCGTGTGCATCGAGGACGGGCGCGTGCTGGTCTCGCGGTACGTGTCGCCGCTGACCGGCGCGAGCAACTGGACGTTTCCCGGCGGTCGGGTCGAGCAGTCGGAGGATCCGTTCGATGCGGTGATCCGGGAGGTCGCGGAGGAGACCGGCTGCGATGCCGTGGTGGAGCGCCTGCTGGGCGTGGACTCCCGGGTGATTCCCGCGAGCGAGGCGAACGCGGGTATTGAGCACCAGAACGTCGGCATCTTCTACGAGGTCCGGATCACCGGCGGCGAATTGCGGCCGGAGCCGGACGGCGACATCGCGGAGTCTGTGTGGACGCCGATCCCGGACGTGGCCGGTCTGCAGCGGTCATCGTTGGTCGATGTCGGCCTGGTTCTTGCACAGACCCGACCGCTCACCGGGCACGTTCCGCCGGTCCCGACCGGCGGCCTCATCCAGCATTAGCGCAGGTCGTCAGAGAGGGCCTTGGCGGCTTGGGTGAGGAGGGGGACGGCCCGGTCGACCAGTGCTTCGGTCATGCGGCCGGCGGGGCCTGAGATCGACATGGCGAGGCGGGACGGGGCGTCGGGGACGGCGACCGCGACGCAGCGCACGCCGAGTTCTTGCTCGCCCTCGTCGGTGGCGTACCCGTGCTCCTCGGCATTGCGGAGTTGGGCTGCGAACGAGTCCGGATCGGTGATGGTGTTGTCGGTGTGCCTGGGCATGCCGGTGCGGTGCAGCAGTTCGCGGACCTCGGCCTCGGGGAGTTGGGCGAGGATCGCCTTGCCGACCGCGGTGCAGTGCGGCAGGACGCGGCGACCGACCTCGGTGAACATCCGCATCGAGTGCCGGGACGGGACCTGCGCGAGGTACACGATCTGGTCGCCGTCGAGCATCGCCATGTTCGCCGACTCGCCGAGGTCGTCGACCAGCCGGGCCAGATGCGGCCGGGCCCAGACACTCAGCATGTGGGACGAACTCTCGCCGAGCCGGATCAGCTTCGGGCCGAGCACGTACTGCCGGGACGGCTCCTGGCGCAGGTAGCCGAGGTCGACGAGAGTACGAACCAGCCGGTGGATCGTCGGCAGCGGCAGACCGGAGGCGTTGGCCAGTTGGGACAGACCCATCATCCCGCCCGCGTCGGCCATGGTTTCGAGCAGGCCGAAGGCGCGCTCGATCGACTGCACACTGCCGGTGCGCGCCTTGCCGCCGTTCGTGTCCGCCACGGGACCCCGCCTCTCTTTCCGGATCACGGAAGTTTAGCCCCAGATCTCGGAAGGCCAGTGCCATTGCGTCTTCCGCACAGTAGATATTAGTCTCCGCAATACGGAAAAGACAGTCTTGGAGGCGGAGATGAGCCTGGATGACCTGGTCGGCGAGCTGGATCGGCGCCTGGCGGAGGCCGACGCGGCGCTCGCCGCGGACTACCCGGGCGACCGCGGTATCCGCCAGCCCGTGCACACCGTCTACGTCCCGGCCGATCGGTACGACGCCCGCACGGTGGCCGACTGGGGAGCCGAGGCCCGCGCCGCGCTCGGCGAGTACGGCGCCTCCGCAGCGCAACTGGCCGAGGCGCTCGGCATGTTGCCTGTCCCGACGGGCGACCCTGGGCCGGCGCTCACGGACGAGCTGTACGAACTGGTTCGGGCCAAGCTCGAGCGGGAGCCGATCGAGGATCTTCGGATCGACTTCGAGGACGGCTACGGGACCAGGCCGGACGACCAGGAGGACGCGGCCGCTGTGGCCGCGGCCCAATCCCTCGCGGAGACAGTGACCGCCGGTGTCGCCCCGCCGTACCACGGGCTGCGGATCAAATCGCTGGAGGCGCCGAGCCGGCGACGTGGTGTGCGGACGCTGGACCTCTTCGTCCGTGAACTGGGCGGCGCGCTGACCGAGGGCTTCGTGATCACGCTGCCGAAGGTGACCTCGGTCGAGCAGGTCGAGGCGATGATGCTCGTGCTCGACTCGGTCGAAGCCGAGCACGGAGTACCGGCCGGATCGTTGAAGTTCGAGATCCAGGTCGAGACGCCGCAGTCGATCCTCGGTTCCGACGGCACCGCGCTGGTGGCCCGGATGATCAAGGCGGGTGCGGGCCGCGTGATCGGCCTTCACTACGGCACGTACGACTACTCGGCCTCCTTGGGGGTTGCCGCGGCGTACCAGAGCATGGAGCATCCGGTCGCCGACCACGCCAAGGACGTCATGCAGCTGGCCGCGGCCGGGACGGGTGTCTTCGTGTCCGACGGTTCGACAAATGTTCTGCCGGTCGGCTCGGCTGACGCGGTCCACGCGGCCTGGCGACTCCACCTGCGGCTGGTACGACGTTCGCTCGGTCGCGGGATCTACCAGGGCTGGGACATGCATCCCGCCCAGCTGCCGACGCGGTTCGTCGCGAACTATCTCTTCTACCGCGACGGGCTGGAGACCGCGGCGGCTCGCCTGCGGGCGTACCTGGGTCAAGGCGACTCGGGCTACCTGGATGAGCCGGCGACGGCCGCGGCTCTCGCAGGCTTCGTTCTGCGCGGGATGGAGTGTGGTGCTGTCGATCAGGCGGAAGTCGACAAGCTGATCGGCGTCGACACCGCAGGCCTGGCCAAGTTGGCGCGTCGCCCGCTGCGGTCGTGACCCACCGGCCCGCTGGTCGCTAGCCTCGCGGCATGCGACTGGTTGCGGAGTTCACCACGGAACCCTTCGATGTCGAAGGGCAGCCGCCCGCGCACGCCACCGAGGCGCTGCGCGTCGCGGAGGAGGCCGGCCTGGAGTGCGACTTCGGGCCGTTGGGCACGCTCGTGCGCGGCGAACAGGAACTCCTGCTGCCCACGCTGACCGGCGTCCTGGAGGCCGCCTTCGCCAGCGGCGCCAGCCAGGTGACGCTCCAGGTACGGCGCGATGGTTGACAAGGAACCGCATCCGCTCATCGTCGCGATCACGCCGTTGGTCGAGCGACTGAACGCCGAGCTGGTGTCACCGGGAGACGCTCAGCCGGACGACGTGCCGTTGCTGTGGGACGGCGAGCCGGTGGTCGCCGTGCGTCTGTCTCGTAAACCGGAGGGGGGCGTGAACACGCTGCTCGCGGAGGTTGCCGAGGAATTCGGCCGGCCGTTGCGCGAGTTGTCGCGGACCGACAAGCAACAGGCGGTCCTGCGGCTGGAGGAGCGGGGGGCGTTCGAGTTCCGGAAGTCGGCCGAGATCGTGGCCGAGGCGCTCGGCGTCACCCGGTTCACCGTCTACAACTACCTGAACCGGGCCCGCGATCAGGCCTGACCTCTTGCCCGCCCAGCCAAACTTCAACAAACTGTTGACGACAGGCGAGGTGCATGTCAGGCTTTCGTCATACGGAAAGTAAGTTTCGGGATTCGAGAAGGTGTGATCCGTGGACCTGCAGGAGTTCAACTCCGCGCCCGCCGGCCGGCTGCGCCCCGAGCTGTCGGCCTGCTGCGACGTACCGCGCTGGGTCGACGGCATCGTCGCCAAACGCCCGTACGGCGAGGTCACGGCGCTGACCGCGGTCGCGGACCAGTTGCTCCGGGAGCTCGACGACGCCGAGGTCGACCGGGCGCTGGCCGCCCACCCGCGGATCGGCGACCGGCCGTCCGGGGCCGGCACGGAGGCGGCGTGGTCGCGCAAGGAGCAGTCCGGGGTCGGCGAGGATCCTGACCTGCGCTCGGCGCTCGCCGACGGGAATCGCGAGTACGAGCAGCGGTTCGGCCGGGTCTTCCTGATCTGCGCGACCGGTCTGTCGGCAGAGCAGATGCTCAGCAGCCTGCGCCGGCGCCTCGACCACGACGACGTCACCGAAGCCGCCGTCGTACGGGACGAACTGCGGAAGATCGCTCTGCTCCGGCTCAGCAAGGTGCTGGAGGTCCAGGCATGAGCAGCGTCAGCACGCACGTCCTCGACACCGGGCTCGGGCTTCCCGCGCGCGGGGTGCCGGTCCAGCTGTCCCGGGTCAAGGCCGAAGAGACCATCGTCCTCGAGTCGGCCACGACCGACGACGACGGGCGCGTCGCCCGACTGGGGACGGGGCTCGAGCCCGGGACGTACCGGCTCTGGTTCGATGTGGCCGCGTATGCGGACGCGTCCGGCCAGGACATCTTCTTTCCCGAGGTCACCGTGACGTTCACGATCACCGACGAGCGGCACCACCACGTTCCGCTGCTGCTCAGTCCGTTCGCCTTTTCCACCTACCGAGGGAGTTGATCCCGATGGCCATCCACCTGGGTGCGAACCAGTACGGCAAGGCCGAGAGCCGCGTGGTCCGGATCTACCGCGACACGCCCCGCCACCAGATCCGCGACCTGAACGTGTCGTCCGCGCTGCGCGGCCGGTTCGAGGACGCGCACACCAGCGGCGACCAGCGTGACGTGCTGCCGACCGACACGCAGAAGAACACCGCGTTCGCGTTCGCCAAGGAGAAGGGCATCGGCGCGATCGAGGACTTCGCCCTCACGCTCGGCGCGCACTTCCTCGAGGCAGCCCCGGCCGCCGACGGCGCCCGGATCGCGATCGAGGAGTACCCGTGGGAGCGGATCAGCGTCGACGGCGAGCCCCACGACCACTCCTTCGTCCGCGCCGGCAGCGGCGTACGGACGACGATCGTGAACGTCGAGGGCCGCGGTGACGAGCGGAAGACGTACGTCGTCTCCGGCGTGCAGGACCTGACCTTGCTGAAGTCCACCGGCTCGGAGTTCCACGGCTTCCTCAAGGACAAGTACACGACGCTGCCCGAGACCGACGACCGGATCCTCGCCACGTCGCTGGTGGCGCGGTGGCGGTACGACCACACCGACGTCGACTGGGACAAGTCGTACGACCAGATCAAGGCGCTGCTGCTGGAGCAGTTCGCGCGGATCCACAGTCTCGCGCTGCAGCAGACGCTGTATGGCATGGGTGAAGCGGTTCTGCAGCAGCACCCGGAGGTGGCCGAGATCAAGTTCTCGGCGCCCAACAAGCACCACTTCCTGGTGGATCTGAGCCCGTTCGGGGTGGAGAACCCCAACGAGGTGTTCATCGCCGCCGACCGGCCGTACGGGCTGATCGAGGCGACCGTCGTCCGCGACGACGCGTCCGAGGCCGGCTCCGCCTGGCACGCCGTACCCGGCTTCTGCTGACGACTGCCCCTGCAGGTTGGAGAAAGCTCCAATCTGCAGGGGTTTCGCCTGCTCCGGTTCGTGCTCGCTGTGGGTTACCCGTCTCCGGGTGGCGGGGTTGACTGAGGTCAATCTTGGTGAGGAGCGGGTTGATGAGCGCAGCGACGATCGTGGTGGACGGGGCCGCCGTGGTGACGGTGGACCGGGAGCGGCGGGAGTTCGCCACCGGACATGTTGTTGTCGAGGGCAACAAGCTGGTGGCGGTCGGGGCGGGACCGGCGCCGGCGTACGACGGGGCGCGGGTGATCGACGGGCGGGGGTGTCTCGTCACGCCGGGGTTCGTGAACACGCACCAGCACCTGTACCAGTGGGTCACTCGCGGGCTGGCGGCCGATGCGACGTTGTTCGGCTGGCTGACGACGCTGTACCCGGTGTGGGCGGGGATCGACGAGGACGCCGTCCGTGTGGGTGCGCAGGCCGCGCTGGCGCGACTGGCGCGGACAGGGTGCACGACGGCAGCGGATCACCACTACGTGTTCCCGCGGGAGGGTGGGGATCTGCTCGGGGCGGAAATCCTTGCTGCGCAGGAGATCGGGCTGCGGTTCCATCCCTCGCGGGGGTCGATGGACCTTGGTCAGAAGGACGGTGGGTTGCCGCCGGACTCGGTGGTCGAGGATCGGGAGGAGATCCTGATCGCTACCGAGGCCGCGATCGATCGGTGGCATGATCCGGCGCCGGAGTCGATGCTGCGGATGGTGGTTGCGCCGTGTTCGCCGTTCAGCGTGACCGCCGAGCTCATGCGCGAGGCGGCGGAGTTGGCGCGGCGGAAGGGTGTCCGGCTGCACACGCATCTGGCCGAGACTCTCGACGAGGTTGAGTGGTGCCAGCAGAAGTTCGGATGTACGCCGCTGGAGTACGCCGCCGACCTCGGGTGGACCGGCTCGGATGTGTGGTTCGCGCACGGGATTCATTTCGACGACGCAGAGATCAAGCGGCTGGGTGAGACGGCGACGGGCGTCGCGCACTGTCCGAGCTCGAATGCGCGGTTGGGGGCCGGGATCGCGCGGGTTGCCGATCTGCGGGCGGCTGGCGTGCCGGTTGGCCTGGGGGTGGATGGTGCCGCGAGCAACGAAGCCGGCAGCCTGGCGGAGGAGCTGCGGCACGCGTTGCTCTTCGCGCGTGCTCGCGGTGGTCCGCGGGCGATCGACGTACGCGCCGCGCTGGAGTTGGCGACGGTTGGTGGAGCACGTGTGCTGGGGCGCGAGAACGAGATCGGGTCGTTGGAGACCGGCAAGCTGGCCGACTTGGCCGTGTGGCGCCTCGATACCCTCGCCCATGCCGGCATTGCCGACCCCGTGGCTGCACTGGTCCTAGGCACCCCGCCCCCGCTGGAACTCCTGCTGGTCAACGGCGCCCCCGTCGTAGAACACGACACCGTGGTCACCCTCGACGAAGAGCACCTCGCAACCCGGGTCACAGCAGTCCAACAGGCCCTCGTCGCCAAAGCCGGCTGAGAAACACCGCGGCCCCAACCACCTGGTGAGTGGTTGGGGCCGCGGTGTTCGGGCGGTCAGGTGTGGAGGAGGTCGCCATTGATCCAGACGGCTCGGACGTCGGCGGGGGTGCCGAGGGTGAAGGTCCGGGCCAGGGCTTCCTCGGGGTCGTCGGCGTGGGCGATGCTGACCGCCAATGGTGAACCTTCGGCCGGCCGCAGCAGTTGCGCGTCGAAGCGCTTGCCGACGGACAGATCGCCGACCTCGGAGCTGAGACCGAGGGCATCCGCACCAGCCGTGGTGACCAGGTGCAGAAGGTGCGCCGCCGACAGCGGATGACCGTCCTCGGCCTGGAGCTGCTGAGCGAAGTACGCCTGCAATCCCTCCTTCAGCAGCGAGAAGCCAGTACCAGCGCCGACATCCGACCCCACTGCAACGCGGACCCCGTGCTGGAGATGCCGAGTCAGCGGGAACAATCCACTCCCCAGCGCAGCATTGCTGGTCGGACAATGCGCCACCGAAGCACCAGCGTTGGCGAGCAGCTTGAGCTCCACGTCCGTCGGATGCACGTTGTGAGCAAGCACGCTGCGCCGATCGACCAACCCATGCCGGTCGTACGTCGTCACGTAGTCGCACCCACCGAACAGCTCGGACACTGCCGCGATCTCCGCCTCGTTCTCGTTCAGATGCGACGTGAACAGCGCGCCAGGCACCTCTTCGAGTACGTCGTGACACACCGCAAGCAGCTCGTCCGTGCACGACAACGAGAACCGCGGCGTCACGGCGTACCGATTCCGCCCGACTCCATGCCACCGCTCGGCCAGCGCCAGCGACTCGTGGTACGCCCGATCAGGTGTCGTATGCAGCTCCGGCCGCAGCAGCCGATCGCTCACCACCAACCCGCTCGTCACCCGCAACCCCACCTCGGACGCCGCGCTGAACAACGCGTCGACGGCATCGGCGTAATGCGCCCCGAACACGAGCGCAGTCGTCGTTCCCGCCGCAGCCAGTCCGCGGACGAACTCGGACGCGACCCCGGCCGCGTACGACGCGTCAGCCATCCGCGCCTCTTCCGGCAACGCGTACTTGTCCAGCCATTCGAGCAACGGCAACCCCAGCCCGCCGACGGCACGAATCTGCGGGAAGTGCACATGCGTGTCCACGAACCCCGGCAGCACCAGGCCGCCGGTCAGGTCGACGACCGGCTCGGCCGGGTGCGCCCGGCGTACGTCCGCGAAGGTGCCGCGGGCAACGATCGTTCCGTCCGTGACCAGGACGCCGGCGTCGGTGTCGACCCGCAGATCGCCACCGGTGAACGGGTTGTCCGGGGTGTCGAGGAACGTGCCTCGGAAGATCGTCATGCCTTCGCCTCACGGTGAACCGGCGCCGGGTTGCGCTCGGCAACGAACAGTTGGAGCAGCCAGGCCGCCACGCTGACCGCGATGGTGGCCGGTTCCTTGCCGGGCAGGTCCGGCAGACCGATCGGGGTGACGATCCGGTCGATCGCTTCGGCCGGGTTGCCGTCCTCGGCGAGCTTGCGGCGGAAGCGGGCCCACTTCGCCGTCGATCCGATCAGCCCGATCGTCGCAAGCTGCTCGTTCCGCAGCGCGGCGTCACACAATGCTGCGTCCTCCGCGTGGTCGTGTGTCATCACCAGCGCGTGTGTCCCCGGCGGCAGCTCAGCCACCACGAGCTCCGGCAACACCGGCACCTGATGTACGTGGACGTTGGCTACCGCATCGTCGAGCACCTGCAGCCGTTCGGCCTCGAGCTGATCCGGCCGCGAGTCGATGAGATGCAGTTCGATGTCGTGCCGGGCGAGGATCCGCGCGAGCTCGAGCCCCACGTGCCCCACTCCGAAGATCGCCACGGACGGAACCACCGGCAACGGCTCGAGCAACAACTTCACCTCACCCCCACAACACTGCACCCCATGCTGGTACGGCGCTTTGTCCGACAAGGCCACGTCGAGGATCTCCGGCGTCGTCGTGCCTTCGGCGAGCAAGGCCCGCGACCGCTCGATCGCGACCGCCTCCAGGTTGCCACCGCCAACCGTCGCCCAGACGTTGTCCGAGGCAACCACCATCTTGGCGCCGGCCTCTCGCGGCGCGTGCCCGCGCACCGACATCACCGTCACCAAGACGCCCGCACGACGCTGCGAGCGCAGGTACTGAACCGCCTTCACCCACTCCATCTCACTCACACCCCACTCGCCGTGAGCACGCTCGACCGAGCCCGGTCGAGTGCCCAGTACACCGCCTCAGGTGTCGCCGGCGACGCCAGATCCACGCTTGTCCCAGCCGGGCCGAACGCCGCCGCGGCCTGCCGCAGCGCCTCCCGGACCGAGAAGGCGAGCATCAGCGGCGGCTCACCGACCGCCTTCGATCCGTACACCGCGCCGTCCTCGTGTGCCTTCTCGAGCAGCCGGACGTTGAACACCTCAGGCATCTCCGAGAAGCTCGGCAGCTTGTACGTGCTGGCCGCCTGGGTAGCGAGCCGGCCGCGGTTCGGGCCGTTGCTCTCGTCCCAGCGCAGGTCCTCGAGCGTCAGCCAGCCGGCGCCCTGCACGAATCCGCCCTCGATCTGACCCAGGTCGATCAGTGGACTGAGACTGTCACCGACGTCGTGCACGATGTCGACCTGGCGGAGCGTGTACGCACCGCTGAACCCGTCCACCTCGACCTCCGCGGCGGCGACGCCGTACGCGAAGTACTTGAACGGCTCGCCGCGCATCGCGTTGGCGTCCCAGTGCAGGCCCTCGGTCCGGTAGAAGCCGGCCGCCCACAATTGGACCCGCTGGTGGTACGCCGCTTTGACGACGTCCTCCCAGCGCAGATCCTCGCCCTCGGACAGCCCGCGGACGACGCCGTCGCTGATCCGCACGTCGTGCGGGCTGATGCCTAGCCGGCTGCCCGCGACCTGCTCGAGGCGCTCGCGGATCTGCTCGCACGCGTTCTTGATCGCGGCGCCGTTCAGGTCGGCGCCGGAGCTGGCCGCGGTGGCGGACGTGTTGGGCACCTTGTCCGTGCGGGTCGGCGCCAGCCGGACGCGCGCGAGCGGTACGCCGAGCGTCGTCGCGGCGACCTGCAGCATCTTGGTGTGCAGGCCTTGGCCCATCTCGGTGCCGCCATGGTTGATCAGCACCGAGCCGTCCTTGTAGACGTGCACCAACGCGCCGGCCTGGTTGAACGCGGTGAGGTTGAACGAGATGCCGAACTTCACCGGAGTCATCGCCAGCGCGCGCTTCTTGTGCGGATGCGTCGCGTTGAACTGCTCGATCTCCGCCTTCCGGCCGACCACGTCACCACCCGCGGACACCTGGCTCCAGCAAGCCTCCAGGCGATCCGCGTGCCGGACCGGCTGACCGTACGGCGTACTGTCGCCCAGCTTGTAGAGATTGCGGTGCCGCAACTCCATCGCGTCGTACCCGAGAAGTGGTGCGCACCGGCCGAGGATGTCCTCGACGACCAGCATTCCCTGCGGTCCACCGAAGCCCCGGAACGCCGTCTGCGAGGTCTTGTTCGTCTTGGCGATCTGACCGTCGACCCGAACGTTGGGGATCCAGTAGGCGTTGTCGATGTGGCACATCGCCCGCGCGAGCACGGGCTCGGAGAGGTCGAGGCTCCAGCCACCGTCAGAGGTGAGAGTCGCGTCCAGCGCGACCAGGTGCCCTTCGTCGTCGAAGCCGGCCTTCCACCTGCTGTGGAAGCCGTGGCGTTTGCCGGACATCGTCACGTCCTGCGTCCGGTTGAGCCGCAGCCGCACCGGCCGCCCGGTCAGCGTCGAGCCGAGTGCCGCGATCGCGGCGAACCCGTGCGGCTGCATCTCCTTGCCGCCGAAGCCCCCGCCCATCCGCAGGCACTGCACAGTCACCGCGTGGCTGGCCAGTCCGAGTACGTGGGCCACGATCTCCTGGGTCTCCGACGGGTGCTGCGTACTGCTCTGGACGAAGATCTGCCCGCCCTCGTCGACGTGGGCCAGCGCCGCGTGGGTCTCCAGGTAGAAGTGCTCCTGCCCGGCGAACTCGAACTCACCCTCGAACACATGCGCCGCGTCGGCCAGTGCACCCTCGGCGTCACCACGCTCCAGATGACGCCCGGTGCCCTGGAAGCTCCCGGCCGCGATCGCCTCTCGAACCGTCACCAGCGATTCGAGTGGCTCGTACTCGACCTCCACCGCGGCAGCCCCCAGCCGCGCCGCCTCCAGCGTCTCGGCGAGCACCCAGCAGATCGCGTGCCCGTGGAACATCACCTCGGACGGGAACAACGGCTCGTCATGTTTCACGCCGGCGTCGTTCACCCCCGGTACGTCCTCCGCTGTCAGCACCCGCACCACGCCAGGTACGTCGTACGCCGGCTTCACCCGGAGCGTCGTGACGCGAGCGTGGGTGTGCGGCGACTGCACCGGATACGCATGCAGTACGTCGCGCGTCCGTTGGACCAGGTCGTCCGTGTAGAGGGCGTGACCGGTGACGTGCAAGGCGGCACTCTCGTGCGGCATCGGTACGCCGACGACTGCCACCGGCGGCCGCTCGGACAGCGAACTCATGCGGGCACCTCCTCGGCGTGGAAGCGAAGCAACGACTGGCCGAGCATCGCCGAGCGGTACGACGAACTCGCGCGGTGATCGTCCATCGGAGTGCCTTCGGCGGCCATGACCGCGGCGGCCTCGCGCACGGTGTGCTCGGTCCACGGCTTGCCGATCAGCGCCGCCTCGGTCGCCCGGGCGCGCAGCGGCGTGGCGGCGACCCCGCCCAGCCCGATCCGGGCCTCGCGGACCACACCGTCCACCACGTCGACGGCGTACCCGACGGCAACGCTCGAGATGTCGTCGAAGCGCCGCTTGGCGATCTTGTGGAAGGCAGTCAGCGGTGCGAGCGGCAGCGGAAGGACCACGGTCTTGATCAGCTCGTCCGGCGCCTTCAGCGTCTGCCGGTAGCCGGTGAAGTAGTCCGCCAGCGGTACGACGCGCTCGCCGCGGTGAGACGCCAGCACGAGCGACGCGTCGAGCGCGAGCAAGGCCGGCGGGGTGTCACCGATCGGCGAGCCGGTCCCCAGGTTGCCGCCGATCGTCGCGCCGTTCCGAATCAACCGCGACGCGAACTGCGGGAACATCTCGGCCAGCAAGGGCACCCGGCCGGCCAGCATCCGCTCGATCTCGCTCAACGTCAGCGCCGCCCCGATCCGGACCTCGTCGCGCCCGAACTCGAACTCCCGCAACTCCGTCAGGCGGTCGATCGCGACGACGAGCGGGTCGCGTAGCCCGCGCAGGTTCACCTCGACGCCGAGATCGGTCGACCCGGCAACGATCCGCGCATCGGGCCGATCGGCCAGCAGTTGGAGTACGTCGTCCAGCCCGGCCGGCCGGACGAACTCCGCATCGCCTTGTTCCATCCGCGTCGTCGCCGGCGCGGGCGGTGGAGCGTACCGCCGGGTGGCTAGCGCGTCGTCCGCCGACGGATCACCCAGCGCGTACGCCGCGTCCCGGATCGGGCGGTAGCCGGTGCACCGGCACAGGTTCCCACTCAGCGAGTGCAGATCGAACCCGTTCGGACCGTGCTCGTGATCGCAGTGCCCGTTGGACGTCGTACGGGTGGAGCGGTAGAACTCGGCGGCCATGCTGCAGACGAAACCCGGGGTGCAGTAGCCACACTGTGACCCACCGCGTACAGCGAGCTCCCGCTGTACCGGGTGCAGGGTCTCGGGCGATCCCAGACCCTCGGAGGTGATGACCTCCTGGCCGTCCAGGGACGCGATCGGGAGCAGACACGCGTTCACCGCGGTCCAATCGGTCGGCGCATCCGTCCCGGGCCGGGCGACGAGCACGGAGCACGCCCCGCACTCGCCTTCCGCACAGCCTTCCTTGGCGCCGGTGAGGCCACGGTCGCGCAGCCAGTCCAGCGCAGTGGTGTGGACCGGGACGTCGCCGATCGCGGTGTCCGCCCCGTTGACCTTGATCGAAGGCGCGCGCAGCGCCTGCGTTGTCGTCGTCATCTGTTGCTGCTCCAGCGTGTCCTTGCACTATGGATCGGATTGGCGTCGGAGAGGAAGTCGTCGAACCGGTACCCGGCGATCTTCGCGATCTCGAGCAGCGCCGCGGCGTGCTCCTGGTTCTCGCAGTTGTCCAGCCGGTCCCGGCCCTGCTCGATGATCCGGTGGAAGGAGTCCGCGTCCCGGACCGAGATGACCAGCGGGAAGCCGAACCGCTCGCGGTACGCCTCGGTGATCGTGGCCAGTTCGTCACGCTCCGGATCGGCCAGGAAGGTCAGGCCCTTGTCCGACTGGTCCCGCAGCGACGCCTCGCCGCTGAGGCCGTCCGCGACGAACTGCGAGCCGAGCTGCGGGTAGGCCTCGATCAGTTGCCGCTGCTCCTCGTGCGAACCGGAGAACAGGGCCTCCTGGAAGGAACGACGCAGTGCGTGGGTGTCGGCGAAGGGGCGCATGTCCCAGGCCCGCTCGACCGCCCAGCGCGGGCCCTGGAACAGACCCCCGAAGGTCTCCACGAACTCCTCGCGGCTGATCTTGTTGACCTGGTCCAGCCGGACCGTGTCACCCGGCTGCCCGGCGACCGCGGGACCGTAGTCCTTGCCGACGTGGTGGAAGAGGATGTTCAGGCCGATCGCGGTCAGGCTGCCGAGCGTGATGCCGCTGCCGAAGATGATCTCGGCCCAGCCCGGCACCGCCTGGGCGACCTGGGGCTGCGCGGTGACGTACATGGCCAGGCCGACGCTGGTCGCCACGATGACCACATTGCGGTGGTCGTGGAAGTCGACCTTGGCCAGGGTCTGGAAGCCGACCACGGCCACGGTGGCGAACATCGCCAGCGCCGCGCCACCCAGCACAGGGTGCGGGATCCCGGCCACGATCGCACCGGCCTTCGGCAGCAGTCCGAGCAGAATCATGATCCCGCCGGCCGCCGCGACCACCCAGCGGCTGCGGATCCGGGTCAGCCGGACCAGCCCGACGTTCTCGGCGAAGCAGGTGTAGGGAAAGGAGTTGAAGACGCCGCCGATCGTGGTGGCCAGGCCGTCGGCCCGCAACGCGCGGGCGATGTCGTCCTTGCCGATCCGCTTCTCGACGATCTCACCGGTCGCGAAGACATCACCCGTCGTCTCCACCGCGGTGATCAGCATGACAACGACCATCGAGATGATCGCCGCGATCGAGAACTTCGGCCAGCCGAAGTAGAACGGCTGGGTGACCCCGACCCAGGCCGCGTCGCCGACCGCGCTGAAATGTGCGTCGCCGAAGGCCCACGCGACCAGAGTCCCGACCACCAGGCCGGCCAGGACGGCGACCGTGGCCATGAACCCCTTGAAGACCCGCTGGATCAGCACGATCAGGCCGAGCGTTCCGAGCGCGTAGGCCAGGTTCTTGCCGCTGGTCGGATCGGCCGTCGCCCCCGCGCCGCCGACCGCGTCCCCGGCGGCCACCGGCAGCAGTGCCAGGCCGATGATCGTGATCACCGAACCCGTCACGACCGGTGGGAAGAACCGGATCAGCCGGCTGAAGAAGGGCGCGATGAAGAAGGTGGCGAGACCGGCGACGAGCACCGCGCCGTAGATGACCAGCAGGCCGTCGGTCCCGCCGCCGGCGGCCAGGCCGATCGCGATCATCGGCGACACCGCGGTGAACGTCACGCCCTGCAGCAGCGGCAGCCGGACTCCGACCTTCCAGAATCCGACGGACTGGATGATCGAGGCGATGCCGCAGGTGAACAGGTCGGCGTTGATCAGGTGGATCAGCTGCTGGGTGCTGAGGCCGATCGAGTTGGCCAGGAGGATGGGTACGATCACCGCGCCGGCGTAGAAGGCGAGCACGTGCTGAGCGCCGTACACGGCGAGCTTGCCGGCAGGCAGCACCTCGTCAACGGGATGGCGGCTCGATCGCGGGACTGTCTTCATCGGGACACACTCCTCGGCTACGGCGGTTCTGGCCTGCTCGAAAGCCTGAGCGCATGCCGCGTCCGATTGCACCCGGTGAACCTCCGAAGATGCGGGGGTTCAGACCACGTGAATCTGTGTGATCACCCAAACCGCCGCGTTCACAGCGATTTCAGTGCGAGGAACACGTCGACACGGTCCTCCAACTGGGACAGATCGCGTCCGGTCAGTTGCTCTACGCGTTCGATCCGGTAGCGAACCGTGTTGACGTGCAGGTGCATCGACTCCGCCGTACGCGCCCAGGAACACGAACAGGCGAGGAATTCCCGCAGCGTGGCAAGCAGTTCGGCATTCGTACGGCGGTCGTGCTCGAGCACCGGCCCGAGAACCCGATGGGTGTAAGTACGGCGTACGTCGTCGGGCAATGTTGCGAGGAGCAACACATGCGACGCGACCTCGTCCGACGTCACCACGGACACCGGAGTCCTGCCCGCCTGCGCTGCACGTTGGGCGAATCGCGCTTCCTCCAGCGCACCGGCCAATGCGTCGACACCCGTCTCACCGCTGACTCCGACGGACAGTCTCCCGCGCCCGAGCCCAGGTGAGAGCCGGGCGAACGATCGGCGCAGTTGCTCGGGCAGCCCGGGCGACGACGGCAGGAAGCCGACCAGCAGACCGTCCCGGCCGGCCGCGACCACGGCCGGACCGACGGTCAACGCCACGTCTTCGAAAACGCTGAACGCGATGTCGTTGCGCGGTTCGTCGCGGAGTTCGGCGACCGCAACCACCATCGGCCGATCCGACTGCGCACCGGCCTGCCGCAAGCGAATCGCGACCTCGGCGAGCGGACCGCCTGACTCGACCAGCGCCAAGGCGTCCGACACCAGCGGCCGGAGAGCAAGTCGGCCCTCGTCCCGGCGAGCGCGATCAAGCGCGGCGACGGCACACAACTCCTGCACGGCTTCGACGTGATCGCGCGGCCACTCCCGATGGTCGCCTTCGATCAGCAACACCCAGGCCGTCAGCCGGTTGTCGAGCCCCGACCCGATCGGGAACAGGCTGTACGCCGCGTCGCCCACGGCCGCGACCCCCGGCATCCGATCCGCGATCAGAAACTGCCGGGTGACCGCGTCCAGGGTCGCGTCGTCCAGTTCACCAGGACCAGGCACGACCTGTCGCCCGGTCGACGTGATGACTCTGCAGGCATGCCCGATCTCCGCAGAGATGCGGGCAGCGAGTTCGTCCAGACTCCGGCCGGCGGCGATCGAGGACAGCAACTGCCGCTGCCGCACCAGGCTTGCGGACAGCCGCGCTCCGGTCTCGGCTGCACCCGCGGCCGCGACGTACTCGGTCACGTCAGCGAACGCGACCTCGACCGGTACTTCGACGAGCGCAATCTGATGCCGACGGCAAGCATCGAGCAGGTCGTCGGGAACGCGGTCGAGCAGCGCCCGGCCGGCCAGGATCGTGGCCGCGCCGCGACCGGCCGCCGACGCCACGAAGGTCTCGCTGTCGGCCTCGGTACGGCGCCAGACCAGCCCGGTCAGCACCAGTTCGCCGCCGTTCAGGTACCGGCCCGGCTCCAGCAGGTCGGTCGTGACGAGCCGCCCGATCGGGCGATCGAGCGTGCCGTCGGGCGCGTGCAGCAGGCGCAGGCCCAGCTCCGGCGCGTCGAGCAGTTCGGATACCAGCACGGCGCACCTCCTCTGGCCCGATCGCCCGGTCCTGACAGGAACGTACAACGGCGGACCGGCCACTCAAACCTTGACGCGTCCTTTCCAGGCATCCTATGGTCATTTCGCAGAACAGAAACAAACTTCCACGATACGGAAGTCAAGAGGAAGGGGCGCCATGAGTCACGCACTGCGCTACGCGGTGAACTGCTCGATCCTGTTCACCGAACTGCCGTTGCTGGAGCGACCGGCGGCCGCCCGGCGGGCGGGCTTCGGCGCGGTCGAGTTCTGGTGGCCGTTCGCCGAGGCGGTGCCGTCGGACACCGACGCGGACGCCTTCGTCACCGCGATCGAGGACGCCGGCGTCCAGCTGGTCGGCCTCAACTTCTTCGCCGGCGACATGCCCGGCGGCGATCGCGGCCTGGTCTCCTGGCCGAAGCGGTCGGGCGAGTTCCGCGACAACATCGACGCCACCATCGGCATCGGTGAGCGGCTCGGCTGCCCGGCTTTCAACGCCCTGTACGGCAACCGGGTCGACGACCAGAGCGCGGCCGAGCAGGACGAGCTCGCCGTTGAGAACCTCGGTCTCGCCGCCCGCGCGGCCGCCCGGATCGGTGGCACCGTGCTGATCGAGCCGGTCAGTGGCGCCGACCGGTACCCGCTGCGCACCGCGGCCGACGCGTTGGCCGTGATCGATCGCGTTCAGGCGGCGTACGACGTACCGAACGTCGGACTGCTCGCGGATCTCTACCACCTCGCGGTCAACGGCGACGACGTCGATCGCGTGATCGCCGGCCACGCGGACCGGATCGCGCACGTCCAGATCGCCGACGCGCCCGGCCGCAACGAACCCGGCACCGGATCGCTGCCGCTCGACCGGCAGCTCGCCGACCTCGAGAACCAGGGGTACGCCGGGTGGGTCGGCCTCGAGTACAAGCCGTCCACCACCACCGACGAGAGCTTCGGCTGGCTGCCGCGCGAGCGCCGGCCGGCCACTGCATAGGAGAAGACAGACATGACGAACATCGCCTTCATCGGCCTAGGCATCATGGGCAACCCGATGGCCGTGCACCTGGCCAACGCCGGCCACACGGTCGCCGGTTTCGACCGCAGCCCGGACCGCGCCAAGGAACTCGTCGCGGCCGGCGGTCGTGCCGCGACCTCGCTGGCCGACGCGGTCAAGGACGCTGACGTGGTCGCCGTGATGGTCCCGGACTCGCCCGACGTGCAGCAGGTGCTCGAGGGGGAGGACGGCGTCTTCCAGCTGGCCGAGACCGGCACGCTGATCATCGACTTCTCCAGCATCCGGCCGGACGTCACGCAGCAGCTCGCCGAGCAGGCGCGGGCGCTGGGCTTCCGGATGCTCGACGCCCCGGTCTCCGGCGGCGAGACCGGCGCGAAGAACGCCGCGCTGTCGATCATGGTCGGCGGCGAGGCCGACGACTTCGCGATCGCCAAGCCGCTGTTCGACGTCGTCGGCAAGACCGTCGTCCACGTCGGGCCGAGCGGCTCGGGCCAGACGGTCAAGGCCGCGAACCAGCTGATCGTCGCCGCCAACATCCAAGCGGTGTCCGAGGCCGTGATCTTCCTGGAGGCGTACGGCGTCGACACCAAGGCAGCCCTCGAAGTCCTCGGCGGCGGCCTGGCCGGATCCGCGGTACTGAACCAGAAGAAGGAGAACATGCTGTCCCGCTCCTTCCAGCCCGGCTTCCGGATCGACCTGCATCACAAGGACATGGGCATCGTCACCGCCGCCGCGCGCGAGGCGGGAGTCGTCGTACCGCTGGGTGCGCTCGTTGCCCAACTGGTCGCGTCCGCCAAGGCGAACGGCGACGGCGGTCTCGACCACTCCGTCCTGCTCCGTGGAGTCGAGCGCCTGTCCGGGAAGGCGACGGACTGATGGCCCGCATGCGCGCGGTCGACGCCGCGGTCCTGATCCTGGAGAAGGAAGGCTCGACGCAGGCGTTCGGTCTGCCCGGCGCAGCGATCAACCCCTTCTACAGCGCGATGAAGAAGCACGGCGGCATCAAGCACGTGCTGGCGCGCCATGTCGAGGCTGCCTCGCACATGGCCGAGGGCTACACCCGTGCTCGCGCAGGCAACATCGGAGTCTGCATCGGTACGTCGGGTCCCGCCGGCACCGACATGATCACCGGCCTGTACTCCGCCTCGGCCGACTCGATCCCGATCCTGTGCATCACCGGTCAGGCGCCGGTGGCGAAGCTGCACAAGGAGGACTTCCAGGCGGTCGACATCGCCTCGATCGCCAAGCCGGTCGCGAAATGGGCCGTGACGGTGATGGAGGCCGCGCAGGTGCCGGGGACGTTCCAGAAGGCGTTCCAGCTGATGCGCGAGGGCCGTCCCGGACCGGTGCTGATCGATCTGCCGATCGACGTCCAGCTGACCGAGATCGACTTCGACATCGACACCTACGAGCCACTGCCGGTGCCGCGCCCGGCCGCGACCCGGGCGCAGGCGGAGAAGGTGCTGGAGATGCTGGCCACCTCTGAGCACCCGCTGATCGTCGCCGGTGGCGGGATCATCAACGCGGGCGGGGAGGACCTGCTGGTCGAGTTCGCCGAGCTGACCGGGATTCCCGTCGTACCCACGCTGATGGGTTGGGGTGTGCTGCCGGACGACCACCCGCTGATGGCGGGGATGGTGGGGCTGCAGACGTCGCATCGGTACGGCAACGCGACCTTCCTGGCCTCGGATCTGGTGCTCGGCATCGGCAACCGGTGGGCGAACCGGCATACCGGCGGCCTCGAGGTGTACAAGGGCCAGCGGAAGTTCATTCATGTCGACATCGAGCCGACCCAGATCGGACGGGTGTTCGCACCGGACTACGGCGTCGTGTCCGACGCTCGCGCCGCGCTGGAGGTGTTCGTTGAGGTGGCGCGCGAGTGGGCCGCCGAGGGCAAGCTGGCGGACCGGTCCGCGTGGGCCGACGAGTGCTCTGCCCGGAAGACGGCGTTGGAGCGCAAGACGCATTTCGACAACGTGCCGGTCAAGCCGCAGCGGGTGTACGAGGAGATGAACCGCGCGTTCGGTCCCGACACTCGCTACGTGTCGACGATCGGATTGTCACAGATCCAGGCTGCGCAGTTGCTGCACGTGTATCGGCCGCGGCACTGGATCAACGCCGGTCAGGCCGGCCCGCTCGGATGGACTGTGCCGGCGACGCTGGGCGTTGCGGTCGCGGATCCGGACAGCACGGTCGTGGCACTGTCGGGCGACTACGACTTCCAGTTCCTGATCGAGGAGCTGGCGGTCGGGGCGCAGTTCAACATCCCCTACATCCACGTGGTCGTGAACAACTCGTACCTGGGGCTGATCCGGCAGGCACAGCGTGGGTTCGACATGGACTTCTGCGTGCAACTGTCGTTCGAGAACATCAACAGCCCTGAGCTCAACGGGTACGGCGTCGACCACGTGAAGGTCGCCGAAGGACTCGGCTGCAAGGCGCTGCGGGTGTTCGAGCCGGACGGGATCCTGCCGGCGCTGGAGCAGGCCAAGAAGCTGATGGTCGAGCACCAGGTCCCGATCGTGGTCGAGGTCATCCTCGAGCGCGTGACGAACGTGTCCATGGGTCTGGAGATCGACAACATCGTCGAGTTCGAAGACCTGGCCGAGAGCCCGGACGACGCCCCGACCGCCCTCGCCCTGCTCGACTGATGCCTCGGGCAATAGTTGCTTCGGACAAATTCAAAGGAAGTCTGACCAGTGCGGAGGTCGCCGCCGCGGTCGGCGCCGGCCTCCGCCGGGTTCACCCGGACCTGACTGTGGTCTCCGTTCCAGTAGCTGACGGCGGCGACGGCACCTTGGCCGCCGCTGTCGCGGCCGGCTTCCACCTGGTTCCGGTCACCGCCTCCGGCCCGACCGGCGAACCAGTCAAAACCGGCTTCGCCCGCCGCGGCGACGTAGCCGTCGTCGAGCTGGCCGACGTCTCGGGCCTGGTCCGGTTGCCGGGTGGCGCGCCCGCCCCGATGACAGCGACCTCACGCGGAACCGGCGAGCTGATGGCCGCCGCGATCGACGACGGCTGCACCCGCGTGATTCTGGGCATCGGCGGTAGCGCATCAACCGATGGTGGAGCCGGGATCGTCACGGCGTTGGGTGGCACAGCTGCGCTCGACCTGCGTGCCCTTCGGGAACGTATGGACGGCATCGAGGTCGTGGTGGCGTGCGACGTGGACAACCCGTTGACCGGGGCAACTGGTGCTGCCGCCGTCTACGGCCCGCAGAAGGGCGCCAACCCCGAGCAGGTGAAGGAGCTTGACGCCGCCCTGGCGCGCTGGGCCGATCTGGTGGCTCGGGAGACCGGGCAGGACCTCCGTCATGCCCCGGGAGCCGGCGCGGCCGGCGGAGTGGGTTTCGCAGCTCTGGCCCTCCTCGGGGCGGAGTTGCGACCAGGGATCGAGCTGGTACTCGAGCTCGTCGGCTTCCACGAACAGCTCCAGGGCGCCGACCTCGTGATCACCGGAGAAGGTGCGCTCGACGAGCAGACGTTGCACGGCAAGGCAGTCGCCGGAGTCGCGGCCGCCGCCGCGGGCATCCCGGTCGTCGCGGTCTGTGGCAGCAACAAGCTGGACCCTGAGCGACTGCGATCAGCCGGCGTAGTCGCGGCGTACGCCCTGACAGACCTGGAGCCCGACGTACGGCGGTGTATCGCGGAACCGGTGCCGTTGCTGCAGCGACTCGGGGAGCGGATCGCGGCGGACCACCTACGATGACAGCAAGTGAGAGGGGCGATGCATGACAGCGTTGGACCTCGTGATCCGGGCTCGCCGGGTGGTGAGCGCCGCAGGTGAACGGGCGTGTGCCGTCGGCGTCCGGGACGGGCGGATCACCGCCGTCGCGCCGTACGACGCCGACCTCGCGGCCACCGAGCACGTGCACCTGGCCGACGACGAGGTGCTGCTGCCTGGCCTGGTCGACTCCCACGTCCACGTCAACGATCCGGGTCGCACCGACTGGGAGGGCTTCACCTCCGCGACCCGGGCCGCCGCGGCCGGCGGCGTCACCACGATCATCGATATGCCGCTGAACAGCATCCCGCCGACGTGCGACGTACCGGCGCTCGAGGTGAAGCGGAAGACCGCCCAGCACCAGGCGTACGTCGATGTCGGCTTCTGGGGCGGCGCGATCCCGGGCAACGTCCCCGACCTGCGTCCGCTGCACGACGCTGGAGTCTTCGGATTCAAGTGCTTCCTGCTGCACTCGGGCGTCGACGAGTTCCCGCCGCTGGATCACGCGCAACTCCAGGCGGCGATGCGAGAGATCAGCGCCTTCGACGGCCTGCTGATCGTCCACGCCGAGGATGCCCACCGGATCGACGATGCCCCACCGCCGAACGGCGCGACCTACCTCGACTTCCTGCGCTCACGCCCCCGTGCGGCGGAAACCGAAGCCGTCGCCAACGTCATCGAACTCGCCCGCGCGACAGGTTGCCGGGTGCACATCCTGCACGTTTCCTCCTCCGACGTCCTCCCGCTACTCGCTGCGGCTCGCAGTGACGGCGTACGGATCACGGCCGAGACCTGTCCGCACTATCTGACCCTCACCGCCGAGGAGATCCCCGACGGCGCGACACAGTACAAGTGCTGCCCGCCGATCCGCGAGGCCGAGAACCGTGAACGCCTCTGGGACGGCCTGCGCGACGGCGTGATCGACCTGGTCGTGTCCGACCATTCGCCGTCGACGATCGACCTCAAGCACCTCGACACCGGTGACTTCGGCACCGCCTGGGGTGGCATCGCCTCGCTCCAGCTCGGGCTGCCGGCGGTGTGGACCGAGGCGCGCAAGCGCGGCCTCACCCTGGCCGACCTCACCCGCTGGATGAGCCAGGCGCCGGCCGCGCAGGTCGGGCTGAGGACCAAGGGCCGGATCGAGGTCGGGTACGACGCCGACCTCTGCGTACTCGCGCCCGACGAGACCTTCGTCGTCGACCCGAACGCCTTGCAGCACAAGAACGCCATCACGCCGTACGCCGATCGCCCGCTCACCGGCGTGGTCCGCCGTACCTGGCTCCGCGGCGTTCCCGTCGACATCGAGGCCGGCCCCCGCGGGCGGCTGCTGAACCGAGGAGAACGAGGATGAGCTACTACTCCCCGACGGGCGGTCTGCCTGCGCAGAGCGACCTCACCACCGACCGCGCCGTCTTCACCGAGGCGTACGCCGTACTCCCGCGCGGCACGATGCGGGACATCGTCACCAGTCGGCTGCCGTTCTGGGAGGACACCCGGTTGTGGGTGCTCGCGCGGCCGTTGTCCGGGTTCGCGGAGACTTTCTCGCAGTACATCGTCGAGGTCGCTCCCGGTGGCGGGAGTGACAGGCCGGAGACGGATCCGGCCGCCGAGGCGGTGCTGTTCGTAGTCGAGGGCAGCGTGACGGTGACCCTGGACGGCGAGAAGCACGAGCTCGGGCCGGGTGGGTATGCGTTCGTGCCGCCGGGCGTGGACTGGACCGTGCGGAACGTGAGCGATCGGGTCACGCGGTTCCACCTGGTGCGGAAGTCGTACGAGCGGATCGAGGGGATCGACGTACCGCCGGCGTTCGTCACGAACGAGGTGGACGTCGAGGGGGTGGCGATGCCGGACACCGAGGGGCGGTGGAAGACGCAGCGGTTCGTGGATCCGGACGATGTGCGGCACGACATGCACGTCAACATCGTCAGCTTCGAGCCGGGCGGCGTGATCCCCTTCCCGGAGACACATGTGATGGAGCACGGGCTGTATGTGCTGGAGGGCAAGGCGGTCTACCTGCTCAACAAGGACTGGGTCGAGGTGCAGGCGGGCGACTTCATGTGGCTCCGAGCCTTCTGCCCCCAGGCCTGCTACGCCGGTGGCCCTGGCCGCTTCCGCTACCTCCTCTACAAAGACGTCAACCGCCACCCGAAGCTCACGCTCTGATCAGTAGGGTCGCTGCATGGTTGATCGCGAGGTGCAGCGGTACTCCCACGGCGAGCTGGCGATCGTGGTCGACGTGTCCGACCTGGATCGTTCCGCCGAGTTCTGGAGCCAGGTCCTGGGCTACGACCGCGCGGGCGGCTCGTCGGCGACGTACCTGAGTCTGATTCCGGGCGACGGGCGTGGCTGTGAAGTTCTGCTGCAGCGTACGGACGATCGGAAGGTCGGCAAGAACCGTCTGCACCTGGACCTTCGGACGCCGGATCTGTCCGCCGAGGTGAGTCGGGTGCGCGGGCTGGGGGCGACGCAGGTGACCGTTGAGCCCATCGTCGAGGACGGCTGGACCTGGCATCTTCTCGGCGATCCGGACGGGAACGAGTTCTGCGTTCTGCAGCCGCCGAAGGGCTGACGGCTCAGATGGTGACGGTGACTGGGCGTTGGGGTGGGTTGAGCGGGTCGGTGGCCAGGCGGGCGTGGCGTTCGACGTCGTACCGGGTGCCGTCGTACGCGTGGCGCTGGCGTTCGAGGCCTTCGTAGAGGAAACCGGCACCGGCGGCGACCGCGCACGAGGCCGCGTTGTTGGTGCGGTGACCGAGCTCCAGTCGGTAGAGGCCGGCCTCCCGGTGGGCCCAGTTGGCGAGGGCGCGGAGCGAGTCCCGGGCGACGCCTTGGCCGCGGACTTCGGCGAGGGTCCAGTACCACGTCCAGCCGACCTGATGCCGGTCGATGTTCGTCACCGCCACACACCCGATCGGGTGGTCGTCCGCGTCCGCGACGGCGTACACATGCCCGTTGTCGAGGTCCGCCACGCGCCCGATCCAGTCCACCGCGGACGCCCGGTCCACGATCCCGTTCTGGTTCGCCATCTCGGGATCGCGATGCGCCGCTGTCAGCCGCAGCGCATCCCCCGTCCGCCACCGCCGAAGATCCAACCGCCCCAGCGCATATCCCATCCAAAAAATCTACCCCCGGCCGCGCCGCTTGGAACTGGCCCACGGCGCGTTCCCAGGCGCCGTCGGGGGAGGATGGGGCGCATGGGATATCTGGATTTCAGGGATCAGGTTGTGGTGGTGACCGGGGCCAGCAGCGGGATCGGGGCCGCGGCGGCGGTGGGGTTCGCGGAGACCGGGGCCGCGGTCGCGTTGCACTACCACCAGAACGAGGAGGGAGCCAGGCACACGCTCGGCGCGGTGCAGACGGCCGGCGGTACGGCGTCCTTGCACCAGGCGGACCTCGCGGATCCGGCGTCGGCCGGGAAGCTGATCGACGACGTGCTGGCGAAGCACGGGCGGATCGACGTACTCGTGAACAACGCGGGCGACCTGGTCAAGCGGACCCCTGTGACCGACGTACCCGACGAGGAGTTCCACCGGATCCTCGACGTGAACCTGACGTCGGTGTTCGCCGTCAGCCGCAAGATCGTGCCGGTGTTCCGCGCGCAGGGCGGCGGCTCCATCATCAACGTCACCTCGATAGCCGGCCGGAACGGCGGTGGCGGCGGGTCGGTCGTCTACGCGACCAGCAAGGGCGCGGTCAGCACCTTCACCCGCGGCCTGGCCAAGGAGGTCGCACCGGACGGCATCCGCGTCAACGCGATCTCGCCCGGCGTGATCAAGACCCCGTTCCACGACCGCCACACCGGCGACGAGCAGATGAACGCGATGATCGGCACCATCCCGATGGGCCGCTCCGGCACCCCGCACGAGTGCGTCGGCACCATCCTGTTCCTCGCCTCCGAGCGGATGGCGTCGTACGTCACCGGCCAGATCATCGAGGTCAACGGCGGCCAATTGATGCCATAGGCAAGCTCTAGAGTGGGGCTCCAGCGGTATGCCGCCGGAGCCCCACAGGCATCTCTACCGGGAGAGCGTGCGGTAGCGGTGGGCTGACAGGGGCAGGAAGATTGCCGTCAGGACCAGTGGCCCGATGATCGCCGCGAGCTCGGCATGGGTGCCGATCCAGGTGGCGGTCGCCGACGGATCGGGATTGCCGAACAGGGCACGCGACGCGGTGGCCGTGGCCGACAACGGATTCCACTGCGCGATCGTGCCGAGCCAGGCCGGCATCGTGGACGTGGCGACGAACGCACTGGACAGGAAGCCGATCGGCCAGACCAGGACCTGCACCATCGTCACGCTCTGAGCGTTCTTCACCGTCAGCCCGATGAAGATCCCGATCCACAGCAATGCGAACCGCAGCAGCAACAGCAACCCGAACGCGGCCACCGCGGCCGGCAGTCCTTCATGCCACCGCCAGCCGAGCGCGAGCCCGGCCGCGGCAAGCACGATCAGCGTCACCACCGAGTCCAGCATGTCCGCGATGCACCGCCCGAGGACGACCGCCGCCGAGCTCATCGGCAGCGAGCGGAACCGGTCGGTCACCCCCTTGTCCCGGTCCTGGGTGACCGCGGTCATCGTGCCTTCCAGCCCGAACAGCATCGACAGCGCGAAGATCCCCGGCACGAGCAGTTCGTAGTACGACTCGCCGTCGGGGAAGTCCATCGCCCCGCCGAGCAGCCCGCCGAACATCAGCAGCATCAGCACCGGGAAGAACCAGGAGAAGAGCACCAGCCCCGGCTGCATCCGCCAGTGCGTCAAGGTCCGCCGCGCGATCGTCCACCCATCCGCGAGCGCCCATCCAAACCCCGTCATGCCGCCACCTCCGGTCCCGTCAGGTGCAGGAACACCTCGTCCAGCGTGGGTCTGCGCAAGGTGATGTCCTCCGGCTCGATCTTTGCCTCGTGCAACGAGTTGGCCATCACCACGAGGGCCTTGGTGCGGTCCTTCACCGGCACGCTGATCCGATTGCCGGCAATCCGAATGTCTCCGTCCGCCAGTGGTCCGGCCAACCCGACCACCCGCTGCACGTCGGCTGGATCGACCAGCGCCAGGTCCAGCCAGTCCGAGCCGAGCCGCGTCTTCAGTTCGTCCGGGGTGCCCTCGGCCACGACCACCCCGGCCTTGAGCATCGAGATCCGGTTCGCCAGCTGATCCGCCTCCTCCAGGTACTGCGTCGTCAGCAACACCGTCGTCCCGCCGTCGACCAACTGCCGTACGGCCGACCACACCTCGAGCCGCCCGGCCGGATCCAACCCGGTCGTCGGCTCGTCCACGAACAGGACCGCCGGCGCCACGATCAGGCTGGCCGCCAGATCGAGCCGTCTCCGCATCCCACCGGAGTACTTGCTGACCGCCTGACCGGCTGCCTCCGTCAGGCTGAACCGCTCGAGCAACTCGTCGGCTCGGCGTACCGAGGCCGTGCGCCCCAGGTGGTTCAGCCGGCCGAACATGACCAGGTTCTGCCGCCCGGTCAGTACTTCGTCGATCGCGGCGTACTGCCCGACCAGCCCGATCCGGCGCCGTACCTCCGCTCCTTGCCGACGGACGTCGTACCCAGCGATCGTCGCCGTACCGGAGTCCAGCTCGAGCAGTGTGGACAGGATCCGCACCGCCGTCGTCTTGCCGGCACCGTTGGGGCCGAGCAGCCCCGTCACCGTGCCGGCGGTGACCTCCAGGTCGAAACCGTTCAGCCCCGCGCCCTCGGTGCCGCCCCAGTAGTTCTTCCGTACGCCGACGGCCTCGATTACACGTTCCGTAGTCACTTCCCACCTCTCGCCCAGGTTGAGTCGTAGAGTGTACCGTACACTGTACGACTCAGGTACGATCGGGACAACGACGAGCGGCTGGAGTTAGTTCCGTTGGCAGGAAAGAAGGTGTCCGCGCCCGATCCGGCGCGCAGTCTGGCGCTGCTCTGGGGCAGCCACACCAAGCCCGGCCGGTCCGGCCTGACCGTGCGGGCGATTGTCGACACGGCGATCGACCTGGCCGACACTCAGGGGCTCGACGCGGTCTCGATGCGGATGGTCGCCGAGCAGCTGAAGGCCGGGACGATGTCGCTGTACACGCATGTCCCGGGCAAGGGCGAGCTGACCGACCTGATGTTCGACAGCGTGTACGGCGACCTGTACGCCGACGCCGACGAACCCTCGCGGCAGCCCGGCGGCTGGCGTGGAGCGCTGGAGTTCATTGCCCGTCGCAACTGGGACGTGCTCACGAAGCACCCCTGGATCCACGACGTCCCGACCATGCGCAACGCGCTCGGCCCCAACATCACCGTCAAGTACGAGGCCGAGCTACGGCCGCTCGACGGCCTCGGGCTGACCGACGTCGAGATGGACTCGGCCCTGACCCTGGTGCTCACGCACGTTCACGGGACCGCCCGTGCCGGCGCCGAACAGCTCCGGACCCAGCGCGAGTCCGGGCTGTCCGACGAGGAGTGGTGGCGGCAGATCTCGCCGACCCTGACCCGCGTCATGTCCGGCGCGGCTCAGCACTTCCCGGTGGCGGGACGGGTCGGCACCTCTGTCGGCGAGCAGTTCCAGTCGGTCATCGACCCCGCGCACGCCTTGTCCTTCGGCCTCACCCGGATCCTCGACGGCATCTCACTGCTCATCGACGAGCGGTCCTAGCCCTTCAGCAGGTCCTCGAACGGCGTTGGGTTGTCGTAGGGATCCGCGTGCGTCGGCGTCTCGTGCTGCAGGGCGGCGACCAGCTCGCTCGCGGCCTGAGTGATGCGCGGCCGCAGCGTCGTCGCGTTCGGACCCCAGTCCGTGGACGCGGCGTACACGGCGGTCGGGACCGGGATCGCCTTCAGATAGGCGAACAGCGGCCTCAGCGCGAACTCGAGCACCAGCGAGTGGCGCTCGGTCCCGCCGGTCGCCGCGAGCAGGACCGGCTTGCCGGCCAACGCCTGGTCGTCGAGCACATCGAAGAACATCTTGAACAGCCCGGAGTACGACGCACTGAAGGTCGGCGAGACCACGATCAGAGCGTCCGCCCCGGCCACCGTGGCGAGCACCTTCTCCAGCTCGGCCGAGGGGAAGCCGGTGAGGAGGTTGTTCGTCAGCTCATGCGCGTGGTCGCGGGCCTCGATCAGCTCGATCCGCGACTCGATCCCGCGCCCGGACAACTCGTCCCGGACGGCGGCCGCCAGCTGGTCGGCGAGCAGCCGGGACGACGACGGTGTCGTCAGCCCGGCCGTCACCACGGCGATCACCCGTTCCTTCATCGGCTCGTCTCCTCGACCGATCCGGCCGGCTCCGCGATCGTCTCCAGGTCGCGTGCCCGCTCGGCGGCGGCCTTCAGCGAAGCGTGCGTCGGCGCGTCCGGGACCTGCGCCGGCCGCTTGGCGGCGAACTCCTTGCGCAGTACCGGAACCACCTCTTCGCCGAGGATGTCCAGCTGCTCCAGCACGGTCTTCAACGGCAGCCCGGCGTGGTCCATCAGGAACAGCTGGCGCTGGTAGTCACCGAAGTGCTCCCGGAACGTCAGCGTCCGCTCGATCACCTGCTGCGGGCTGCCGACCGTCAACGGCGTCTCCCGGCTGAAGTCCTCCAGGGAAGGCCCGTGTCCGTAGACCGGCGCGTTGTCGAAGTACGGCCGGAACTCGTTGACGGCGTCCTGCGAGTTCTTCCGCATGAACACCTGACCGCCGAGACCGACGATCGCCTGGTCCGCGGCGCCGTGGCCGTAGTGCTCGAAGCGCTTGCGGTACAGCTCGATCATCCGCTGGGTGTGCGAGACCGGCCAGAAGATGTTGTTGTGGAAGAAGCCGTCGCCGTAGTACGCGGCCTGCTCGGCGATCTCCGGCGAGCGGATCGACCCGTGCCACACGAACGGCGGTACGCCGTCCAGCGGCCGCGGGGTCGCGGTGAAGCCCTGCAGCGGCGTACGGAACTTGCCTTCCCAGTCGACCACGTCCTCACGCCAAAGCCGGCGCAGCAGGGCGTAGTTCTCGATCGCGAGCCCGATGCCGTTGCGGATGTCCTGACCGAACCACGGGTACACCGGTCCGGTGTTGCCGCGACCCATCATCAGGTCGACCCGGCCGTCGGCCAGGTGCTGCAGCATCGCGTAGTCCTCGGCGATCTTCACCGGGTCGTTGGTGGTGATCAGGGTCGTCGCGGTGGACAGGATGATCTTCGAGGTCTTCGCGGCGATGAAGCCGAGCTGGGTGGTCGGCGACGACGGCACGAACGGCGGGTTGTGGTGCTCACCCTGCGCGAACACGTCCAGGCCGACCTCTTCGGCCTTCAGTGCGATGGCCACCATCGCCTTGATCCGCTCGGCCTCGCTCACGGTCGTACCGGTGGTCGGATCCTCGGTCACGTCACCGACGGTGAACACACCGAACTGCATCTGTCCTCCTCGACTGGGTAGATAGTTCACTATTAAACTACCGATGCCCAGCCCAACGCCAATCACCTGTCCGTCATTCCATCACGCCCTTGTCAGGCCGGGTCCATGTGGTGAAACTAGGTCCCGTCATGCGAAACCTCACCGCCCCTGAGGAGAGTTCTCCATGCAGAACCCCAACACCTCGCCCCGCCTGACCCGGCGTCTCCTGCTCGGCAGTGCCGCAGCCGTTCCCGCGACCACCTTGCTGACCTCACCTGCCGCCGCTGCCACCCCGCCGGCCTCTCGTGGTGACCTCTCCACCCAACTCCTGGCCGAATGGGCCGAGGCACCCGGCGCCCATCCGCTCATCCCCGACATCTCCCACGCCGGCTTCCGCGGCGGCGAGCACCCGCTCCGCCCGCGGGTGGTCGCGAACGTCACCGACTTCGGCGCTCGTCCCGGCAGCACCGCGGACGCGTCCGTCCCCTTCACCCAGGCCCTCCAGTACGCCGGCAGTCGCGGTGGCGGAACGGTCGTCGTACCTCCCGGTGTGTACCGCTTCGACTCGCCGGTCTGGATCCACTGGTCGAACGTCGTCCTGACGGGAGCGGGCCGGGAGCGCACGATCCTGCACTTCAACCGCCCGCTCGAGGAGGGCTACCGGCCGAACCTGCAGTCGACCGGCAACAGCCGCTGGTCGTGGACGGGTGGCCAGATCTGGGTGATGGCGCCGGAGCGGAAGGCACTGTCGGAGGCCGAGGACTACGCCGGCTCCGAAGGTTGGTTGCTCGGCGACACGTTGGCCGAGGTCGGTGCGGCGTCCCGCGGTCAACGGACGCTGCTCGTGTCTTCGACCGAACACCTCGCCGCCGGGGATCTCGTCGTACTCGAGACCGACAATCCGGCCGATGCCGGCGTACTGCGGCATCTGGCCGGGGACGTGGCCGGGACGCGGGAGTACGACTGGCCAGTGAAGGCACCGCAGCTGACGACCGGGTCCGGTGGGCAGTACGTGCAGTACGCGAGCCTGCAGTGGCCGGTGCGGATCGAGGCGGTGCTGGGTGAGCGGTTGGTGCGGTTGGCCCAGCCGCTCAGGTACGACCTCCGGCCGAGCTGGCCGTCGCGGTTGCGGGAGGTCGGGCCGACGGTCCACGACGTCGGTGTCGAGTCGTTGACGATTCGGAACGAGCTGCGGCCGATGACCGCGCACAACAGGCATCCGGGGTCGAACGGCCTGTGTTTCCAGGCGGTTCACGACTGCTGGGCGGACGACGTACGGGTGGAGAACTGCGATCTCGGGTTCGGGTTCACCACGACGAAGGCGGTGACGCTGACGAACGTGGTGGTCGGCGGCCGGTCCGCGCATCACAGCTTCGCCTGCCGGATGCAGTCGCACGACAACCAGGTGGACGGGTTCGAGATCGAGCAGTTCACGGTGCCGCTGCCGTCCGGGTCGACGCATCACGGCCTCAACCTGGAAGGGCTGTCGGCGGGCAACGTCTGGCGGCGCGGGCGGATGGCCGAGGGGACGTTCGACACGCATCGCGCGATGCCGTTCGAGAACGCCCGTACCGACATCACGCTGGTGAACAACGGCCGGGTCGGTGGGTCTGCCGCGTCCGGGCCGCTGTTCGGCGCGCGGATCGCGCACTGGAACGTCCGGATCACCTCCGGCAGTCCCTACGCGATCCAGCTCGCCGACGTCGCACCCCGCAGCATCACCGTCGGCCTGCAAGGTCTCACCGCAGACCCGAGCGGCCTGCCCCGCGACTTCCAAGGCGACCTCGAGAACGGCACCTACCTACTGGGCGACCGCCCCGCCGTCCCCGACCTGTACGTCGCCCAACGTCAGGCGCGCTGAACGCGCCCGTCGTCAGGCGCTGTGAGGCTTGAGGAGTTCGTCGTCACCGGTGAGCGCCGCCGCGATCCGGCGGTGCTTGCCGGCCTCCTCGGTCCGGGACTGCCGCTCGAGCGTCCGCGCCATCATCAGGTGCGCGTAGTACTCGGTCGGCTCCCGCTCGATCACCTCGAGCAACTGCTCCTCAGCCGGCTTCAGCAACGCGGCGTGATAGTAGGCCCGAGCCAGCAGCAACCGAGTCCCCACATCCTCAGGCGTCTCCTCCACCACCGGCCGCAGAGCCCGGATAGCCCCCCGATAATCCCGCTCCTCGAAGTACTGCTGCCCCAGCCCATAACTGAGCGCCCGCAAGTCCTCCACCAAACACCTCCTCGTATCAACCAAGACACCGCATCAACGGCCGAACCCCCGCGCCTATTCCGGGTGCGTCACCGGCCCGGAGGCTACGAGCCGAGGCGGGTGAGGGGTTCGTCGGTCAGGCGGTAGATGGTCCATTCGTCTTGGGGGTGGGCGCCCAGGGACTTGTAGAAGTCGATGGCGGGGGTGTTCCAGTCGAGGACGGACCATTCGAGGCGTTCGTAGCCTTGGATGACGCACTCTTGGGCCAGGGCGGTGAGGAGGGCTTTGCCGAGGCCGGTGCCGCGGGTTTCGGGGCGGACGAAGAGGTCTTCGAGGTAGATGCCGTGGACGCCGCGCCAGGTGGAGAAGCTGAGGAACCACAGGGCGCATCCGGCCACCGCGCCCTCGTGTTCGGCGACGTGGCAGAAGACGGCGGGGTTCTCGCCGAAGAGTGCGGTGTGGAGCTGGTCCGCGGTCAGCCGGCACTCGTCGGGGGCTCGCTCGTACTCGGCCAGGCCGTACACCAGGTCCACGAGCGCGGGGATGTCGTCAGGGCGGGCTCGTCGTACTCGTTCGTCGATCTGCATGGACCTATCGTGCCCCGCCGTCGTTCACCTGCGCGCCAGACGTACGTCGTCGAAGACCGCGACCCACGCGTGCACGCCAGCTGACACGTGTAAGAGCTGAGGTCAGGCAGCCAGGCCGCCGTCGACACGGCGGCCTGGGTTGCCGTCACGTCCGCGCATAGATCCCGAAGGCGTCGTAGGCGATCCATGAGCCCTCGTCCTTCATCAGCTCGATTGCGTTCTGACCTGTCCGGAAGAGTGCCTTGGGCAACGGTGCCTCGAGGTACGACGGCTTGAGCGGTGAACCGGGGTAGGTGCTGTCGGCAATCGTCGAGCCTTTGGTGGCACCGTTCGCGAACGCCAGCCGCCCGACCTCGGTGCCGTTGACGGACAGTACGGCGGAGCCCGGGATGCTGGCGTGGCTGTCGATCAGCCACAGCGCCAGGTCGAGATCCTGCTCCGGCGGCGCGGTCAGATCGAACCGGAACGTCACTGTGTGGTTCTTCGTTCCGGCCCACTTGTCCGCCGGCCCGGGGAACAGGTACGACCAGTCGGCCGAAGGCACCGAAGTCCCGTAGGTGTAGTCGACGTCCGACGGGAAGCGCACCGGGTAGTCGGCGTACCCCTTGGGCGACAGCGCCAGCTCCGAGCCCTTGCCGTCATAGACGCCGACTCGCGCGATCGGTTGACCGGATAGCGTCACGGACGTCTTGTTCGCAGCGGCAAGGGAACGCGACGCCTGCGACCTGTTGCCCGCAGCATCCACTGTCACCACCCGATAGGACCTGGTGACGCCGGCGAATCCGAGGCCGCGATGCACGAAGTGTGGATAGACGGTCTTGCCCAGCAGGGTGTACGTCGCGGATCCGGGCTCGGCGACGTACACGGCGTAGTGGTCGACAACCGTTGCCCACGACACAGGTTTCCAGTCGAGAGTGAGGGTGCCGATGTCGCCGGTACCACGAAGCTGGGTGATGGCGGGAGGACGATTCATCACAGTGCCTCCAGACGAGGATCGGCAGCGGGCGTGCGGAAGGTCGCGACCACCCGCGGTTCGGCGTTCGCGTCGGCCTGGATGTAGGGGAAGGTGACGAACTCCGAGGTCAGGTCGGATCGGGTCAAGGTCGAGTGCACATACCCACGGCGCGCGTTGTAGAGCTTCACGTAGGGGTGCTGGAGCCAGTCCTGCGCGTACTGGTCGGTGTCGGTGCCGTCCCCGTTGGAGCCGACCGACGAGCACACCAGCTCCACGCCGACCGTCCGCGAGTCCGGATTCGCGAAGTCCAGCTTCAGTTCCGAGGCCACGTGGCGGTGGATGTCGCCGGTGAGCATCACCGCGGTGCCCGCCTGGCCCATCGCCTCGAGCACCCGGCGCCGGTTCGCCGGATAGCCGTCCCACTGCTCGGTCCGGTCGTCGGTGATCGCGCTGAGGACGACACCGCCCGCAACGACGTTCCAGGCCGCGGGTGAATGCCGGAGTCCGTCGTACAGCCACTTCTCCTGCTCGGCGCCCATGATGGTGCGCTGCTCGGACACGCGATCGGCTTCGTCCACCGGCAGCGGGTCGCGGTACTGCCGGGTGTCGAGCAGGTGCACCCGCGCGAGCGATCCGACGTCGTACCGCCGGTAGAGCTGACCGTCCGGTCCATGCGGCAGGCTGTCCAGGGCGACCGGTACGTTCTCGTAGAACGCGCGATACGCAACGGCGCGGCGATGCACGAACAGTTCCGGCGGGATCCCGTACAGCGAGTTGTCGGCGCCGTAGTTGTTCTGTACTTCGTGGTCGTCCCAGACCAGGAACCACGGCGCGGCCGCGTGCGCGGCCTGCAGGTCCGGGTCGGTCTTGAACAGGCTGTACCGCAACCGGTACTGCTCCAGTGTCTCGATCTCCACGCCGTGCTCGGGCCCGACCGAGACGCCCTCGCGCCAGAGGTTGTCGCTGGCAACGATCCCGTACTCGTAGATGTAGTCGCCGAGGAAGAACACCGCGTCCGGCGCCCGCCGGGCGATGTCGCGATGGGCTGCGAAGTACCCGTGGTACCAGGCCTGGCACGAGGCGGTGGCGAAGGTGAACTGCGACCCCTGGACCGGCAGCGTCTTGGTCCGGCCGACCGGGCTGAGCTCGCTGCCGGCGCGGAACCGGTAGAAGTACTCGCGGTCCGGCCGCAGACCGCGCACCTCGGGATGTACGGCGTGCGCCAGCTCCGGGGTGGCGATCGCGAGCCCCCGGCGTACGACGCGCTTGAACTGGCTGTCCTCGGCGACTTCGTACTGCACGGGGACGGGCTCAGCGGGCATCCCGCCGTGTCCGTCGGTCGCCAGCGGCGTCGGGGCGAGTCGGGTCCAGAGGACGAAACCGTCGGTGCGCGGATCACCGGAGGCGACGCCGAGCGCGAAGGCGCCGGACGGAATCGGGCGTCCCGGGGTGGCGTCGGCGCCGGCCGGCGCGGCGACGCCGATGGCGACCGCGGCGGCGCTCAGGCCGGTCAGTTGGAGGAAGGTACGACGGGTGGGAGGAGGAGGCACGGGCGGGCTCCGATCCAGGGGAGGTCGAGTTGCGTCACATTCTTACGTAACTACCGTTCGAAAGGTAACCCCTTGACATCGATTCAGCACCAGGAGTGCTGAGTCTGTGCGGAGATTCCTGTTGGAATCGGAGACCCGCACGCGGGACGTTGGAGACATGGCAGCTCAGACGAACCACACCCGCCGGATCGGCGACGTCGAGGTCAGCGCGATCGGGCTCGGCGGCATGCCGATGTCGATCGAGGGCCGGCCCGACGAGGCCCGGTCGATCGCGACCATCCACGCGGCGCTCGACCTCGGCATCACGCTGATCGACACCGCCGACGCGTACCACCTGACCGCGACCGACGTCGGCCACAACGAGTCCCTGATCGCCAAGGCGCTGGCGTCGTACGGCGGCGACACCTCGAAGGTCCTGGTCGCGACGAAGGGTGGCCACCAGCGACCCGGTGACGGCAGTTGGACCGTGGACGGGTCCCCGGCGCACCTGAAGGAGGCGGCGGACGAGTCGCTCAAGCGGCTCGGGGTGGAGGCGATCGGGCTCTACCAGTTCCACCGGCCCGACCCGAAGACGCCGTACGCGGACTCCATCGGCGCGATCCGCGACCTGCTCGACGCCGGCAAGATCCGGATGGCCGGCATCTCGAACGCGAACCCGGCCCAGATCAAGCAGGCCAACGAGATCCTCGGCGGCCGCCTCGTCTCGGTGCAGAACCAGTTCTCGCCGGCGTTCCGGTCCAGCGAGCCGGAGCTCGAGCTGTGCGACGAGCTCGGCATCGCGTTCCTGCCCTGGGCGCCGCTCGGTGGCATCTCCAACGCCGGCGACCTCGGCAGCAAGCACCCCGCGTTCCACCGGCTCGCCGCCGACCTCGGTGTCAGCCCGCAGCGCGTCACCCTCGCCTGGCTGCTGGCCAAGTCCCCGCACGTCGTCCCCATCCCCGGCTCCAGCCGCCCGGAGACGATCCGCGACTCGTACGCCGCCCTGGACCTCGAACTCACCCCCGACCAGGTAGCCACCCTGGACGCCGCCTGAGGTCAGCCGCGGCGGTGCTTGGCGTCGTACATTGCCTGGTCGGCGGTGTGGAGGAGGGTGTCCAGGTCGGTCGAGCCGGGCGTGATCGGGGCGGTGCCGATGCTGGTGCTGACCTCGATGGTGATGCCGGGGAGCGGGCGGCTGACGGCGGTCTCGAGGCGGGTGATGAGGGTCGCGAGGTCCTCGTCGACGATGTCCTCGGCGAGGATCGCGAACTCGTCGCCGCCCAGGCGGGCCACGGTGTCGCCGTGCCGGACCTCGGCGGCCAGCCGGGTGGCGATCTCGCGCAGCGCGCGGTCGCCGGCCTCGTGACCGTAGCCGTCGTTCACCAGCTTGAAGTGGTCGAGATCGCAGAACAGCACGGCACCCGGCCGGCCTGACGCGCGGGTCCGCTCCAGCACCGCGGCGAAGCGGTGCTGGAGCAGGCGACGGTTGGGCAGGCCGGTCAGCGGGTCGTGCGCGGCGTGGTGGCGCAGTTCGCGCTCGGCGTCCTTGCGGGCGGTCACGTCGTCGATCTGGATCAGCAGGATCCGCGGCAGCCCGGCGCCCTGGGCGACGATCGTCGCCGTCCCGCCGAGCCAGATCTCGTTGCCGCCGGGCTGGGTGAAGATGCGCTCGAACCGGTACGTTCTGTTGCCTCGGGCAAGCTCTTCGAGCTCCCGCTGGGACTGGGCCGGCTCCTCGTCGCGGAGGAAGTCCACCATCGGTACGCCGATCAGCTGGGCGGCGGCGTACCCGGTGATCCGGCAGAACGCGTCGTTCACGCGCACGATCCGGCCCGCCTCGGACCCGTCGAAGGCGATCGTGGCCATCCCGTTCCCGGCGCCCTCGAAGACCATCCGGAACGTTGTCTCGCTCGCCTCGAGCCGGGTCTTCTCGGCCAGCAACTGATCGGTCAACCGGGCCTTGTCGATCGCCAGCCCGGCCTGGGTGGCGAAGATCTCCAGCAACTCCCGGTGGATCGGCCCTGGCCGCCGCTGATCCTCGGGCAGGTCGACCGCCAGCATCCCGACCAGTTCACCGTCGGACGAGTGCAGGGGCGCGAACAACGCGTCCAGCGGATGCCAGGCGGCGGGGTCGTCCGACACCGGGATCTCGGGCACCCAGCCGACGACCTCGCCTTCGGGCAGCCGTTCGTGCGGCACGAAGCGCAAGCCGCCCCACTTGTCCGCGATGGCGAACTCGCCGTCGAAGATGTCCGCCGCGCTCACCGTGCCGAGCAGGGCTTCCCGCGCCTCCGGCGAGCCGGCCACCGCGATCACCTCGAACTTGCCGTCCGGGTGGCGCAGGTTCAGTACGGCGATGCCGAAGCCGAGCCCGTCCACCACACCGTCGACGACTGCCTGCAGCGTCTCGGCCAGGCTCCGCCCGGCACCCATCCGGGCGCTCACCTCGTACAGGCGGCGGATGGCGGTCAGCCGGACCGTAGGCTCCTTCGGCACGGATCGAGCCTAGACCGATCTCACCAGCAGTGAGCGGTCGTCACCAGATCTGATCCGGTTAAGCCGTATCTGGTGGTCCCGTTCAGAACCGGAGTTCGGTCAGGCCGCGGTAGCTGCGTTCGGCCGAGTGCCAGGCGTCGGTCGGCTTGTCGTGCTCGACCAGCCACTGCTCGACCCCGCCCTCCGAGGCGTGCGCGAACATCGCGGCGAAGTCGAGCTTGCCGGCGCCGACGTCCTCCCACGACCCGTCCGCGGCCATGTCCTTCACGTGCAGCGCCGGGAACCGGCCCGGGTTCTCCTGGAAGTACTGCGCCGGATCCTGGCCGCCCTCGACCGCCCAGTACAGGTCGAACTCGAACCCGAGCAGTTCCGGATCCACGTCCAGCAGGATGTCGAACAGGATCTGCCCGTCGACCGAGTCGAAGTCGCGCCCGTGGTTGTGGAACAGCAGTTTCAGTCCGGCATCACGCGCAGCCTTACCCGCCTCGGTGAACGCCGCGGCCGCCGTACGGAAACCCTCCACCGAATGCAGCTCGGAGGGAATCGACGGTACGACGACCCACTTCCCGCCCAGCGTCTTCACGCCGGCCAGCGCGCTGTCCCAGTCGTCCGCCATCCGGGTGTACCCGATGTGCTCGAGCACGATCGACAGCCCGGCGTCGTCCGCGAAGGACCGGATCTCTTCGGCGCTGTGGTCGAACCGCCCGCTCACCCCGATCGTGCGATATCCGATCCCGGCGAGGCGCTTCAGCGTCCCCGGGTAGTCCTCGGCCAGCACGTCGCGCATCGTGTAGAGGTGCATGCCGATGCCGTCGGCGGGAATGGTCCGGTCACTCATACGGTCAGCTCCTGATGTCGAGGGTCAGATGACGTGTTCCCGATACCGCGCGAGCGCAAGGTCGAAGACCTGCTGCCCTGGCGCGTCCCACAGCTTCTGGTTGAAGATCTCTACCTCGATCGGCCCGTCGTACCCGGCCGCATCGCACGCTGCACGGAGACGGCGCAGCTCGATCGAGCCGTCGCCCATCATGCCCCGGCCGAGCAGTGTGTCCTCCGGAAGCGGGACGACCCAGTCGCTCACCTGGTAGGAGAGGATCCGCTCACCCGCGCGCTCGATCTGCCGGTAGACGTCGGCGTCCCACCACAGGTGATAGGCATCGACGATCACGCCGACCTGCGTCGCCGGGAACTGCTCGGCGAGATCCAGGGCGCCCGACAGCGACGACACCACACACCGGTCGGAGCAGAACATCGGATGCAACGGCTCGACCGCGAGCTTGACCCCGCGTTCCGACGCGTACGGCGCCAGCTCGGCCAGCCCGTCGCGGACCATGGAACGCGCGCCGTCGAGGTCGCGCGAGCCCGGCGGCAGACCGCCGCTGACGAGCACCAGCACGGAGGTCCCGATCGTGGCGGCCTCGTCGATCGCGCGACGGTTGTCCTCGATCTTCGCTGCTCGCTCGGCCGGATCGGTCGACGTGAAGAAACCGCTGCGGCACAGCGACGACACCTTCAGTCCCGCGTCGGCGACGAGCCGGGCGGCCTTGTCGACGCCGTACTCCTGGATCGGTTCACGCCACAGCCCGATCCACGACAGCTCGGCCTCGGCGCTGGCCGCGACGACATCCTCGAGCGGCCAGTACTTCGTCGTCGCCTGGTTCAGGCTGTAGCGATTCACGCGTCGACTCCACCCACCCGCAGCAACTGCCCGAACCGCTGAACGGCAAGATCCGGATTCGTCAGTACGCCGGCTTGATCGGCGAGCCGGAAGGTGTCGGCCAGGTGGGGCAGCGACCGGCCGGTCTGCAGGCCACCCACCATCGAGAACCCGGGCTGGTGCCCGTTCAGCCAGGCCAGGAAGGCGATCCCGGTCTTGTAGTAGTACGTCGGCGCCGAGAAGATCTGCCGCGCGAGCGGGACCGTCGGTGCGAAGACACGGTCGTAGGTGTCGAGGTCGCCGTCGTCCAGCGCCTTCAGCGCCGCCGCGGCGGCGGGCGCGATCGCGGCGAAGATGCCGAGCAGCGCGTCGCTGTAGCGGTCGTCGTCGCCCTTGATCAAGGCCGGGTAGTTGAAGTCGTCGCCGGTGTAGAGCCGGACGCCCTCCGGCAGACGGTTGCGCAGGGCAACTTCACGCGAGGCGTCCAGCAGCGAGACCTTGATGCCGTCCACCTTTGTCGCATTGTCGGCAATCAGATCGACGACGACGTCGGCGGCGGTGTCGAGCGAGTCGCTACCCCAGTAGCCGTCGAGCGCCGGATCGAACATCGACCCGAGCCAGTGCAGGATCACCGGGCGGGTCGATTGACCCAGCAGCCGGTCGTAGACCTTCCGGTAGTCGTCAGGCGACTCGGCCGCAGCACACAACGCCCGACTAGCCATCAGGATCGGCTGTGCGCCGACCTCCTCGGCCAGACCGAGCTGCTCTTCGTACGCGGCAATCACCGCGTCCAACGCGTGGGCACCGCCGGAGCCGGCGGCGGGACGGCTCGCAGCGGTGAGCTGATCTGTGCCGACGCCAACCGCGATCCGCCCGTCCGGCGCCTCGCCCGCGGACCGCCGGATCAACTCCTGCGTCGCCGGCCAGTCCAGCCCCATCCCACGCTGCGCGGTGTCCATCGCCTCAGCCACCGACAACCCCAGCGACCACAGATGGCGCCGAAACTCCAGCGTGTGCTCCCAATCGATCACCGCAGGCGCACCCGGCGAGTTGTCCCCCAGCGGATCCGCCACCACGTGCGCAGCCGCGAACGCCAGCCGCGACCGAGCCGGCGAATAGGTGCCCCGAGCAACCGGCTCACCCACCAACCGGTACCTCTCCAACCCACCACCGGATGGAAGGAGAACCTCGAGCGTCACAGCTGTCCCTCGAGGTTCAGGGCGGGGACTTCGAGTTTGCGGCCCTCGCGCCAGGACTGCAGGCCCAGCTCGGCCAGCTGCACGCCCTTGGCGGCCTCGACGAAGTCCCAGGTGAACGGGGCGTCGTCGACCACGTGCCGCAGGAACATCTCCCACTGCACCTTGAACCCGTTGTCGAACACCTCGTTGTCCGGCACCGTCGCCCACTGGTCGCGGAACCTCTCGGTGGCCGGCAGGTCCGGGTTCCACACCGGCTTCGGCGTCGCGGACCGGTGCTGCGCCCGGCAGTTCCGCAGCCCCGCGACCGCGGATCCCTCGGTCCCGTCGACGTGGAACTCGACCAGCTCGTCGCGGAACACCCGCGTCGCCCAGGAGGAGTTCATCTGCGCGATGATCCCGCCCTCCAGCTCGAAGACGCCGTACGCCGAATCGTCCGCGGTGGCGGCGTACTCGTTGCCCTGTTCGTCGACCCGGGTCGGGATGTGGGTCGCGCCCTGGCAGTACACCGACTTGACCTGGCCGAAGGTCTGGTCGAGCACGTACCGCCAGTGGCAGAACATGTCGAGGATGATGCCGCCGCCCTCTTCGAGCTTGTAGTTCCACGACGGCCGCTGCGCTTCCTGCCAGTCACCCTCGAAGACCCAGTAGCCGAAGTCACCGCGGACCGAGAGGATCCGGCCGAAGAACCCACCGTCGACGAGTCGCTTGAGCTTGCGCAGCCCGGGCAGCGACAGCTTGTCCTGGACGATGCCGTTCTTCAGCCCGGCGTCCCGGACCAACCGGGCCAGGTCGATCGCCGCGTCCAGGCTCTCCGCGATCGGCTTCTCGCAGTAGATCGCCTTGCCCGCTTCGACCGCGGCGCGGACCCCCTTCTCCCTGAGCTGGGTCAGCGACGAGTCGAAGTAGATCTCGACGTCCGGCTCGGCGAGCGCCTCGGACAGGTCGGTGGTCCACCGGGTCAGGCCGTACTGCTCCGCGATCCGGCGCAGCTTCAGCTCGTTGCGGCCGACCAGGATCGGCTCGGGGATGATCATCGTCCCGTCGGCGGCGGGCAGGCCGCCCTGCTCGCGGATCGCCACGATGGAACGCTCGAGGTGCTGGCGCAGGCCCATCCGGCCGGTGACGCCGTTCATCACGATGCCGACGCGTCGCTCGTTCACTGTTCTGCCTCTCGCGAAGAAATGTCGTAGGTGTCGAGGCGACCGCACATGCCATGCAGGCCGAACTCGGTGGGGGCGGGTAGTTCGTGGAGTTCAGCGGTCTGTAGGTGCGGCGCCGTACCGGCTTCGAGAGCATCGAGGGCGGCGCCGGTCTGCTCGGCCAGCCGGCGAGCGCCCTGGTCCCAGCGGCGGCGCCAGTCCGGTAGCTGCGGCTGGACGATCCGGACCGCCGCCGCGTAGAAGTCGTCCAGCGCGGACGGCCCGTCGGTTTCGTAGGACTCCCGCAGTACGGCGAAGCCGTCGAGCGCGAGGTTGCGCCGGGCCATCGCGGACGTGGTCCGGGCCTCACCCTCGCCGGTGAGGGTGGTCGCCTTCAGATAGGTCTCGCGGTCCGTCAGGTGCTCCGGCGGCAACGTCAGTACGGCGTCGCCGGCCTCGGGGAGCCCGGAGTTCGACATCAGCGCCAGGATCTGGAGACCGCCGCCGTTGACCAGCCGGTGAATCGTCCCGGGGTCGAACCAGACCACAGCGCCGGCCTCGAGCGGGGTCTCCGTGAAGCCCTTGGGGTTCAGCGTCTGGACCGCGCCGGATCCGGCGACCACGTAGTACCCCTCGGAGCAGGCCAGGTGCACGTGCGGGGACCCGCCGGCCGAACCGTCCGGGGCCCGGAGGTCGTACACCTTCAGCAACGAGATGCCGATGCCGCCCGGCAGCGCCGTGGCCGGGCCCGGTCCGAACTCGCACATCGCCGCCTCCCCTCGTGAGCCTGGGAAAGGGCTTTCCGAGGCCTGTGGCCGCCACTTTAGGTGGGCCGTCACGACGAGTCAACCCGTCACGGAAAGCGATGTCCGACCACATCCGGTCAGCACACTCAGAGCGAGATGGACGTCACTTCGAGGTGCGAACCGAGGCGACCGCGGCCGCCCACTCGACGCGGCGGTTCGCTCGCGCAGCGGCGTCGATGGCGGGCTCGAAGCTGCGGTAGCCGCGCTGGGCGGCCCAGCCGGTGCGAGCGCCGAGAGTGGCCCAGGCGAGCTCGGCGGCGCCCAGGGCCGAGATCTCGGCAACATCGGCAGCCTCCACGGGGTGGCCGAGCAGGTCGGCCTGGGTCTGCATGAGGAGATCCGAGACGGTCGCGCCGCCGTCGGCGCGCAGGCGTGCGGGTGTGCCCGGGATGGTGTCGGTGACGTCGCAGATCTGGTGAGCGACGGCGTCGACGCAGGCGCGGGCCAGGTGCGCGCGGGTGGTGGAACTGCTCATCCCGGTGATCGCGGCCCGCGCGGCACGGTCCCAGTGCGGGGCCCCGAGGCCGGCGAACGCAGGCACCAGGCTGACTCCGCCGGCGTCGTCCACAGTCGCCGCGAGTTCCATCAACGTGCCCACGTCCGGCAGTCCGAGTGTGGTGGCCGTCCAGGCGAGCGCGGCGCCCGAGGAGACGATGTTCCCCTCGAGCGCGTACAGCGGCCGGTCCGTCAGCCACGCCAGAGTGCATCCGTCCGCAACGAACTCGTCGACCGGCGTCATCACCGACGACCCGGTCCCGTACGTCGCCTTGATCATCCCGGCCCGCGTGCAGCCCTGGCCGTACATCGCCGCATGCGAGTCCGCCAGCACGGCAACGATCGGGATCCCGTCCGGCAGGCCTGAAACGCCTGCGGTGACGCCGAATCCGGCGTTCGAAGGCCGTACCTCGGGCAGTACGGATCGAGGTACGCCGAAGGCCTCGAGCAGCGCCGGGGACCAGTCGAGCCCGAGTACGTCGTACAGCAAGGTCCGCGAGGCATTGCCCGCGTCAGTCAGGTGCTCACGGCAACCAGTCAGCCGATGGATCAGCCACGAGTCCACGGTGCCCACGCGATCGGCGTTCGTGTGGTCGAGCAGCCAGCGGAGCTTCGGCGCCGAGAACATCGCATCCACCCGCAGTCCGGTGCGAGATCGCACCAGTGTGTCCAAGCCGGGCGGGAGCGACGAACACCAGGACGTCGTACGCACGTCCTGCCAACCGATGACCGGGCCCACAGCCTCACCGGTACGACGGTCCCAGCCGACCACCGATTCACGCTGCGTCGACAATCCGATCCCGGCGATCTCGACGGGCTCCGCGGCGGCCAGGCACGACGAGATCGCCTCGAGCACGCTGCGCCACAGGTCGTCGGCATCCTGCTCGGCCCAGCCGGGCTGCGGAGCCGAGAGCGCGACCGGTGCGGACCCGGTGGCCAGCACGGTGCCGTCAGCACTCGCCAGGACTGCCTTCGAGTTCGTGGTGCCCTGGTCCACCGCGAGTACGGCCGGCGCCATCGATCGCCCTCCAAGTCTGACAACGTTCAACCGAGCCCTTGACGGGACTCTAGCGTCGTGGCGACACTCATGGCGACGTCTTATGCAGTAGTGAATATTTATTCGATCAGCCGATGGAGGTCGACACAGGTGAAGCCGAGCAGACGCCGGGTGATCATCAACACCGACGCCAAGAACGAGGCCGACGACCAGTTCGCGATCGTGCATGGGCTGTTGTCGCCCACCTTCGACATCCGCGGGCTGATTCCCGCGCACTTCGGCACCCGCCGGTCGGACCGGAGCATGGAGGAGTCACGCGAGGAGATCGACCTCCTGCTCGACCTGCTGGACCTGACCGGCAAGGTTCCCGTCGCGAATGGCGCTCCGACAGGCATCCCGGACGAGCAGACCCCGCTGGACTCGCCCGGTGCGCGGCTGATCATCGAGGAGTCGAAGCCGGCCACGAAGGACGACCCGCTGTTCGTCTCGTTCCTGGGCCCGCTCACCGACATGGCCTCGGCGATCCTGCTCGACCCGGCGATCGTGGACCGGGATGTGATCGTGATCTGGATCGGCGGTCGCGGCTACCAGGGCTACAGCGCGGACCACCGGATGGAGTTCAACCTGTCGAACGACATCCACGCCGCCAACGTGGTCTTCGGCTCCGGCATGACGGTGTGGCAGGTCACCAGCGACGTCTACACGAAGGTCTCGGTGAGCTACGCCGAGCTGGAGGAGAAGATCGGCGACGCCGGCCCGCTCGGCAAGTACCTGATCGACCAGCTGATCGAGTGGAACGCCACCTGGCACGGCGAGCCGATCGAATCCCGTTCGCTCGGCGACTCCCCGGCCATCTCGCTGATGCTCTACCCGCACAGCGGCAACTTCCGGGTCCGGCCGGCACCGCGCTTCGGCGTCGACGGCTGGTACCTGCCCGGCACCGACAACCCGATCCACGTGTGCGAACAGGTCGACGTCCGCTTCCTGCTCGAGGACATGTTCGCCAAGATCCGCCGTTTTGCCCGCCAAAGGAGCACATCATGACTGACATGCCGGTCTTCGGCGCAGGGGTCTGGCACTTCGCCACCTACAAGGACCGCTACGCCACCGACGGGTACGGCGACCCGGTCGGGCTGCTCGAGCAGATCGACAAGGCCGGCGCCGTCGGCGATCTGTCCGTGGTCGACCTGAACTGGCCGTTCGCGGGGTACGACGGGACGCTGGACGAGGTGAAGGACGCGCTGAAGCGCAACAACCTCAAGGCGATCGCGATCACTCCGGAGATCTACACCCGGGACTTCGTCAAGGGCTCGCTCACCAACCCCGACCCCGGCGTCCGCAAGCAGGCGATCGAGTTGTTGCACCAGGCAACCGAGCTGGCCAAGGACCTCGGCTGTTCGTACGTGAAGTTGTGGCCCGGCCAGGACGGCTGGGACTACCCGTTCCAGGTGAACTACCACGACATCTGGAACCTGGCGCTGGACGGCCTGAAGGAGCTCGTCTCGGCACACCCCGACATCAACTTCGTGATCGAGTACAAGCCGCGCGAGCCGCGGGTGAAGATCATCTTCCCGAACGTCGCCCGCACGCTGCTCGGCATCGAGAAGATCGGCCTGCCGAACCTGGGCATCCTGCTCGACTTCGGCCACTCGCTCTACGGCCAGGAGACACCGGCCGACGCGGCGCAGCTGGCGATCGACTACAACCGCCTGTTCGCGATCGACGTGAACGACAACCTGCGCGGCTGGGACGACGACATGGTGGTCGGGTCGGTCCACCTGGTCGAGACGTTCGAGTTCTTCCACACGCTGCGGAAGAACAACTGGGAGGGTGTCTGGCAGCTGGACCAGTTCCCGTTCCGAGAGGACAGTGTCGAGGCCGCGAAGCAGGCGATCCAGTTCCTGAAGGCGGTGCACCACGCGCTCGACGTACTGGACGACGAGGCACTGGCCGCCGCACAGGCGTCGCACGATGCTCTGGCGGCACAGAAGCTGGTGCAGAAGGTCTTGCTGAGTTCCATGGCGGAGATCGCATGACGCTGACCGTCGAACACACGACGATGCCGATGCCCGGGCGGCTGCCGATCCACAGCAGCCGCGCCGAGCAGGTGGCGCACATCGCCGAGGCGGCCCGGCAGATCCGGATCCAGGACCTCAAGCTGGTCCACTACGCCGGAGCCGGCCACATCGGCGGTGACTTCTCCGCCATCGACATCCTGGCGACCCTGTACGGCGCGGTCCTCGACATCACGCCGGACTCGGTCACCGACCCCGAGCGCGACCGGTTCATCCTCAGCAAGGGCCACGTCGCCGGGGCGCTGTACACCACGCTGGCCGCCTTCGGGTTCCTGCCGGTCGACGACCTGGCCACGTTCCTGAAGCCGCTGTCCGCGCTCAACGGTCACCCGAACCGGCGCAAGGTGGCCGGCGTCGAGGCGAACACCGGTCCGCTCGGTCACGGCCTGCCGGTCGCGGTCGGGCACGCGTTGTCGGCCAAGCTCGACGTGTCGCTGCGGCGTACGTATGTGCTGGTCGGCGACGGCGAGTTGCAGGAGGGCAGCAACTGGGAGGCGATGATGGCCGCGTCCCAGTACCAGCTCGACCGGCTGACCGTGATCGTCGACCGGAACCGGCTGCAGCAGGGCGCCACCACGAAGGAGACCAACGACCTGGATCCGTTGCCGGACAAGGCGGCGGCGTTCGGGTTCGCGGTGGTCGAGGTGAACGGGCACGACCACGGCGAGCTGCTCGACGTGCTGTCCGCCGTACCGTTCCGGCCCGGGAAGCCGACCTTCGTGATCGCGCACACCCACAAGGGCCACCCGATCTCGTTCATGAGCAACAACGTCGCGTGGCACCACCGGGTGCCGGACGCGGCGGAGTTCCAGCAGGCACTGACCGAGCTGGACGCCGTTGTTCCCGGCTACGCCAAGGAGCTCCGATGACTCTCGTCGAGACCTCGATCGCCGACCGGCCGCGGTACGACTGCCGGGACGCGTACGTCGAGACGCTGGCCGAGCTCGCGCACGCGGACCACCGGATCGTCGGGGTGGTGAACGACTCGGTTGGCTCGAGCAAGCTGAACAGCTTCCGCAAGGCGTTCCCGGACCGGTTGATCAACGTCGGCATCGCCGAGCAGGACATGGTCGGGGTCGCGTCCGGCTTGGCCAACGGCGGCCGGATCCCGTTCGTGTCGGCCGCCTCCTGCTTTCTCACCGGTCGCGCGCTCGAGCAGATCAAGGCGGACGTGGCGTACTCGAACACCAACGTGAAGCTGTGCGGGATGAGTCCAGGGGTGGCGTACGGCGAACTCGGCCCCACGCACCACTCGATCGAGGACATCGCCTGGCTGCGGGCGATCTCCAACCTGACGGTGATCGTGCCGGCCGACCCGATCGAGACGGCGGCCGCGTTGCGCTGGGCGGCGGCCTCGGACGGGCCGGTGTTCATCCGGGTCAGCCGGATGAGCGTGCCGAAGGTGTACGACGAGGACTACGAGTTCCGGCTCGGCCGGGCGATCACCGTCCGGGCCGGCGACGACGTGACGCTGATCAGCAACGGGACCGTGCTGTGGCGAGCGATCGCCGCCGCCGAGCAGCTCGCCACAGAAGGGATCTCGGCCCGGGTGCTGTCGATGCCGACGGTGAAGCCGTTGGACACCGGCGCTGTGGTCGCGGCCGCGCGGGAGACGGCCGGAATCGTGACCGCCGAGGAGGCGGTGTCCGGCGGCGGGCTCGGTGGTGCCGTCGCGGAGACCGTCGTCCAGCAGCATCCGGCCCGGGTGACGATCCTCGGGATCCCCGAGTTCGCGCCCACCGGGTCGGCCGACTACCTGCTGGATCACTTCGGGCTCTCGCCCGACGGCATCGCGGCGGCCGCCCGCAGGCTGGTCAGCCGAGGAAGGTGACCAGGTCGGCGATCGACACCATCGCGAAGCCGTGCGTGTCGGCGAAGGCGCGCAGGTCGGCTCCGGTCATCAGCGTGCCGTCGTCGTTCATCAGTTCGCCGATCACGCCGACCGGCGGCAGTCCGGCCAGCCGGACCAGCTCGACCGTGGCCTCGGTATGACCCGGCCGCTGGCGGACGCCGCCGGCCACCGCGCGCAGCGGCAGGATATGGCCGGGCCGGATCAGGTCCGTGGGCCGCGCCGCCGGGTCGGCCAGCACCCGGACGGTCCGGGCCCGGTCGGCGGCCGAGATGCCGGTGCCGACGCCACTGCTCGCATCGACCGAGACGGTGTACGCCGTACGCAGGCTGTCCTGGTTGTCCGGCACCATCAGCGGCAGTTCGAGCCGGTCGAGCACCTCCGGCGCGGCCGGCGCGCACACGTAGCCGCTGGTGTGCCGGACGAGCAGCGCCATCAGCTCGGGGGTTGCGAGGCTCGCGGCGAACGTCAGGTCGCCCTCGTTCTCGCGGTCCTCGTCGTCGACGACCACCACGGGTCGCCCCAATGCGATCTGGTCGACGGCGTGCTGGATGGTGTCCAGGCGGGTTGTCACGGTGGTCACGGTCGTTGTCCTCTCGGCCTGGCACTCCGGGGGCAACGACAAGCTCCACGACGGGTCCGATCGCGCGGACAGCGCACACCGGACGGCATCGCGAAGACTGCCACGTGCATCTTCCCATCCGGACTTTCACCGTCGGTCCCGGAGTTCCACCAGGTCAACCGGACACCCTCGCGGGTGTACGGGTCGCGGACTGTCACCGCCGGCTCGGAATTCCACCGACCCCAGAGCACGTGTGGTCTTGCAAACTGCGGTCAGTTTATCGGGTTCGCCCGCCGCCGCTGACCTATAGTCCATTCCTGATCGTGTCCTAAGGGGAGTCGACGTGGCCAACGGCAACCGCGCGGTGCGCCAGCCCGGGCTGGACGAGTTGCGGCTGCTGGCGAAGGTGGCCCGGATGTACCACGAGAAGGGCATCCGGCAGCCGAGGATCGCGGCCGAGCTCAACCTCTCCCAGGCGCGGGTGTCGCGGATGCTCAAGCAGGCCGTCGAGGTCGGCATCGTGCACACCGTGGTGACCATGCCGAGCGGGGTGCACAGCGACCTCGAGGACGAGTTGCAGGGCCGGTACGGGCTCCGGGACGCCGTGGTGGTCGACACCGCGGGTGCCGGGGACGACGTACTGCCGGCGCTGGGTTCGGGTGCGGCGGCGTACCTGGACATGACGCTGACCGGTGCGCACGTGATCGGGATCTCGTCCTGGAGCGAGACGCTGATCAGCGCGGTCGACCGGATGCCGCGCAAGAGCGTCCCGGTGGTCGACCGGGTGGTCCAGATCGTCGGCGGCCTGGGTGACGCGGCGGTGCAGATGCAGGCGACCCGGCTGACCGCGCGGTTCGCCGAGTTGACCGGTGGGATGCCGGTCTACCTGCCCGCGCCCGGACTGGTCGGGACGCCCGCGGTCCGGCGGGCGATGATGAACGACGTGTCCGTTCGGGACGTTCTGGGCACCTGGGGACAGCTCACCGACGCCCTGGTCGGGATCGGCAGTCTCGAGCCCTCGCCGCTGCTGCAGCGCAGTGGGAACGCGGTCGCCGAGGCCGACCAGGACGAGCTTCGCCGGCTCGGCGCCGTCGGTGACGTCTGTTTCCGGTTCTTCGACGAAGAGGGAAGGCACGTGCGCTCGACGTTCGACCAGCGGGTCATCGGAGTGACCGCCAAGGAGTTGCTGGCGGTGCCGCGCCGGATCGGCGTCGCGGGCGGGGACCGGAAGTTCTCCGCGATCCGCGCCGCGCTGCTCGGGGGCTGGGTGAACATCCTCATCACCGACCTGGCGATGGCCCATCGCCTGCTCGGCGAGTGATGGAGCGGGACGAGCAGCGGGAGGGCTACCGGACCCTCGACCTGGCGTTGCGGGTCGGTGAGGTGCTGCTGTCCAGCGGCGCCGGTACGGCGGACGCGACCGCGACGATCCTGGGTGTGACCGCGGCCGGTGGTCTGCGCGGCTGCGAGGTCGACATCACGTTCACCTCGATGGCGATCTCGTACCAGGCGGCGCCGGACGTCGCGCCGGAGACGCACATCCGGCTGGTCCGCTACCGGTCGCAGGACTTCTCCCGCCTGACCGAGGTCGATTGGCTGGTACGGCGGTTCGCCCGCGGCGACCTGACCCGGGACGAGGCGAGTCGCGAACTGGCCCGGCTGACGTCGGCGGGTCCGCCGTACCCGCGCTGGACCGCCGTACTCGCGTGGGGTGTGATGGCCGGCGGCGCGACGCTGCTGCTCGGCGGAGGCTGGCTGATCACGCTGGTGGCGGTCGTCACCGCGGTCGTGATCGACCTGAACAACCGGTGGTTCAGCCGGCAGCGACTGCCCGCGTTCTACCAGCAGGTCGCCGGCGCGTTCGTCGCGAGCGCGGTCGCGCTGATCCTGTACGCCGTTCATGCACCGGTGAAACCATCGTTGGTAGTTGCCGCGGGCATCATCATGCTGCTGGCCGGGATCGCGCTCACCGGTGCTGTCCAGGACGCGATCACCGGGTACTACGTGACTGCGGCGGCCCGCCTGCTGGAGGCGATGCTGCTGACCGGCGGGATCATCGCCGGTGTGAGTCTGGGGCTCGCACTTGGCCTCAGGTTCGGTCTGAACGTCGGTCTCGAGGCGCAGACGATCCAGCTGGCGAACCTGCCGATCATGGTCGGCTCCGGTGCGCTGATGGCGGTCGCGTTCGCCTACGCGTCGTACGCGCCGCTGCGGGCCCTGCCGCCGGTCGCGGTGATCGGCGCTGCCGGGTCGCTGGTGTTCACGCTGATGACCCGCGCGGACTTCGGGCCGGCTTGGTCGACCGCTGCGGCCGCGTTCACCGTCGGGATCGGCAGCTACTCGCTCGGTCGCCGGTTCGGCGTGCCGCCGCTGGTCGTGGTCGTGTCCGGTACGATCCCATTGTTGCCCGGACTCACGATCTACAAGGGCTTGTACGAGCTGATGAGTCTGGGCGACCTGCTGGGCATCGTGAGCCTCGCCACCGCGGTCGCCATCGGCGTCGCGATCGCGTCGGGCGTCATCTTCGGCGAGTACGTCGCGCAGCCGATCCGCCGCGAGGCCCGGCGACTCGAGGACCGCCTCGCCGGCCCCCGCCTAGTCGGCCCCCGCCGCCCCATCCGCCCCCGCCGTACCAGTCCCCGCCGTCGCCGCCGCCCCTCAGCCGAAGCCTCCTAACCCCCGCACCCCCGCACCCCCGCACCCCCGCACCCCGCGCACCCCGCGCACCCCGCGCACCCCGCGCACCCCGCACCCCCGCACCCCGCGCCCCCGCACCCCCGCGCCCCCGCTGGTGGGTCAGCCCACGAGACGGTGGGTTGGCCAGCCGCACGCGGTGGGTCAACCCACCGGGTGCTGGGCTGACCCACCAGACGAGGTGCCGCGGGGGACAGGCCCGGAGCCGGAGGCCGGGGCGGGGTCGGCGTTCGAGGCGTACCGCTGGGGCAGGCGGGGTCGGCGTTCGAGGCGTTCGAGGCGTACCGCGGGAGGCGGGGCCGGCGGCCGGGACGGCGGGTGGGGGCGGGTGGGGGCGGGGGTCAGTGGCGTTCGAGGTGCCAGATCTGGGGTTGGAGGTTGTTGCAGGTCCAGACCTGAACGTTGGCTCCGGGCGCCGGCGAGCCACCGGCCACGTCCAGGCACAGGTTGCTGTTCTGGCCGACGAACGTGTAGTAGCCGCGGCCCACGTTCACTGCCCGCCAGCGCTGCCACCCGCCGTCCTGACAGGTCCACTGCTGGACGTTCGCACCGGGTGTGGAGGAGTTGCTCGCGACCTCCATGCAGAGCTGACTGTTCTGCCCGCGGAACCGGAAGAACCCGTTGCCCTCCGAGGTGAGCTGGAAGTTCTGTGGTCCGAGGTTGTTGCAGGTCCATTGCTGGATGTTGCCGCCCGGCTCCCGCGAGTCTGCCGAGACGTCCAGGCAGTGGCCGCTCTGCGCACTCACCAGCCGGTACGTCGCATTCGTGACGCCGCTCGCGTCCTGGGTGCCGATCGCGGAGCCGGTGGCGTAGTAGGTCTTGCAGACTGTGCCGTCGTAGTCGGTGGCGAGTTCCAGGACGGTGTTGCCGTCGGCCGATGGGACCATCGGTGAGCTGTAGTTGGGGCAGTAGTTGTTGTAGGGGTTGTTGACGGCAACGGGTGCGGGCAGCTCGTACCAGGTGCCGTTCGATCCCTCGGTGTTGGCGAAGATCGTCCGCCCGTTGTCGGCGGCAACCGATCCGTCGGCGTTCTGCAGGATCTGGCCGATCAGCAGCAGCTTGCCGTTCGGCGCCATCGCGAGTGTCGGCGCATGCGTGAAGTACTTCCCGTCCACGGTCTGCGCGCGGAGGCCGAGGTGGGACGGCGATCCCCAGTTCCAACCGTCCGGCGACTGCCGGGTGTGCACGACGCAGTCGTACTGCCCGCCAAGGCCGCAGATCTCGTACGACATCACGTACGTCCCACTCGGCAACCGTCGTACGACGGGCATGCCCGGGCGATGCCCGAACGTCGGGCTGGACACCGTCGGCCGAGGGTCGGTCCAGGTGACGCCGTCGGTACTGCGGACCTCCATCAACTTCTGGCTGTGCGCGGGATCGGTCTCGTCCGAGTAGTGACAGACCAGCCGGCCGTCGGCCGCGACCGAGAACTCGGGCTCCCACAGTCCGCGGTCGTTCGGGGCAGTCGCGCAACTGGACAGGTACGACCAGGTGCGGCCGACGTCGGTGCTCTTCAGGATCCGTAGCGACATCGGTCGCGCGTCGGCGCCCATCGACGCGGCCCACAGCAACGTCCCGGCCGGCATGGCGCCGATCGCTGTCGGCAGCTCGAACAGGGTGGCGCAGCACAGCCCTTTGCCGTCCGCGGCCCCGGAGTCCTCGACGGTGCCGACCTGCGTGAAGTTGGCACCGTTGTTCGTACTCTCGTAGATCGCGCCGACGCCGTCCGCATTGCCCTGGAAGGTGACGACACTGGCCATGATCCGGCCGTTGGCCGCGCCGCTGTGCTCGAGCCGGATCGCCCGCGGATACAGGCCGGTGTCGTCGCGCAGCAGTTGCCCCGTCGCGGCCTCCGCGGTGCCTGTCGTGACCAGACAGCCGGCGATGATCGCTAGGACGAGGACCAGCCGCCTCACCGGATCTCCTCGACGACGACGTCGTCCAGTTGCAGCCACACGTCCTGACTGTGGCCGAAGAAACCGCCGTACAGCTGGACGAGCGACTCACCTCCGGAGTCGAAGTCCACACTGACCTTCGTGTACGCCGGGTGCGCGCCGCCGGTCTCCTGGGCGATGGTCTTGCCGCGGAGAGTGCGTACGCCGAGCATCGTCTCGGAGTTGTTCTCCGCGGTCCGCATCCAGGCGGAGAGGCGGTACGTGTGATGGGGGCGGACGGCAACAGTCTGCTGGAGCTGGTGGGCGCCGATCGAGTCGCGGACGTATGCGTTGTTGGCGCCGCTGTGGCCGAGGTTGGTGCGGTCGATGCCGCCGCGTCCGCTCAGTTGCCAGGGTGCGGTCGGCGTACTGCCGGTCTGGCCCTCGAAGCCGGGATCGGTGACCAGGTTGGTGACCTGCCCGTCGTCAGTCAGCTTGGTGTGCATCAGGAACACGTTGTAGGGATCCCACTGCGACATCGTGAAGTACAGGTCCGCGCCGGACGACCACGGGTGCATGAAGGTCCCGTACAGGCCGGGGTAGTCGGTGCCCTTGACAACGACCTGCTCACCGCTCCACGGTCCGGTCAAGGACTTCGCCGAGCGCAGTACGACGGAGGCCCGCGACTCGTCGAGGTACATCATCAGCCACTTGCCCAGGTAGGCGTTGTACTGCACTGAGACTTCGCTGATCGGACCGACCGCGATCGGTGCCGCGGCCGACTCCTGCGGTGACCAGGTCCGGCCGTCCCAGTAGCGCCAGGCCTTCTTCTCCAGCACGAGCTTCTCCGGGACCCGAGCGACGTGGGCGTTGCCGAAGCGTCCGTTCGGCGTACCGATCATGTAGACGTAGCCCTGGTCGCGGGTCAGCGCGACCATCTGGAAGTTGTCGTCCCAGGCCGTGGTGTTCTGCCAGCGCGCGTCCGCGTCCTTGGTCCAGGTCTCGCCGTTGTCGTCGGAGTAGGCGAAGCCCGAGTAGTTGGTGAACCAACTGCCGGCCGGACCCCAGTAGTTGACCGACATGTACTGCATGTACTGGCGCTTGCCGACCGAGATGCCCGCCGTCGGAATGACCGTGTGCTCGTCGCGGTCGACCTTCTTGCAGTCGAGGAACTGCTTGGCGTGGCCGGGCCGGTCCTCGGCCGCGGAGTCCAGCGTCATCCCGTCGGACAGGTTGCGGTCCTTGCTGCGGAGGAGCAGGTTGCACCGCCAGTCGATGGTGGCCTGGTCGCCGGTCCCACCGCCCGGCCCGGTCCAGCCACTGCCGTAGCTGTCACCGAACGCGGTCAGGATCTCCCCGGATCCGTTGTCCCACAGGATGCCGAGGTCGGTCGCCTTCAGCCCGAACCGGGCCTCGGTGTCGTTGATCGACTCCGGCCCGGTCAGCTTTGCGACTCGCTCGGCGGGCGACGGTACGGGCGCGGCCTGGGCCGGTGGGGACTGGTCGGCGGGCACGAGGGCCGCTCCGATCAGGGCAGGGACGAGGAGCAACCATCGTTTCCGCATGCGTGTCTCCTAGGGCGGGGAGGGCAGAGTTCTGACTGAGAAATCGATTTCCGGTCACGGTAACCTCGGCTGTCACGACGGTCAACGGCTGGCGTGTGGTTTACTGCCGACTGGTGCGATTCCAGGTGTGACGGTCGGGAGCGATCCCGGGCCCGTCGGCTCCGCCGGACGGCGGAGTGACCCGGCAACGACCGGGGCCATGCGGTGATACCCCGCTTCAGCTCGGATCCGTGCGGGTCCCTGGCCGGATCCTTCTGCCGGAGAGCGAAGCATGTTCACAGGACGAATCGAGCACACCGCCACGGTCGTCGAGGTCACCGACGACGTACTGCGGATCAAGTCCGGACTCCAGGTTGCGCCGGGTGGTGCGGTCTGTGTCGACGGGGTCAGGTTCACCGCAGAGGCGGCCGCCCCCGGCGAACTCCGGGTGACCGTGACCGCCGAGACCCGGCGCCGTACGACGCTGGATCGCATCACCTCCGGTACGACGCTGCACGTCGAGCTCCCGGTCGCGGTGGGCGACCGGATCGACGGTCACCTGATCCAGGGGCATGTCGAGGGAGTCGGCAAGGTGCTCCGGGTCGACGACGAACCGGCCGGCCGCCGGGTCTGGATCAAGCCGCCGGACCGCTTGCTCGCCCGGCTGGTCGCGAAGTCTTCGGTCGGGATCGACGGCGTGAGCATCACGGTCGCCGAAGTGCTGAAGGACCGGTTCTCGGTCGTCCTGGTGCCGAACACCTTGCAGAAGACGAAGCTCGGGACGCTGGCCGAAGGCGATCGGGTCAACCTGGAGAGCGACCTCCTGGTCCGGATGGCGCGCGAGGGGCACGGTCCTGAGTTGCTGCGGGCGGTCTCGCAGTTGCCGTGGGCCGGTCAGTTGAGCGGCGAGGTCGGCGTGCAGAAGGTGGTTGCGCAGATCGCCGCCGGTGGAGGTGTCGTGGTGTGGGATCCGACGGCGGAGAGCGAGGGCGATGTCGTCTTCGCCGGTGAGCGGTTCCGGCCGGAGGCGATGACGTTCCTGCTCACGCAGGTCTGCGGACACACGACGATTCCGTGTGCGGCCGACGTACTGGAGCGGTTGGAGATCCCGCCGATGCCGGGTGAGGGCGACCGGCAGGGGACCGCGATGCATGTGTCGGTGGATCTGGCGTCCTCGTCCGGGACCGGGGTAGCCGCGGCCGAGCGGGCGGCGACGATACGACGGCTGGCGTCGGCGGACGCCGTACCGACGGACTTCCTGCGGCCTGGGCATGTGTTTCCGCTCGCGGCGCGGCCCGGGCTGCTGGCCGAACGGCAAGGGCACACGGAGGCGACGGTCGCGTTGTGTGTCGCGGCTGGGCTGGCGCCGGTCGGCGTGTGCTGCGAGGTGATGCGACCGGACGGCGTGATGGCGGGACCGGCTGACCTGGAGCAGTTCGCGCTGCGGTGGGAACTGCCGATGATCGACATCCACGACCTGGAGCGCTGGCTGTGAAGGGCTCCGAGGTGTACGACGATCCGGCATTCCTGCACGGATACCGCGAACTGCGGCGGACCGGACTCGGGTTGAACGACGAACTCGAGATCCCCGCGATGGACGGCGTACTGCCGCCGGTCGGGGAACTGCGGGTCGTCGATCTCGGGTGTGGTGAAGGTGGTCTGGCGGTCCGGCTTGCGGAGGCGGGTGCGGACGAGGTGACTGCGGTCGACGCTTCGGAACAGATGCTGGCGGCGGCGGCTCAGCATCCGGCTGTTCGCTATGTGCGGTCGGATCTGGCTGCCTTCGATCTGGCGCCGAGGTGTGCGGATCTCGTGGTGAGCAGCATGGCCCTGCACTACGTCGAAGATTTCTCCGACCTGGTCGCGCGGGTCGCCCGATGGCTGACGCCGGGTGGCTCGTTCGTGTTCTCGGTCGAGCATCCGGTGATGACGGCGCCGGTGGTCGCCGCCGACTGCGTCGTGGACGACTACGCCGACGAAGGGGTACGGCGGCGTTCCTGGTTCGTCGACGGTGTGATCAAGTATCACCGCACCATCGGCTCGACGCTGGCCGCTCTCCGCCGGCACGGCTTCAGCCTCGACGTGGTCGACGAGCCCCTCCCGACTCCCGACCAGGTCGCCCACCACCCGCACCTCGCCATCCACCGGCGCCGCCCGCCTGTGCTGTTGGTCGCATCCAGGCTGGGGTGACCTTCGCCGTGGCGAGCCGTTAGAGTTACCGACTGGAAACATCGGCTGATCGCCGGGGTGGCCCGGCGGGCTCGGAGGATCGACGTGGCTTTGGGTAGGACATCCCCGCGGGACCTGCCGCTGTTCGCGGATCTGTCCGGACGTGACATCAGGGACATCTTCCGGGCCGGCGAGGAGGTCTCCGTGCCGGCCGGCTGGTCGCTGATCCTGGAGCAGACCCCGCCGGACGCGGCGTACCTGATCCTGAGCGGTACGGCGGCGGTCCGGGTGAAGGGCGAGGAGATCGCCGAGCTCGGCCCGGGTGACATCGCCGGCGAGGTGGCGGTCCGGAAGAACACGTTGCGCACGGCAACGGTCACGGCGAAGTCGCGGCTGCAACTGCTGCACTTCACCCGGGAGAAGTTCGACGAGCTGACCCGCAAGTTGCCCGCGTTCCGCGATGCCATCGACGCCACCATCGTCGAGCGTCGTGGCTCCTGACCGTCGAGCCGAGCGCTCGGTGGACAGGGAACAGAACGAGAGGGACTCCGGCGTCGTGGTTCCTGAGCCTGACCCCGATCCGGCTGCGAACGGGCAGGTGGATCTGGTCGGCATGCAGCGGGAGTTCGAGCGGGCGTTGCTGGGCGGGGAACGGAAGTTCACCCGGCTCGAGGTGTCGGAGCGGGCCGGGATCTCGAGCGACCGGGCCGAGCGGATGTGGCGCGCGCTCGGGTTCGCGACCGTGCCGGACGACGAGGTCGCCTTCACCGACGACGACGTCGAGGCGCTGAGGCTGGTCGCCGCGCTGGAGGACGACAACTTCGTCGCCGAGGAGATGGAGTCGTCGCTGGCCCGCAAGCTCGGCCAGACCCAGTCCCGGCTGGCGTCCTGGCAGTCCGCGATGTTCCTGGAGTTCCTGGCCGGCTCGAAGCTGTCCGCGGACGAGGCGATCGAGGTCGCCGGGCAACTGCTGCCTGCGATGGAGCGCCTGCAGACCTACGTGTGGCGCCGCCACCTGGCCGCCGCGGCCGGGCGCGCGGTGGCCGGCTCTGATGAACTGGCCCGCGGCATCCGGGCGGTCGGCTTCGCCGACATCGTCAGCTACACCCGGCTGGCCCGGCGGATGACCGAGACCGAGCTCGGCCAGCTGATCGAGCGGTTCGAGGGCATGGCCGCCGACGTCGTCGCGCTGAACGGCGGCCGGGTGATCAAGTCGATCGGCGACGAGGTCCTGTTCGTCACCGACACCGCGGCCCAAGGCGCGGCGGTCGCGCTGGCCCTGCAGGAAGCCGTCACCGCGGCCGGAGACATGCCCGAGCTGCGGATCGGTCTCTCCTACGGCAGCATCCTGATCCGGCTCGGCGACGTGTACGGCGAGGTCGTCAACCTGGCCGCCCGCCTCACCGCGGAGTGCAAGCCGGGCCGCGTCCTGGCCGACCGTGAGCTGGCCGCGGCCCTGGACGGCCACCCCGCCTACCGCCTGCGCCGCCTCCGCCGCGTCTCGGTCCGCGGCTACCACCACCTCGCCCCGTACGCCGTCCAAAGGGTTGAGTCACAATAGTTGCGTGCGCAATATCCTGACGGCGGCCGACCTGATCCGGGCGAGTGCCGGCGATCCGTTGATCGTCTGGGCGGGGCAAGGCTTCAGCGAAGGCGTCCGAGCCTGGTACGACGGCGACGCGGTGGCCGTGGCGGCGCCGGATCTCTCGAAGCGGGATCGACTGGCTGTCGCCGGTCCCGTGGACGCCGTGGCTCGGTTGACGTCGAAGGTGGTTGCCGAGGTAGGACCGACGTACCGCCCTTTTGGTGACGAGCAGTTGCTGCGGGAGCTGGCGGATCGCGTGCCGGGGATGGAGTTCTCGGCGTCGTTCGGCTGGATGGACACGGCCGAGGTGCCGGTGGTGACGACCACGGCCGCCTGGCTCGACGGCGAGGACGGCGTGGAGGAGTTGCTGACGGAGGCCTCGCCGTCGTCGTACGCGTGGCCCGGGCGTGGCGGCGTACGGCGGTGGGCGGCGGTGACCGGTGACGGTGGTGGGCTGCTGAGTATCGCGGCCGATGCCTGGAGCGCGCCGGAGGTCGGGTTCCTGGCCGGCGTCGCCACCCGGTCTGTTGCTCGAGGCAAGGGGTTGTCGCGGCAGGTGTGTGGGTTCGTGACCGCCGAGCTGGTCAAGCGGCACGGGCGCGCGGCGCTGATGGTGGACCGCGACAATGCTGCCGCGATCGCGGTCTACCGGCGGCTCGGATACACGTACCGCAGCGTCGCCGCGGCGGGGATGGGGCACTAGCGGGTCGGTGAGACCGTCAGCGTGACTCCCGGCTTCGGCGTCGGAGCCTTGGCGGTCGGCTGGGTGGTCTTGGCCGGCGTCGGGTTGGGAGTCGGCGTCGGGTTCGGAGTCGGGGTGGGTGGGAGTGACGTGGCCGGGGCCGGCGGCGGTACGAACGGCGCCTTGGCGGAGTCCTTGCAGGTTGCCTCGTCGACGTTCCCGTTCTCGTCCGGGCTGACCACGGCCTGCGGGAAGAGGTTGCCGGTCTGTGGCTGGTGCCCACCGTAGGTCGCCGCGCAGTCCTGCAGCGGCAGGCTGATCGGGTTGCCGTTCTGGTCGTACAGCCGCACCGAGACCTGCTTGCCCTGGGCATCGAACGGGTAGAGGTTCGAGACGTCCGTCCCGCCGTACATGAGCCCGTCCGGCGGGTTGTACGACGACGAGCTGCCGCGGTAGTCGCCGTAGTTGTTGAGGAACCCGAACGACGCACCCATGTACGCCGCGGCCAGGAAGGCCGGGACGGCGATCGTCGCGACGACGTTGAGGGGTACGACGTACCACAGCCAGCGGCGGTCCTGCTGGGTCCGGCGGCCGATCCAGATCGAGACCGCGGCGCCCGCCAGCGAGCCGACCACGGTGACCGCGCCGGCGCCCCACAGCGCGAAGAACCCGCCGCCGCCGATCACGCCGCGGACCACCCACCAGACCGGCTGGCCGATCGAGACGAGCTCGTGCCGGACGTTCGGCGGGATCTGCTCGATCATGCCGCGGATCGCGGTCGCGCCCTGCTCACCCCGAGGAGTGTCCAGCACGATCCGGGGGTCGTGACCGCGCAGCGCCCGGACCCCGAGGTACGCCGCGCCGAACAGCACCGCGAACCCGACGAACCCGAAGAACGCGCTCTCCGCGTGCGACCAGGCGAAGACGCCGATGGCAACGAAGAACGGGCCGACGGTGGCCGCGATCAGGCCCCAGCGCAGCGCCTTCCGGCCGGCGTCGCGATCGGCGACCGGCTGCGTCCGCGGCGGATAACCGGCCGCGGTCCGCAGTTCGTCGGCGTACTGCCGCGGCATACCCAACCGCTCCTGCAGGGCGGCGGAGGTCGGCTCCTCGTCGAACTCGCCGGCCACCTCGGAGAGGTGACCGCTGACGTCCTCGAGCACGTCCTCCAGCTCGCCGGCCGGCAGGTCGCTCAGCTCGGCCCGCACCTGGGCCAGGTAGGTCGCGACCGCTCCGGTCAGAGTGCTGTTCACGCCGCCTCCTTGTCCAGCAGCAGCACCGACATCGTGTCGGCGAAGTGGTTCCAGGTCTTGGTGGACCGGTCGAGCAGCTCACGGCCGGTCTTGTTCAGCCCGTAGTACTTCCGGTGCGGCCCTTCCTCACTCGGCTGCACGTACGACGTCAAAGCACCCGCCGCGAACAACCGCCGCAACGTCCCGTACACCGACGCGTCCGCGACATCCTCAAGCCCCGCCGCCCGCAGCCGCCGCAGTACGTCGTACCCGTAGCCGTCCGCATCTCGCAGCACGGCGAGCACGGCAAGATCCAGCACACCTTTGAGCAATTGGCTCGTGTCCATGACCCTCCTCGGCGCACCGGGAGGAAGGACCCCTCAGACCATCCTCCCGGTGCTCTACCCAGCACACTACTACACACTGCGGAGTACTCCACACCGCGACAACCCGTGCTCCGCAATTTCGATCAAGTGCGGTGGGGGCTGGGGAGTGCAGAGTGGGGGTATGGCGGATGTGTTCGAGAAGTTCGTGGCGGTGGTGGCCGAGGGGTTGGCCGGACCGTGTGAGGTGGTGAACGGGGCCGATCTCGCGGGGCGGGTGCACCTGTCGCGATTCCATTTCGATCGGGTGATCGGGGCGGTGGCGGGTGAGTCGCCGTTCGCGTTCCGGCGGCGGTTGTTGCTGGAACGGGCGGCGTACCGGTTGCTGGCCGAGCAGGTCGCCGTACTGGATGTCGCGGTGGAGGCCGGGTACGGGTCGCACGAGGCGTTCACGCGGGCGTTCGCCAGGGCTTATGGGATGTCGCCGCGGGACTGGCGGCGAGAGGCGTCGCGGGTGTTCTTTCTCGCCGCGCCCAGTGGGGTTCATTTTCAGCCACCGGCGGGTCTGCGCCTGCCGGCCAGGGAAGAGGTGAGAGGCATGGACGTACTGGTCAGGATGGTCGAGCACCACGTCTGGTTGACCGGCGAGATGATCGAGCGCGGTGGGCGGCTCGACGCGGCGACGCTGGACCGGCCGATCGAGCTCTCGGTGGAAGGGATCGACGACGACATCTCGATCCGGTACCTGCTGGACCGGTTGGTCTGGCAGGAGGAGATGTGGCTGGCGTCGGTGGAGGACCGGCCGTTCCAGGTGCCGGAGTGCGGGCGGGAGGTCGTCACACCGATCTCCGAGCTCCGCGCCCGGCACGCGGAGGCGGGATCGCGGTTCGTTGCTCTGGTCAACCAACTGAACGAGGACGGCCGCTTCGACGAGAGCTTCGTCGACACGACGTGCGAACCACCGCGCGTCTTCACGTACGGCGGAATGGTCGCGCACGTACTCACGTTCGCCGCCCACCGGCGCTCGCTGCTGATCGGCGCCTTCTACACCGCCGGCATCACCGACCTCGGCTTCGGCGACCCGATGCAGTTCGTTGCCGAAGCCAAGTAGTGCTGGAAGAACCGGGCGGCCTCGCTCGCGACGTCGTACCCAGGTTTGTCCGTCGTAGTGCGTACCTCGGCGGTGACGTGAGTGATGGGGCTGGCGGCTCGTAGCTGTTCGGCCTGCGTGCTCACGTCGCCGCCGACCAAGGCCGTCACCGGCGACGGTCGGTCGATCTGCATCTCACCGCCCGGGTGGAGGAGATCGCTCGGGCCGCTGATGGTGACAACCGCCTGCACGTCGGCGCCGGACATGAGAGCCGTCACGGCGGCCTGGGGTCGCTTCAGCTCCTTCACCAGTTGAGTAGTGTGCGGGTTGTGAGTGTTGCGATCGAGGTGCTGGGTGAGGTCACCGACGAGGTGGAAGAGGCTTTCGGGCGGTTGATGCCGCAGTTGTCGGCGTCGGCTGAGCCGCTCGATCGGGAGGCGTTGGAGCGGTTGGTGTCTTGTGGGACCAACACGGTTCTGCTGGCGCGTAGTGGTGACATGATCGTGGGCACGTTGACGTTGGTGATGTTCCCGATTCCCACCGGCCTGCGGGCGCGGATCGAGGACGTCGTGGTCGACGACGCGGCACGCGGCCAAGGGGTTGGCGCTGCGTTGACCGAGGACGCCCTCCGCATCGCGCGGTTGGCAGGCGCCAAGACAGTCGACCTGACGTCTCGCCCGTCGCGCGCAGCAGCAAACCGCCTGTACCAACGCCTAGGCTTCCAGCCCCGCGAGTCCCAGGTCTACAGGTTCACGTTCGAGTAGTCCCGCGCGCTCGTCGCCTGGAGCTCAGTGGGTTGGGTCGTGGAGGTCTGGGCGCTGGGACGGGGTCTTGATGTCTACGTCGATCGGCTGGACCTTGGCCGGCGCCGGGACCTTGCCGGTGGTGAGCGGGAGGTTGAGTGTGCTGCCGGCCAGGTCGATGTCGATGGTGGCGCCGGTGTCGTTGGGGGTGGTCCATTCGGTGTCGGACAGGGTGACCGCGAGGCCGAGGATGCGGCCCTTCGGGATCACCTCGTCCTGGGCGCGGAGGGGGACGTTGACCGTGGTCCACTGGCCGGGCGTGAGCGGTGTCGGCATGCTCAGTGAGGCGCTGTGGGCGGCGTCGATCCAGCCGCGGCCGACGATGCCGTGGTCGCTCTGCTCGGTGAGCTTGTCGACAGTGAAGTAGCAACTGTCGTCGTAGTCGACGCTCGACCCTTCACACGTGCTGTCATCGGTACGACGTACGCCGGTGTACCGCTCCGCCTCGCCGTACTCGATCAGGCGCGCGGTGACCGGCGTGGTGATCGAGTCGGACTTGATCTTCAGCGTCACAGTCGGCGTACCGCTGATCCGGATCGACCGCGGCAGTGGCGCGGACAGGAACATCTGCCGGCCCGCGATCACCTCGGACGGGTCGGCGACGATGTCGTCCTCCGTCAGGTCCGGATCGTCGGTGACGGTGACGGATCCCTTGCCCAAGGCTCCTAGTTTGCCGGAGGACAGCGGCACCGGGATCGAGTGGTTCACGGCCGGCCAGGTCTTGTAGTCACGCCACACGTCGGGCGCGGTCTCGACCGATGCCATCGGCTCCTTCATCACGCCGTTCGGCAGGCCCTGCAGCCAGTAGTCGAACCACTTGTGCAGTTCGTCGACCCATGCGTCGCGGCGGAACTCGAACGGATCAACATGGTCCTCGAGACCCAGCCAGAGCTTGCGCGGCACGTTGTTCTTCCCCAGCGCCGCCCACCACTGGGAGAAGTGGTTGGTCTGCACGTTGTAGTCGCTCAGACCGTGCGTCATGAACACCGACGCCTTCACCTTGCCGGCGTCCTTCAGATAGTCCCGCTCGGCCCAGAACTTCGTGTAGTCGCCGGTATCGTCGTCGTCGTTGTCCCCGAGATCACCGCGAACCGCTTCACACGCAGGGCTGTCGTGGCCGACGTACCCGCCCAGCCAGGGCATGTAGTCGTCGGAGTACGGAACGCCGCCGGACCGGGTGTAGTCGTACCACGAGGAGATCGCCGAGATCGGCACGATCGTCTTCAGCCCGCGGACGCCGGTCGCCGCGACACCGTTGGCCAGCGTGCCGTCGTACGACTTGCCGATCATGCCGACCGCGCCGTTGGTCCAGGTCGCGCTCACTGGTTGACCGTCGGCGGTATGTGCGCTGTTGCGGCCGTTCAGCCAGTTGATCACCGCAACCACGGAGTCGATCTCGTCCTTGCCGCCGACGTCGCCGCAACCGCTCGACCGGCCGGTGCCGACGATGTCGACGCCGACGACCGCGTACCCGCGCGGGACGAAGTAGTTGTCGTAGTACAACGGCATCTTCTGGATGACGCCGTTCTCGTCGTACGTCTTCTTCTCGCTCTCGTTGCCGCGTCCGCAGCAGGAGTAGTACGGCGACGCGTCCATGATCACCGGGATGCGAAGACCGGTCAGTTCGGTCTCGCTCGGCCGCACGATGTCGACTGCGATCACGTCGTCCTTGCCGTCGGAGTCGGTGTCCATCGTGGTGTCGACGTACACGGACTCGCGGACCGCGGAGGCGTAGTCGTAGATCGGCTCGGTGCTGTGCGTGGCCTGGTCGACGTACGGCGGTACGCCGGTCACGGCCGGTGGTGGAGCGACCGGCGTACCGGAGTCGTCCGGGAGCGGAGCAGCCGCGGCGGTACCGGTGACGGTTGCAAGGCTGAGCACGGTGGACGAGACCAGGATCGTCACCCTGGCGCGGACGGTCGTCATGGCTCGGAAGGCTAGTCACTCCCGCGTCGCAATGCCAGGTTCTGCCGGGATTGGCGGCGACTTGACCGCACACAGCGTGACCGGACGCGGCTGTACAGCGGTGACGGAGCGCGAATTCCGATAAGGTGACCGCCACCGCCCAGGGGGAGAGTACGGAAGGGTAGGCCAGTGAATCTTCGAGCACCGGTGACATTGCTGGACGTGGCACAGCGCGCGGGTGTGTCGGTCGCGACCGCCTCTCGCGTGCTCAACGGCGGGGACCGGGTGCCCCGTCCGGAGCTGCAGGAACGGGTCAAGGCCGCCGCCGACGAACTCGGCTACACACCGAACGCGCAGGCGCAGGCGCTGGCGAAGTCGTCGACCAACCTGGTCGGCATCCTCGTGCACGACATCGAGGACCCGTACTTCGCGGCGATCGCGAACGGCGTGATGCGGGCCGCGGACGAACGCAACCTGCTGGTGATGATGGCCAGCACGTTCCGCGACTCCGACCGCGAGATCGCCTACCTGTCGTCGTTGCGGGCGCAGCGGGCGCGGGCCGCGGTGATGATCGGCAGTCGGCGTACTGATGACGAGAGCCTTGCGCGGACAGCGTCCGAGGTGGAGACGTTCCTCAACTCCGGCGCCGGCCTCGCCCTGGTCAGCCAGTCCGGGATGCCTGCGCACACGATCGAGCCCGACAACCGTGCCGGTGCGGCCGAAATGGCGCGTTCGCTGGTGCGGTTGGGCTGGCGCAAGTTCGCCGTACTCGGTGGACCGGACAGTCTGGCGACCGCGCGCGATCGGCGCGAGGGATTCGTTGCCGCACTCGCCGAGGCCGGACTGCAGCCGCTCGTGGTGCAGACCGGCGAGTTCACTCGCGACGGTGGGTACGCCGCTGCCGGCGAGCTGCTGGATCGCAAGGCCGACGTGGATTGCCTGTTCGCGGTGAACGACGTGATGGCGGTCGGCGCGATGTCCGCGTTGCGGGCGCGCGGGGTCGACGTACCGAACGAGATCGGCGTGGCCGGTTTCGACGACATCGCGACGCTGCGGGACGTGTGGCCGGGGCTGACCACGGTTCGGCTGCCGCTGGAGCAGATGGGCCGGCGTGCGCTGGAGCTGGCGATCGCGGGTGGCGAACCGACCACCGAGACGTTCAAGGCCGAGGTGGTCCTGCGCGAAAGTACCGCCCGAGGCTGAAATATGCTCGCGGACGTGACCGAGTCCGCGTTCGTCTCCGAGATCTTCGACCCGTCGGCCTGGAAACAGGTGGACGGGTTCGAGCTGACCGACATCACCTACCACCGGGCGGTCGACGCCGGCGTGGTGCGGATCGCGTTCAACCGGCCCGAGGTACGCAACGCGTTCCGGCCGCACACGGTCGACGAGCTGTACCGGGTGATGGACCACGCACGGATGTCGACCGACGTCGGCTGCGTGCTGCTCACCGGCAACGGACCGTCGCCGCGGGACGGCGGCTGGGCGTTCTGCTCGGGCGGCGACCAGCGGATCCGGGGCAAGGACGGTTACAAGTACGCCGAGGGCACCACGGCGGAGAGCATCGACCCGGCGAAGGCCGGCCGGCTGCACATCCTCGAGGTCCAGCGGTTGATCCGGTTCATGTCGAAGGTCGTCATCTGCGTCGTACCGGGCTGGGCCGCGGGTGGCGGGCACAGCCTGCACGTGGTCGCGGACCTGACGCTGGCGTCCGCGGAACACGCGCGGTTCAAGCAGACCGACTCGGATGTCGCGTCGTTCGACGGTGGCTTCGGTTCGGCGTACCTGGCCCGGCAGGTGGGGCAGAAGTTCGCGCGGGAGATCTTCTTCCTGGGTGACGAGTACTCCGCGGAGGACGCGTACCGGATGGGCATGGTGAACAAGGTCGTGCCGCACGCCGAGCTGGAGGCGGTCGCGCTGGAGTGGGGCCGGAAGATCTGCGCGAAGTCGCCGACCGCGCAGCGGATGCTCAAGTACGCGTTCAACCTGATCGACGACGGGCTGGTCGGCCAGCAGTTGTTCGCCGGCGAGGCGACCCGGCTCGCGTACGGCACCGACGAGGCTGCCGAGGGTCGCGACGCGTTCCTGGAGAAGCGCCCGGCCGACTGGTCGCCGTACCCTTACGCGTTCTAACACTCCTGGATGGTTAGTTAGCAGAAAATCTTGCGCGGACTGCTGACAGTTCGCGGTAGATCGCTTACGGTCGGCGCTATGGACAACCTCTCCCGCCGTGGGTTGCTGGCCGGTGCCGGTGCGATGCTCGTCGCCGGTGCTGTCGGATCACCCGCCGTCGCCCGCCCATCCAGCCTCCCGCCGAGCCGACGTTTCGCCCTGGACGGGCCGGGTGGCGAACTGTTCCGCAGCAAGCCGCTGGCCGATGTGACGGTCATGCAGTCGATTGCCTTCGACAATGTGAACCAGCGGCTCTTCACCGGGCAACTGCGCTCCAAGACAGCCTCGAACAGCGGTGATCTCACGCTGACGCAGCTCAGTCTCGCCGGTGACGTCGTCGGGCACATGTACCTGAGCGGGTTCGGTCACGCCGTCTCGATCGGGGCCGAGGCGGTCGGGCGTACGACGTACCTGTGGACCGAGACCGATGTGGACACGGTGAACGCCCGGGGCCGCCAGATCGCCCGCTTCCGCTGGCAGGACGGCGCGACGCTGACCAAGGACTCGCCGGGGCTGCGGAGCTGGAAGCCGGTCGCGGACGGCGCCGTGTTCACCCCGTCGGTGGACCAGCAGCACGGACAGATCGGGATCCGGCACACGCTGTCCGACGGCTTCCACATCAACGTCTACTCGCTGATCGCCGCCCGGGCCGGCGACTTCTCACGCCCGATCGCGTCGTTCAAGCAGCCCGCGATGACCGAGGGCATCGACTTCCAGGGCTGGGCGCTGTACGGCTCGTACGTCTACCTCTGGGAGGGTGAGGCGTACACCGGTGCGCCCGATCCGGCACTGTTCACCTCGAAGCTCTGGTGCTTCGACATCAACAGCGGCCAGGTCGTCGAGTCCGTGCGGATCCTGGACGGGGCAGACCTGGTGTATCGCGAGGCCGAAGGCGTCGGAGTGCACGTCGACCGCTTCGGGCGCCCGCGGCTCTGCTTCGGATTCGCCTCCGGCGTCACCGGCGACCGTCGAGCCAACCTCTTCTTCCGCAACACCCTCGTCTAGCCCTACTGCGCCACGCCGTACAAACGATCACCGGCGTCGCCCAGGGCTTCCCTCAACTACCGCTTTTCTTCTACTGCGCCACGCCGTACAAACGATCGCCGGCGTCGCCCAGGCCGGGGACGATGTAGCCCTTCTCGTTCAGGTGCGAGTCCATGCCCGCGATGACGAGGTTGCAGGGGACATCGAGGTGGGTGAGTTCGCGCTCCACGTGCTCGACGCCTTCGGGCGCGGCCAGCAGGCAGATCGCCGTGATGTGGTCCGCGCCGCGATCGACCAGGAACTGGATCGCCGCGGACAGCGTCCCGCCGGTCGCCAGCATCGGGTCCAGGACGTAGCACTGCCGACCGGACAGGTCCTCCGGCAGGCGTTCGGCGTACGTCGAGGCGCGCAGGGTCTCCTCGTCGCGGATCATGCCGAGGAAGCCGACCTCCGCGGTCGGCAGCAGCCGCGACATCCCCTCCAGCATGCCGAGACCGGCCCGCAGGATCGGGACGACCAGCGGCTTCGGCGCGGACAGCTTGACGCCCTGGGCCTCGGCGACCGGGGTCTGCACGGTGACCGGGCCGGTGCGGACGTCGCGGGTCGCCTCGTAGGCGAGCAGCGTGACGAGTTCCTCGGTCAGCCGCCGGAACGTGGGCGAGTCCGTGCGCTCGTCCCGCAGCGCGGTGAGCTTGTGGGCGACGAGCGGGTGGTCCACGACGAGGATCTGCATAAGCCGGAACGGTACCGTCGGCGATTCGGCGCGGGGAAGCTCGCTCGCTGTCAGACTCGAAAGTGCATTGGAATGAGCCCTGCCTCGCCCCCCAGGGAGTACGCCGATGACGGACAGCGGTGCCAAGACGCCCGAACAACTCGACCGCCTCCGGCGCCGCGCCGCGTTCCTCCGGGAGCTCGAGGAGGCGCGCGCACTCCGGGACCGGATCGCACCCCGGCGAGCCCGGGTCCGGCAGCTCCGGGAAGCGATGCGCAGAGCGACGTACCATCACTGAGAGCAAGCGTCGTGACTCCGTGTGTTCGCGGGACCGATATCACGTCGAGATCGTGAATATCTCCCTTGTACGGCGCGAGTCTGCGACGATGATCCGGTGTCTGATGCCACGGCAGGGCCGATGACCACCGACCTCGATTTCGCGGTCGCCGCTTACACCGAGGACGGCGTGTGGAACGTCACCCCGCTGGTGCTGCGCGGTGAGCCTGAGCTGTCCACCCTGGTGTCGGCCCTGCGCCGCTACCCCGGTGAGGCCGGGGTGCTGGGGATGATCTCGGTCGACGAGGACTTCTTCCTGCTGCTGCGTGTGATCGGCGGCCGGGCCCGGTTGCTGATCTCCGACGTCACCGCCGCGACCGAGTGGCCGCTGGCCCGGCAGGTGGTGGACGAGCTGGACATCCCGCTGGCCGATGACGACGACGAACAGGTCCCGGCCGGCGACCTGGCGATCATCGCCGACCTCGGCATGAGCGCGATGGACCTGGGCGCGCTGTGCGACGACGTCGACCTCTACCCGGAGGAGATGCTCGAGGAGGTCGCCGAGGCCCTTGGGTTCGGCAACCAGTTCCACGAGGCGATCGAAGCCCTTGGTTAGCCCGGCGGTCCAGCGGGAGTGGGCCCGGCTGATGGCCCTGGCGCTGGCGGAAGGCGAGAAGGCGCTGCCCGACGTACCGATCGGGGCGATCGTGGTGGACGCTTCGGGCGAGGTGATCGGACGTGGTCACAACGAGCGGGAAGCGACGGGCGATCCGACCGCGCATGCCGAAGTACTCGCGATCCGTGCGGCCGCCCGGCACATGGGCGAATGGCGGCTCACCGGCTGCACTCTCGTGGTCACGCTCGAGCCCTGCACGATGTGCGCGGGAGCGGTCGTGCTGTCCCGGCTGGACCGGCTGATCTTCGCGGCGTACGACGAGAAGGCGGGCGCGGTGGGGTCGTTGTGGGACGTCGTCCGGGATCGCCGGCTCAATCATCGGCCCGAAGTGGTCGGCGGTGTGATGGCCGACGAGGCGGGCGCACGGCTGCGCGATTTCTTCATCGGGCACAGATCTTGATAGCCTCTCCGGCGGTGGCGTGTCCGAGCGGCCGAAGGAGCGCGCCTCGAAAGCGCGTGACGGGCAACCCCCGTCCGAGGGTTCAAATCCCTCCGCCACCGCCAACCACCTTCGCGGGTGGAAGAAGGCCGGAGACCCTGATGCTGTGTGATGCGTCAGGGTTTTCGTCTCTCGGGACCTGACGCAGCGGGGGGCCCCAATGGATGTCACGGAGCTCGACAGGATTCTCCTGGCCGGCGCGGCGGTGCTGCTGGTCGCGATCGTCGCGGTCCGGTTGTCCGGACGGCTCGGGCTCCCCTCGCTGCTGATCTACCTCGGGATGGGCCTGGTGCTGGGCGAGTCCGGCCCGGGACACATCCACTTCGAGGACGCGCAGCTGGCGCATGCCCTCGGGTTCGCCGCGCTGGTGGTGATCCTGACCGAGGGCGGTCTGACCACCCGGTGGAACGAAGTACGCCCGGTGATGCCGCTGGGCGTCGTACTGGCGACCGTCGGCGTCGCGATCAGCGTCGGGGTGGTCGCGTGTGTGGCGCACTTCGTTCTGGGGCTGGACTGGCAGTTCGCCGTCCTGCTCGGCGCGGTCACCTCGCCGACCGACGCCGCCGCGGTCTTCTCCGTACTGCGCCGGGTCCCGATCAGACCGAGGCTGCGGGGTGCGCTCGAGGCTGAGTCCGGTCTGAACGACGCGCCGACGGTCTTGCTGGTCACGTTGGTGAGCACGGGCGAGGTCGGCGAGAAGGGCATCTGGTACTTCACCGGTCTGGTGCTCTACGAGCTGGTCGTCGGCGCGCTGTTCGGATTCCTGATCGGTTGGGTCAGCGTCGGCCTGCTCCGCCGGGTCGCGCTCGGCTCGGCCGGTCTGTACCCGGTCGCGGTCCTGTCGCTCGCGATCCTCTCGTACGCCGGTGGGACGGTGCTGCTGCATGTGTCGGGGTTCGCGGCGGTCTACGTGACCTCGCTGATCCTCGGGCGGGCCGAGTTGCCGCACCGGCTGGCGACACGGTCGTTCGTCGACGGGATCGCCTGGCTGGCGCAGATCGGGCTGTTCATCATGCTCGGGCTGCTCGCATCCCCGGGCCGGATCGGGCTGGACGACCTGGTGATCGCGCTGGTGATCGGGGTCGCGGTGACCGTGGTCGGGCGGTTCGCGTCGGTGGCGGTGTCGGCGGCGCCGTTCCGGATGCCGTGGAGCGAGCAGACGTTCATCGCGTGGGCAGGCCTCCGCGGTGCGGTGCCGATCGTGCTGGCGACCATCCCGCTGGCGGCGGGCGTGCCTCAGGCCGACCGGATCTTCGATGTGGTGTTCGTGCTGGTCCTGCTGTTCACGCTGCTGCAGGGTCCGTCGCTGCCGTGGCTGGCCCGCCGGTTGAAGGTGCTCGACGAGAACGCGTCATACGAGGTGGACATCGATGTCGCGCCGCTGGAGTCGCTCGGGGCCGACATGCTCCAGGTGCACGTACCGAGCGAGTCGCGCCTGGCCGGCGTCGAGATCGGCGAACTGCGCCTGCCCGTCGGCGTCTCCGTCTCGCTCATCATCCGCGGCGACCGCGCCTTCGTCCCCGACCGCCGTACCGTCCTCCGAGCCGGCGACTCCCTCCTCGTCGTCGCCCCCAGCCCGCTCCGCGACCAAACCGCCCGCCGCCTCCGCGCCGTCTCCCGAGCCGGCCGCCTAGCCGGCTGGTTCGGCGAACGAGGCCGCGAACAACACTGAAAGCAGTTTGCCCGGCGGGACCGGGCACCCGAGGGCTACTGATTGATCAGTTGGGGTTTTGGCCGGAGGGGATGGGTTGGGGGGTGTGGATGACGGGGAGGCAGAGGGTGGTGTCGGGCGCAAGGGCTATGGAGGGGAGGCCTTTGGGCTTGAGGCTGGTGTAGCGGGGGCCGACGACCAGGTCGACGGTGTGGTCGGTGCGCTCGTCTCCGATGGTCAGGGCCTTCTGGCTGAGTTGGCCGGCGACCAGGAGGAGTTCGGGCGACTTGTCGGTCGCACCGCGGATCGCGACGACGTCGATCTTGTCGCCCTTCGGCTCGTTCGCGATCCTCGCGACGTAGAACCCGCGCTTCTTCAGTAGGTCGGCCACGGCGGCCGCCGTACCCGCCTTGGCTCCACCGTTGTAGACGTTCACCACCACCTGCTTGGGCACCAGGCGGTTGTTCGGCAGCTTCTGGTCGACGCAGGTCGGCTCGGCGCTGCTGTTGATCAACGAGTTCCAGCCCCACCAGGCGCCGCCGACCAGGATCACCAGCAGTGCCACCATCGTGATCGGCGTACGCCAATGGATCCGCGAATGCGGCCTCGGCTGTGGATGGATCGCGGTCATCGGCTCAACCCCCCGTGAGCAGGCATGTGGTCAGTCCACGACCAGTACCCGGGCATGCAGGACCAAACGCTGCTGCAGCGCGGCCCGCAGGGCGCGGTGCAGGCCGTCCTCGAGGAACATCTCACCCTTCCACTCGACGACATGCGCGAACAGGTCGCCGTAGAAGGTGGAGTCCTCGTCGAGGAGCGCACTCAGGTCGAGGGTGCCCTTGGTGGTGACGAGCTCGTCCAGCCGCACCTGCCTCGGCGGCAGCGAAGACCAGTCCTTCGGCTGCAGGCCATGGTCCGGGTACGGGCGTTCCTCCCCGACACGCTTGAAGATCACCCCTCCAAGTCTAGCTGGGTAAAAGGTCTTGTGAGAGGTCATGAACGTCACCGGAACAGACAGGGGTGGGGACTCAACCTTTCGGTGCCGATGGACGTCCTATCCGGAGAGGGAGTAGTGGGCGTGGGTTCCTCGCCCACGACCAAGGGGGTGAACCGCATGCGAATTCTTTCCAAACTCGGGCTCGCCGCAGCGGCCTTGACGCTGGTCGCGGCCGGTACGGCGCTGCCGGCCGACGCGCTCACGGTGACACAGGCGAAGGCGGCTCAGACACGGCTCAACAAGCTCGGCTGCACGGCCGGGCCGGTGGACGGCAAGATCGGCGCGATGACCCAGGCGGCCACGGTCCGGTTCCAGTCCGCCAACGTCCTGAGCCAGTCCGGTGCCCTGAACAGTACGACGTACTCGCGGCTGATGGCGACGACGGCGAGGCGGTGTGACGTGCGGTCGGTGCCGCGGCGGTCGGGGAGCGGACGGCGGATCGTCATCAGCCAGACGCAGAACTGGGTGTGGCTGATCGATGCCCGCGGCAAGGTCGTCCGGCAAGGCCGGATCATCGACAATCCGTCGTACCTGCGCGCCGGGAACTACACCAGCGGCGCGAAGTGCGGGCGGGCGGCGCGGATCCGGAAGAACACCGACGGCGCGAGCCTGTACCTGAACAACTTCGTCCGGTTCGCGCCTTGCGGGATCGGGTTCCACCAGATCCCGACGTACAAGTCGAACGGGAAGCAGATCCACGCCGATTGGCTGCTCGGCACCAACTACCGCGCCTCACACGGCTGCATCCGGGTCACGGCGTCGATGTCGGCCGCCATCTGGACCTTCGCCGCCGGAGCCACCCACGTAGTCGTCATGCGCTGATCCCCAGCCCAGCCCCCGGGTGTGGATCACTCTCCCAACACACCCGGGGGCACTAGCATGCGCAGCGAGTGGTTCCTTCAAACCGGGGAAAGGCACGCTGACATGGCCGAGACAGCTGATGTCGTGGAGACCGTCAAGCAGGGGTACGCGTTCGAAGGGGCGGCGATCGAACTCGGCGCGCTGCTGGTCGGCGACGAGCCGAAACCGGAGGCGGCGGTCCGGATCCCGTTGTCGATGGTGAACCGGCACGGCCTGGTCGCGGGCGCGACCGGTACCGGTAAGACGAAGACCCTGCAGTTGATGGCCGAGCAGCTGTCGGCGGCCGGGGTCGCGGTGTTCGCGGCCGACATCAAGGGCGACCTGTCCGGCATCTCCCAGCCGGGGCAGGAGAGCGAGAAGCTGCTGGCCCGGACCAAGACGATCGGCCAGGAGTGGACCGCCACCGGGTTCCCGACCGAGTTCTACGCGCTCGGCGGGCAGGGCAGCGGGATCCCGATCCGGGCGACCATCACGTCGTTCGGGCCGGTGCTGCTGTCCAAGGTGCTGGGGCTCAACGACGTCCAGGAGTCGTCGCTCGGGCTGATCTTCCACTACGCCGACAAGCAGGGCCTGACGCTGCTGGACCTGAAGGACCTCCGCTCAGTCATCACCCACCTGACCAGCGACGAGGGCAAGGCCGACCTCAAGGAGCTCGGCGGGTTGTCGGCCGCGACCGCCGGGGTGATCCTGCGGTCGCTGATCGGGTTCGCCGACCAGGGTGCGGAGGCGTTCTTCGGTGAGACGGAGTTCGACACCGCGGACCTGCTGCAGCAGCGCGACGGCAAGGGCCTGATCTCGCTGCTCGAGCTGCCGAACCTGCAGGACCGGCCGGCGCTGTTCTCCACCTTCCTGATGTGGCTGCTCGCCGACCTGTTCCACGACCTGCCCGAGGTCGGCGACGTCGACAAGCCGAAGCTGGTGTTCTTCTTCGACGAGGCGCACCTGCTGTTCAACGACGCGTCGAAGGCGTTCCTGGACTCGATCGCACAGACCGTGCGGCTGATCCGGTCGAAGGGGGTCGGCGTCTTCTTCGTCACCCAGACGCCGAAGGACGTGCCGGACGACGTGCTCGCCCAGCTCGGTTCGCGGGTGCAGCACCAGTTGCGGGCGCACACGCCGAACGACGCGAAGGCGCTGAAGGCGACCGTGTCGACGTTCCCGAGTTCGTCGTACGACCTGGCCGAGGTGCTGACCCAGCTCGGGATCGGCGAGGCGATCGTGACGGTGATGAACGAGAAGGGTGCGCCGACGCCGGTCGCGTGGACCCGGCTGCGGGCGCCGCTGTCGCTGATGGCGCCGGCCACGGCCGAGCAGCTGACCGCATCGGTCCAGGGCTCGCCGAACAACGCGAAGTACACCGAGGTGATCGACCGGGAGTCGGCGTACGAGATGCTGGCCGCCAAGGTGCAGGCCGGCGCCGAGCAGGCCGAGGCCGAGCGCCAGGCGGAGGAGCAGGCCAAGCCCGTACCGGAGCCGAAGCCGCGGGCGCAGAAGCAGGACAAGTCGATGGTCGAGCAGGTGATCGGCTCGTCCGCGTTCAAACAGTTCGCCCGCTCCGCTGGTCGCGAGATCGTCCGGGGCCTGTTCGGCTCGGCTCGCCGCCGCCGCTGATCCTCCCGTTCGGGCCGGACCGTCCGGCAGGACATTCCGAACCCGGACGGTCCGGCTTTTGCTTGTTCTGTAAGGGTTTTTGCCGATTTGATCCTTGATCAAACGACTGAATGGTCAGCGACGCGGCCATCGTTTCCAACTCGTCATCGGCACCGCGCCGTCGCCGATTGGGACGAGACGCTTACTCGTCGTACGGTGTGAGGTAATGGTTGCGCAGAGTAGGCGAGCGGTCCGGTACTGGGCGCTGTGGACGCTGACGGTCCCGGCGTTCGTCGTTGTGGTGCTCGTCGACCTCGCCGCCATCGGGTACGCCGTCCAGGCCTTGACGGATCTGCCGAGTTGGCGCGGTGTGGACCTGGTGTTCGCGTTGACCGCGTCCGCGCTGATCTCGGTCGAGGGTGCGCGCCGCGTGGAGAATCGGCGCCGCCGGGGCGGAGCGTTGCACAAGGACCTGGCGCCGGCGTGGATGATCGCGGCCGCGCTGATCCTGCACCCGGCCCTCGCGATCCTGGTCGCCGTCCTGCTCCGGATCTGGTGGCGGATCCGGGCCGGTAAGTGCATCCCGTACCGCTGGGCGTTCTCGACCGCGGTCCACGTGCTGGGCGTCGGCGCCGCGCACGCCACCTTCATTGCCACGCGCGACCTGACTGGAGACAGTGGGCTCGGACTGGTGGTGTCCATGGTCGCGGGAGCGCTGGCGCTGGTCGCGACGGACACCGTGCTCTGTGGTCTCGCGATCTCACTGATCATCCCGGGCAGCACGTGGCGGGAGACCGTCGGCGGGATCGACGACCTGTGCACCGATGCCACGGCCGCGACGCTCGGCTGCCTGCTGGCCGCCGCGTGCCTGATCAGCCCGTGGTTCGCGTTCGTCGCGATCCCGATCACGCTCACCGCGCAGCGGGCCTTGCTGCTCGGCCAGTTGGAGTCCGAGGCACAGACGGACCCGAAGACGAACTTGAGCCGCGTCGACTGGTGGCGGCGTCGTACCGAGGAGATGCTGCGGACCGCGCGGACCCAGCGCGAGCCGATGGCGGTGCTGCTGATCGACATCGACCACTTCAAGCAGGTCAACGACCGGCACGGCCACCTGGTCGGCGACGAGGCCCTGCGCGCGGTCGCGACGATCCTGCGCAGTGCGATCCGGGCGAAGGACGTGATCGGCCGGTTCGGTGGCGAGGAGTTCGTGATCGCGCTGCCGGACACCGGCATCGACGAGGCGACAGTCACCGCGGACCGGCTCCGCAACGCGGTCGCGGCCAGTCCACTGGCCGCGATGTGTGCCGGCGTCCTCGACGACCCCGATCTGGACCCGGATACCTTCCTCCTGACCATCTCGATCGGCGTCGCCGTCTACCCCGCCGACGGGGCCGACGTCGACGACCTCCTGCTCCGCGCCGACCGGGCGATGTACGCCGCCAAGGCCGCCGGCCGCAACCGGGTCCGCCTGGCTGCGGACACTCTCCCGCCCGTGCGCCTCGCGCCGCCGTCGGACATGACGCCAGACCGCTCGACGGCTCACGTGTCCCGCCCCGACTCCCCGATCCCCTCACCGACTCTCTCCGGCGCGCGCCCGGATCGCTCCACCTCCCCAGCCGACCGCCGCTGACGACGGGCCGTCCGGCCTTGGATTGCCGGAAGATTCCCAGAACCTTTCGGCGGTGTACGGCGTCCTGATGGGTGAGGGACGGAGGACGGAGAGGGTATGCCGGGTTCGGCGAACCGGGACGACGACTTCACGGCATTCGTGCTGGCCAGGTCCGCGCGGCTGATCCACTTCGCGCGGATGCTGTGCGGCGACGCCGGGCTGGCCGAGGACCTGGTGCAGACCGCGCTGGAGAAGGCGTACCTGCGCTGGGACCGGATCGAGATGGCCGACCCGTTCGGCTACGTCCGCCAGGCCGTGGTCAACCAGCACCTGTCATGGGTACGACGTCGCCCATGGCGTGAGCGGCCGAGCGGTGACGCGGCCGAGCTGGAGTCGCACCTCGGCCTGAGCGTCACGGACCAGTCGGGCACGGTGGACCGGCGGGTCGCGATCGGCGCCGCGATGTCGACGCTCAGCAGGCGCGAGCGTGCGGTCGTCGTACTGCGGTATGTCGAGGATCTGACCGAGCGACAGACGGCGGCGGTCCTCGGGGTGGCGGTCGGCACGGTCAAGAGCGCGAATGCGCGGGCGCTCGGCAAGCTGCGGGCAGCTCCCGAGCTGAGCGGTAGCTATGTAGGAGAACGAGCATGAACGAGAAGGGCAAGCCGCCCGAGGACGAGGTCCGGGACGCACTGGCACCCGACGGCAGCATCGAGCCGCTGGACCCGGCCCGGGTGATCGCGGGGGCGCGCCGTCGTCACAGGACCCAAGTCCTCGCAACCGCAGCGGCGGCCTCGGTCGCGGTGATCGCCATTGCCACGGGCGGATTCTTGGTCCGGGGCGACAACCTGGGCAAAGCCCCCGAGCCCGCGAACCACGGACCGTCCGCACCGGTGTTGTCCCCGCACCCGACACCCACCCGCTCGCCGTCGCTCGCCGGTGTCACACCCCGCCCGCCGGCAGTGCTCCCGTCGATGAACTCCAGCGCGCCCGTCCCGAGCGCCAACCCGCAGGTGTCCGACACACCAGGGACGTCGCCTCAGCTGACCGTCGCGACCTGCCGAACAGCGGCCGACGGCGAGCCCGGACCGGGTGCGGCGGCGAAGCTCAGAGGAACAGTGAGCGATGAAGCCGGCAAGACGATCGTGATCGCGGACAGCCGCTACTGGATGGCTTGTGACAGCACGTATGGCACGGAGGTGTCGGCCCGCAAGCCGGGGACTCTGAAGACGCCAGGACTGCAGGACAACAACGCGTTCGCGGTCGCGAACAACACCGTCGACACCGTGGACGGGCAGCGGGACTACTTCTGGGCCGCCGGCCTGCTGCCGGACGGTGTCGCGACCGTGCGCTACAGCTTCGCGGACGGCGAGACCGTGGATGCCGAGATCAGCAACGGCTTCTGGTTGATGCGGCACCTGTCCAGCATCCGGCCGGGTGCCCACGACCTGGGCGACCGGGTCCGGGTTCAGTTGCTCTCGGCAACAGGCGGCGTACTGAACGACGTCCGGCTGAACTGGGGCACCCAGACCTGCGCCCAGATCAGCCACGGCTGCTGAGCAGAACCTTTCGGACCGTACGCCGCGTCCTTCAGTCTGACAAACCCCGATGTGGTGTGGAGGGCAACGATGATGGAACAGGTCCGGAACGGCCGCGTGGCCAGGATCCTGATCAGTGGACTCGCGGTCGCGGCGGTGGCCGGTGTCGCGATCGCAGGGACGGCGATGGCGCGGAACGGGCGGTCCTCGACCGACACGACGGTCGCCGGCGGTGGACCGGCCACGCCGTCGCCCGAGCTGTCGACACCGTCGCCGAGCCTGCTGCCGACCGCTACCCCAAGCACTCCTTCGCCCAGCCTGTCGCCAAGCGGTGTGCCGACCGCCAAGCCGCCGGCGACTCCGAGCGATCAGCCGTCTGCCACCCCAAGTGCTCTACGGCAGACTCCAGGCGTCAAGCCGGTCGTGCCCACGCCGAAGGTCCAGGAACCACCGACGGACCCGGTGGCGGCGTGCAAGGGCTGGCTGAAGGACGTCGACGGGCCGGGAAGCTCCGCGAAGGTCGTCGCGCGGCTGGACGGTGCACCGGGCAGTGTGCTGATCCTTGCCGACAGCAAGTACTGGGCCGGCTGCGACACGGCGTACGCGCGGCATGACGGCGAGGGCTCGATCCGGCAGCCTGCGAAGCTCGGTACGGCGTCCACCAGCACGGACGCGTTCGCCGTCGCGAACAACCTGATCCCGATCAAGGGCAAGGAGTACGAGTACTACTGGGCCGCCGGACTGCTCCCCGCCGGGATCACGAAGATCGCGTACGCGTTCCCCGACGGCACGACCACGAATGCCGTGATCAAGGGCGGCTACTGGCTGATGCAGCACCAGACTGCGACGCCCTGGAAGGAAGGCACGGCGCCCGACCAGCAGATCAAGGTCACCCTGACCGGCAAGAACGGGAAGACCTTCAAGCTCGTCTGGGGCGAGCAGACCTGCGCCCAGATCAGCCACGGCTGCTGACCCCGAACCGCCAGGCCATCACAATCACCGCCTCGCGCGCTCCGCACGCCGCGGGGTCGCGTCGGGGACGGGATTGTGATGGCCTGGGCGTTCAGCAGGCTCCGAACGTCCCAGCTGAGATGTATGCCTTGGCGAGTACATCCCGCTGTGGACGCGGAGCCAGACGTTGCTGGTGCCCTGCGACCCCGTGACGCTCGAACCGGTGGTCTGGCATTCGACCGTCACCTGCGCGGACTTGCCCGCCATCCCGACGACCGCGCCGCTGGAGTTCGGCGAGTTGCGCACGTTCAGGTAGCCGGACGTGATCACGACTGTGCCGCGGCCGCCGTCACCCGTCCACAGGTACGTCACGTCGACGAACCCGTTGTCCGACATCCCGAGCGCGTCCCAGAACACACCGTCGGCCAGGTCGATCCCGGCCGGGTTGGCGACCGTCCGGCCGAACTGGTCCTTCCCGCCGTTGTAGCCGTTCTGGTACGCCGCCTGCGCCTCGGGTCGACCCTGCGGCAGGTCCTTCCACATTTCCCGGGTCGCGCTCGGGTTCCAGTAGTCGTCCTTGGTGTTCCACGGGCCGACGTCCCACACCGGCTCGAACGCGCACCGCGACGCCGTACAGACCTTGACCGAGTAGGTGCCGGAGCCGTTGCCGGCCAGTCCGCGACGCGAGGGCAGCGCGACGAAGTGGTCGCGGCCGATGATGACGTGCCCGTTGGCCGTCGTACCGCCGACCAGTCCTTCGCGGGTGGCGAAGACGCGGGACTGCAGCGGCGCGGCCTGGACGGTCATCCGGCTCGGGGCGGCCTTGTCGGTGGGCTGGACGGTGAGGTCGCCGACCCACGGGTTCGCGCCGGTCGGGGGTGCAATCACGATGATGCGCAACTGCACCTGGTCGCTGGCACCGGACAACGCGGTCGGCGTTCCGGCCTTGGCGGAGGTCCACTCCGACCACCGGTCCTTCACCCACGCGCGTACGTCGACCTCCGCCGACGAACCGTCCGGCGTACCGGAGCTGTAGCCGACGACGACAGCCGAGGTGGCGGCCGGGAAGCGGACCGGAGTGAGCTCGGCGAGACCCGAGCGCTGCCGGAGTTCGGTGGAGCCGATGGTCGCCGGGGCGTCGCCGAGGATGATCCGGCTGCCCTCGATCCGGACGTTGCTGGATCCGGCGGGTTGGGCCGCGACGGCGACCGGATCGGTCGACGCGGCCGTGCTGGGCAAGGTGGCGGTAAAGATCGCCAGCGTCGCGGCCAGACCGGCGGCGAGCTTGGTACTTCGGGTGATACGCATGGGCGGGTTACCTCCGGGGCGGTGAAGGTGTGTGCCGGCCGTGAGGACCGGCTCACCCAATGTGACAAACAAACACCGCCGTTGTATAGACCGTGAATAAATTTCTTCGAAGGAGTTCGTGACAGAACAGAACCCGATCGATCACCCAGGGGGTTTGGACCGGTGTGACAGAGGCAGAGGAGAATCGATGACCCGGACCGCGGACGCCGATTTCGAGCGCTTCGTGTTGGCCCAGTCGACCCCCTTGCTCCGCTTCGCGGAGATGCTGTGCGGCGATCGGCACACTGCCGAGGACCTGGTGCAGCAGGCGTTGATGCGGTCGTACCCGAAATGGCACAAGCTGAGCGGCGATCCACTCCGCTATGTGCGGCGGGTACTGGTCAACCGGTTCCTCTCCCAGGCCCGCCGGCGCTGGAACAACGAAGTACCCAGTGACCCGGTGCAGAACGATTGGGACCAGCGAGCGGTAGCGGACTTCGCCGGGGAGGTGCAGACCAGGGAGGCCGTGCTCTCGGCCCTCGGAGGTCTGACCGTCCGGGAGAGAGCCGTCGTCGCGCTGCGCTACTCGCAGGATCTCTCCGAGGCCGAGACCGCCGAGCTGCTCGGCATGGCGGCCGGGACCGTGAAGAGCACGGCCTCCCGGGCGCTGGCCAAGCTGCGTCTGGCACCCGACCTGATCGATACCGGAGTTGGAGGAAACTGATGAGTGACGAGCAGCAGATTCGCAGCGCGCTCGACTATGACCTGGAGCCCTGGCAGCCCGACGCCGCCGACCTGATGCGGCGCGGCAAGCGGCTGGCCTGGCTCCGCCGGGGACTGGCCGCGGCGGGCGTCACCGCCCTGGCCGGAACCGTAGCGACGGTGTCCGCCGCGGTCGGTGGACCGGCGCCGGTGAAGAACCTGCTGGCCGGCGGCAGCAAGCCGCCGGTGCCGGTGGTGGTTCCGACCGCGCAGCCGCAGGTGCCGTCGGTCGACCCGACCTGCCTGCCGGCCAAGCCGCAGCTGCCGAAGGTCACGAGCTTGCCCACCGGCAAGCCGTCGTTGCCCGCGAAGCCGTCCCTGCCGAGCGTGAAGCCTTCGCTGCCCGCGAAGCCCACGCTGCCGAGCATCGAGCCGTCGCTGCCTGCCAAGCCCGCCCTCCCGACGAACCTGCCGAGCGGCAAGCCGTCGCTCCCGACGGGCAAGCCGAGCCTTCCATCGTTGCCCGCCAAGCCGACTCTGCCCGCGAAGCCGACCCTGCCTGCGAAGCCGACGCTGCCGAACGTGAAGCCGTCGTTGCCGGCCTTGCCGAGCCTTCCGACGACCAAGCCCTCGCTGCCGAGCGGCAAGCCGTCGTTGCCCGCGAAGCCGTCCCTGCCGAGCGTCAAGCCGTCGCTGCCGGGCAAGGGTGTCCCGACCCTGCCTGACTGCGTGAACGGCGTACCGGACGGCAAGCCGTCGGTGCCGTCGGTCCCGAAGCCGAGCGTTCCGGGCAAGCCGGACCTGCCGACCACCAAGCCCTCCCTGCCGAAGCCGGCGGTTCCGACGGTGAAGGTGTCCGGCGGTGTGACCGTCGATCCGGGTCAGCAGCCGACGATCCACCTGCCGGCCAAGCCGACGCTCCCGACCACGAAGCCGAGCCTCCCGAAGCCGAGCTTCCCCACCGGTCTCCCCTCCTCAGACCGGTAGGGCTCCCGCGGGGACACCGGCGAGTAGGCGACGGGCGGAATCACCTACTCGCCGGTGACCCCATCAACCAGTTCGCGGACGACGTCCAGTTGCCCGGCGTGCCGGGCGTACTCCTGCAGGACGTGGAAGAGGATCCAGTTCACGGTCGGGCGGTCCGCCTCACCGAACCGCCCACCGGCCGCGACCAGGGCCGAAGGATCGACGCCGGTCACCAGTCGGCGCGTAGTCGCACCGCCCTCGTGCAGTCTGCCGAGGAGGGCTTCGAGAGTCTCGTCCGCGCGGACCGTCCAGCGCCCCTCGGGATCGCCGTCCGAGTCGCCCCACGGCTCGTCGACCTGCTCACCCGCGAATCCCCAGCGCAGCCAGCGTCGCTCGACGTACACGAGATGGCGCAGCAGTTCGAGCGGCGACCAGCCGGACGGCAGTCGGCTCGACCTCAGGTCGGCGTCGCTCAGTCCCGTCAGCTTGGTCTCGACGACGTCCCGGTAGTAGTCGAGCCAGCCGAGCTGCAGCGCGATGGTGTCGCCCTCGCTGATGGGTGGTTCGTTCACGCCAGCGTCCGCAGGTATTCGGCGGTCTGATCGTCGGCCGGGTAGAACGACTCGATCATCAGCTCGGACACCGTGACGTCGAGCGGCGTCCCGAAGGTCGCGATCATCGTCAGCAGCGACAGTTCGTGCCCGTTGTGCACGAGCCGGAACGGTACGACGACCTCCGCCGTCGCCGGCTTGACCGGCCGGTCGTTCGCGGCGTAGTCGCGGAGTTCGTCGTACAGGTCCTGCAGGTCAGGGTCGGCGGTGCCGGCGACCTGGCGCTGCAGGCTCGCGAGGGCGGCGGCGCGGACCTCGGCGATGTTGCCGATCCGGCGGGCCAGGCCGTCCGGGTGCAGGGTGAGCCGCAGGGCGTTGACCGGTGCCTGGAGCAACTTCTCGTCGACGTCCGTGGTGAACAGCTGGATGCCGGCGTTGGCCTCGACGATGTTCCACCAGCGGTCGACCACGAGCGCCGGGTACGGCTCGTGCGCCTTGAGCAGGCGGCGAAGCGTCGTACGGATCGCGAGCATCGCCGGCGAATGCAGCGACGACTCGGTGTAGATCGGCGCGTAGCCACCGGCCAGCAGGAGCTGGTTGCGGTCCCGCAGTGGTACGTCGAGGTGCTCGGCCAGCCGCAGCACCATCTCGCGGCTCGGTTTGGATCGGCCGGTCTCCACGAAACTCACGTGCCTGGTGGACACCTCCACGCGGTTCGCCAGCTCGAGCTGACTGAGCCGGCGGCGCTCCCGCCAGCCGCGCAGAAGCTCGCCCACCGGGCGCTGGAAGGTCTCCTCGATCGTCGCTGCCATGGTTCGACCGTAACCGGTGGCAGAGACAGCGCCATTACCTCCGACGTCATCGACCGGATCGCCGGCCGACGGCAAGGTTCTGGTCATCCGAACGAAACCGAGGAGAACACGATGACCAGCACTACTCTTGCCGACCAGTACTTCGCGATGTGGAACGAGGCCGACGCGGACCGCCGGGCCGAGCTGATCGCGGGGACCTGGACCGAGGACGCGACGTTCGTCGACCCGAGCTTCGAGACGAACGGCCACGACGAGCTGAACAAGCTGGTCGGCGCCGCCCAGCAGATGTTCCCGGGCCTGTCCTTCGTCCGCATCGGCGACATCGACGAGCACCACACCTACCTGCGCTGGACCTGGCACCTCAAGGCCGAAGGCCAGGACCCCGTCGCGGGCGGCACCGACATCGTCCTCCTGACCGAGGACGGCCGCATCCAGCGCCTGATCGGATTCCACGATTTCGCCCCCGCCCACTAGCCTCACCGCGTGCGGGGTCCGCCGGATCGTTGCTCTTGGCAACACTTTGGGTAATTCGGTGGCGGGAGTGGGGTGGTCGGGCGGAGCATGGAGGGATGCTCGACGCCCTGGAGCTGGAAGCCTTCGAGCGGGACGGGATCGTGAAGGTCCCGTCCGCGTTCTCGGCCGATGATGCCGATCGGATGCGCGGCGTTCTGTGGAGCGAACTGCGGACCCGGCACGGGATGGAGCGCGACGATCGTTCCACCTGGACGAACCTGCGGCCGACCAAGCTGAAGAACACCAAGACCAACCCGGTGGCGAACGCGATCCTCGGTCCGCCGCTGCGGTCGGCGCTCGACACCTTGCTCGGTGAGTGGATCGTGCCGCCGCATCATGGCCAGGTGCTCGTCACCATGCCGACAGGCGAACGCTGGTCAGTCCCGCATCGCCAGTGGCACACCGACCTCGGGTTCGAGTTGCCGCCGGACGACCTGGCGGCGGTGAAGATCTGGGCCCTGCTCAGCGATCTCGAGCCCGGTGGCGGCGGCACCCCGCAGGTGGCAGGCTCCCACCGGGTCATCGCGAGGCACCTGACCACGACCTCGGAGCGGGACTTCACCACCATCCGCGACCAGGTCCTGCGATCCGATCCGTGGTTCCGCGACCTCACCAGCGCCGACCGCTCGACCGATCCGATGGTCGAGGCCGATCTGGACGGTCTGCCGGTGCGCGTCGTCGAGCTCACCGGCCGCGCGGGCGACGTCTACATCACCCACCCGTGGATCCTGCACTCGATCGCCACCAACGCGAACGACACTCCGCGGATGATGCGCAGCCGGTTCATCTGGCGGTCAGAACGCGGCGACCAGGCGGGCGCAGCGAACGGGGTCCTCGGTCAGACCGACTGACAGCCCCCAGAGCCAGTAGTCGACCGCGCGGAAGACGACCCAGTCACGAGCCCGGTCGCGCTCCAGGCCGGCCTCGCCGACCGCCGTGTCGAAGTGCGGAACGACGTCGGCCATCTCGTCGAGCCGCGTCCACAGCACCCGCGCGAGGTCGTACTCGATGTCGCCGCGGAGCAACACCGGGTCGACCGTCAGCCACGGCTCGCGCTTGCCTGCGAGCACCTGGTCCGCATGCAGATCCCCGTTCACAGCGAGCTCGGACGTCGTCTCGGCCAGCTTCGGTGCCACGTCCAGCGCCTGCCGCAGAATGCTGACGTCGAACGGCCGACCGAGCCGCTCCCACTCCGGCTCGAGCTGTCTCGCCCGCCGCGCGACGATCTCCGCGGTCGACGGCGCATCGTCCGGCGCGGGCACCGCCAGCCGTCGCATCAGTCGCCCCAGTACGGCGACCGCTTCCGCCACCGGCCGGGTCGTCAACGGCGTCGACAACCGCTCCAGCAGCATCGCACCGGCCTCGAGGTCGGCGTCGTACAGCATGACCATCCCGCGCCCGTCCCACCACCGCAGAGCCCGCGTCTGCTCCTCCACCTCGGGTCCGGGCGGGTTCATCCGCAGGACGAACTCCTCGCCGCCTCGCGTCACCGGAACGACCAACGCGTTCGACCCGTAGGCGACGTCTCCGTCGACCTCCAAGCCCCACCGCTCGGTCTGCTCGTCGACCGCCTGAGCCAGACCGTCCAGCCACGCCGAGCCGTCACTCCACCACCGCGGCATCCGCCGGAATCCTTCGGGTACGTCGATCACCCGGCCAAGGTAATGGGATCTCAACTCGAGCGCGTCCGAATTACCGCGTGGAGTCTCCCCGCGATGGCAGGTCGCGGTTGATGATGAAGGTATGGGCGGAGAGACCGGCGCGAACGGTTTGCAGTTCGATCCTGAAGTGTCGCGGCAGATGGAGACGATGTACACGACTCCGGACATGATCGAGCAGCGACGGGTGGTGCGGACCGCGCTGGCCCTGCGGCCGGGAGATCGGGTGCTGGACGTCGGCGTCGGGCCGGGGCTCCTGGCCGAGGAGATGGCGGCCGAGGTCGGGCCGAGCGGGCGGATCTGCGGGATCGACATCAGCGACAGCATGCTCGCGATCGCCAGTGCTCGTGCCGAGGTGCCCGGCGGCCCAGGTATCGAACTCGAACTGGCGTCCGCGGACCGGATCCCGCACGCCTCGGAAAGCTTCGATGTGGTCGTCTCCACCCAGGTCTTCGAATACATCGACGACGTCCCGAGCGCGTTGGACGAGGTACGCCGGGTGCTGCGTCCCGCGGGTCGCGTCGTACTGCTGGACACGGACTGGGGTTCGGTGGTGTGGCGGTCGACCGACGACGTCCGGATGGGCCGGGTGCTGACGGCGTTCGAGGATCATCTCGCGGATCCGCATCTGCCCCGGACGCTGGCCGGCGTACTGGACAAGGCCGGTTTCACCGTCACCCATCGGCAGGTGGTGCCGATCCTGAACGCGGGGTACGACCAGCACAGCTACAGTTCCGGGCTGATCGACATCGTCGGCGACTTCGTGCCCGGTCATGGTGAGGTCACGGCCGAGGAGGCCCAGGCATGGGCCGACGACCTGCGCTCACTCGGCGCGGGCTACTTCTTCAGCCTGAACCGCTACCTGTTCGTCGCGTCGGCTCTCTGAGGGCTCCGACTCGGCGGGCGCGCCTGGGAAAGCACGCCCGCCGGGGCCGGTCGTTCTCCCGCCCCTCAGTGGGAGAACTCGCGGCTCGGTGAACTCCACCCATGCCCGAATGGCGCTGACCGAACCGCGGGACCCCATACAGGTACCCCATCTCGGCGTCCGCACACGTCGAGGCGCGCGGCCGGTGCCGAAACTTCACGTTCTTCATACCTTCGGCCGCAAGAACCGACCCCACCGCTGCCTACGCTGTACGGCGAATTCCGCGCGCCGCCCGGTCGCGGAACGTCCGGGGGAAGGACACAGCACCATGTCAGAGCTCTTCGACGACGAGTTGAGCGAGGCCGACCTGGATCGGCTCGAGGCGCTCGGGGCCGCGGAGGACGCGGACCTGATCCTCGGCCCGGCCGGTGAGGAAGACGATGCCTGAGGCAAGGATCGTCTGGCGCGGCAAGCAGTTGAACAAGCGCACCGTGGCGATGGTCGAGGCCGCGGAGAAGCTGTACCACTCGAAGTTCGCCATCCTGCAGGGGTCGTACAACAAGGGCGGCGTCGAGGCCTCGGCCGAGACGCACGACGGTGGCGGTGCGATCGACATCGATGTGGCGTCGAAGAGCGCCGCGCAGCGGGTCGCGGTGGTGAAGGCGATGCGGCAGGTCGGGTTCGCGGCCTGGCTGCGGACGCCGGCGCAGGGCAACTGGCCGTACCACGTGCACGGGATCGCGGTCGGCGACAAGGATCTGTCCCGTGGCGCGGCGCACCAGGTCGCGGAGTACCGCCGCAAGCGCAACGGACTGGCGAACCGCGGCAAGGACGACGGGCCGCCCGGGTACTACGCGATGACCTGGGAGCTCTACCTGAAGGCGCACCCGTCGGCGCAGCCGACGCCGGACTCGACCATCTCGCTCGCGGCGATGGCGTACGCGCGGACGCACGACGTCATGACTGGTGTGTGGGCTGCCGACCGGGCCCGGGTGATGGCCTGGGCGGCGCACCCGAAGGTCGGCGCGATCAGCAAGCACGAGACCGTTCCCGCGCCGGGTGTTCCGTGGCACCTGCACTTCCGGCAGGTGATGACCAAGGTGCAGCAGCACTTCAAGATCCATCCCACCGCGACCTTCTACCCGGCCGTCGCCGACTTGATGAAGCGCTACGGCTACACGATCGTCGCCTGATCGGGCCCGACCATCGACAAGGCCCCACCGGTAGCAGCCGGTGGGGCCTTGGTGGTCCACTACCGCCCGGGCATTCCCGGTGCAGCTGTGGAGGTGGAGAGCGGAACCGACGCCGATGCAGGGGTCAAGACGTCAGCTCCGCTTGCCTGTGTGGAGTTATCTCGAGTCGGCCGCCCAGACATGGGCCTGGTGGAACTCGAGGTGTTGCTGCGTCGCCGCCGGAGTGCCGACCGTGCCGAGGTGGTTCATCGTCGGTACGACGACCGCGTGGACGCCGGACCGCTTCACCTCTTCGAGCAGTGCGTGGAAGGCGGTGGACTCGGCCGCATCGCGCTCGGTGTAGACCGTCCCGAGGGTGTATCCCTCGGCACTGGCGAAGGCGACGAGTGAATCCGTCGCCGCGGCCAGCTCCTCCGCGCAACTGAGCGCGTCGGCCCGGACGTACCCGAGAAGCGTCGGCCGGGTCGTCATCGTCCCGGCTCCGCCGTACTGTCCACCAGCACCGGCTCGCTCGTCACCCGCAGGGACGCGAACCGCCGCCGCATTGCTTCCTCGTACTGCGCTGCCTGCTCCACCGCGGCCGTGTGGTCCGCGATCGGGTGAGCGCCGAACCAGACCCGCACCCGGCGGTGCGAGGCGGGGGATTCGAGCGTCTCGGTCATCTTCGTTCCCTGTGGTGAGTCGATCGGTGGCCGCGGACGGCTTTGTCCGCTGCTGAGTAAAGAACACCTCACCGCGCGTGCTCTCCGGAACAGTTTCGAAGGGACCTTTACAGACACCTAACGCAGAGTAGGGAAACCTTCGAATTCGCTGGTCAGAGGCGTCGGGAAGGGCTCTCCGAGCGGGCCGGAATGGCTGTCAAGAATGGTTGCAGGAATGTGCCGATAACGATTTGGCAGCTCTCACTTTTCGACGCCGGTCGAATTGTTGGATGTCCTGCTGACCGTTTGCGACCACCCGCTTACGCACCGGTGTGCGTCCGGGTGAAATGCGCCGGATGACCCGGTACGGCGACCAGCGTCAGCGGTGCCGCGAGGACCGCGAACGCCGCCAGCAGATTGAGGGTCAGCGGGAGATCGAGGAGCAGTGTCACCGCCGGAGCGGCGAGTGCGCCGACGAGCAGGGCCAAGGAGTCCGCCGCGAAGAAGAGTGCGCCGATGCGGCCGAGCATGGCCGGTGGTGCGGTGCGCTGGATCGCGGTCTGCGCGGTGATCAGCAGCACGCTGCCCGGGAGGCCGATCAGTACGGCGGCGGCGATCGCCCAAGGGATGTCCGGGGCGTTGAAGAGGGCGAAGAAGGCAGCGGCGGTCGCGAACTGGGTGACGGCGAGGACGTCGCGGATGCTCAACCAGGTCTGGACCCTGGTGCTCAAGGCCGCGCCGAGTAGATAGCCGGCGCCGAGCCCCGAGATCAGATAGCCGAGCACATAGCCGGGTGCGTGCAGGCGGTCGACGGTGAACGGGACGAGCAGGGCGGTCAGGCCGGCGTTCGCGGTGAGGAAGATCGTCTGGCCGAGCAGGATCCCGCGCAGTACTCGGTTGCGGGCGACGTACTGGAAGCCGGCGAGCGGGCTGTCGCTGGTGCTTGGCGTGGTCGCGTGGCGATGGATGCGGACCGTCGCGATGACTGCAGCGGAGATCAGATAGCTGGCGATGTCGACGGCCAGGACGAACTTGATGCCGGGACCGGCGAGGAGAAGGGCGCCGAGCGGTGGGGCGGCCAGGCGGATCGCGCTGCCTGTGAAGGCGTTCAGCGCGTTGGCCGCCGCGAGCTCGTCGCCGGTGCCGACGACGGCGGGAAGCAAAGCCCGCGAGGCCGGGCGGAACACCATCGTCGCGACATTCTCGGCGAGGATCGCCAGGTAGATCGGCCAGAGGCGATCCGTGTCGGCGAACAGAATCAGGGCGACCGCGGCGGCGCTGACCAGATCCGCGATCCACATCGCACGGGTGAGATCCCAGCGGTCCAGCAACGCCCCTGCCCACGGCCCGAGGACCAGCGCGGGGAGTGCCTCCAGGGCGAGCGCGAGGCCGGTCGCGACCGTGGAGCCGGTCAGGTCGAACACGTAGAACGGGATGGCGACGATCAGCAACCACGAGCCGATGCCGGACACGCCGCCGCTGATCCACAGCCGGCGGAAGTCACGGTTCCCCAGAGTCTTCATGGAGCGAGACGCTATCTTGTGAAGATAGATTCGAGCAAGAGTGTTTTCTCAGAATATGTCTTCTGGGAATAGAGTGGCGGGTGTGGAACTGGGTGAAGTCCTCCGCGAGCGTCGTAAGGCGGCCGGCCGCACGATCGCGTCGGTCGCCGTCGACGCCGGTCTGTCCGTGCCGTACATCGCCAACCTGGAGAACGGTCGCGGCAATCCGACGGTCTCTGCTCTCGACCGGCTGGCCACCGCACTGGGTGCTCGGCTCGAGGTCGGCATCGCCGACGAACCGGTGGCCGAGCCGCCCTCGATCGGCGCCGGGTTGCTGAGCGGGTCTGATCGATCCGCGCAGGTCATCAACACCCTTGCCGCCGCTCAGTCCCGATCCCGGCCCGCCGTTCGGGCCGAGGTGATCCGGACTCTCGACGCGCTGGCCGGCGCGCTGGGTCGCACGCCGGTGGACGCCGATCTCGGCCGGCTGCTGGATCTCCTGCTGCTGGCCGAAACCGGGTCCAGTGCGACGCGCGCACCGTAGGGTCCGATCATGGACATTGGGGCGCGGATCGCGCGGGCGCAGTTGGCGGGTCTGGCGGCATCGCGGCGGCAGATCGTCGCGGGACCGTTGACCGGACTGCTGCACGACGACGACACCTGGTACCTGTCGGGAATGGTCGCCACCGAACCCGGTGAGCCTTTCGATCAGGACGCCGTACCGGAAGCGCTGGCGATCATTCGCAGGGCGTTCGCCGCCGAGGGGCGGTGGCTGAGCGCCGAGTTCATCGACGAGGCCAGTCCCGGCCTCGCCGACGTACTCGAGGCCAACGGGATGACGATCGCCTCGCGGCCGCCACTGCTGGCCGTGGAGCCGGCCGGTCTTCTGGAACCTGACCTTCCGGACGTGGTCGTGTCCGTGGTGAGGTCCGAGGAGGAGCAGGCCGAGGCGAACGCCGTCGCCGTGGAGGCCTACGAGTCCGAGGACGCCGCGGTCGCCTTCGAGCCCGATCCTGCGGGCGGTGGGTGGATCCTGCTGCGCGTCGACGGTGTTCCCGTGGCGAGTGCGTCCTGGGGCGCAGTCTCGGACGGCGTCACCGAGATCGCCGGTGTCAGCACGATCCACAGTCATCGCCGCCGCGGCCTCGGCGCGATCGCGACGGCGTACGCGACCCGGCAGTCCTTCGAGTTGGGCGGCGCCACTCTCGCCTGGCTCACCCCCGGCGACGACGGCTCGGACCGCATCTACCGCCGCCTCGGTTTCACGCCCAGGGCCACCGCCGTCCACCTCGGCGACCCCGGCGGCCACCTCGCCGATCTCCGCTGATCCGCGATGCAACCTCGATGGATCCCGGCTCCGTACTGAGGAGGCAAGGGAGAGCGGAGGGCGATGGTGGATCGCGACCAGGAGTACGTCGAGTTCGTCGAAGCGTCGAGTGCGTCGTTGCGGCGGACGGCCTACCTGGTCTGCGGCGACTGGCATCGGGCCGACGACGTGGTGCAGGACGCGCTGTACAAGCTGTACCGGTCGTGGTCGAAGCTGGATCGCGCGGGGAATCCACTCGCCTACGCACGCCGCGCGGTCGTCAATGCGGCAGTGGACAGCGGTCGGCGCCCCTGGCGCCGGGAAGTGCCGGCCTCTGACCTGTCGTTCGAGCGCGCCCGGCTCGACGACCACGCGGACGGCCACGCCGACCGCGACGAGATCCTCACAGCCCTCGGCAGCCTCGCGCCACGTCAGCGTGCCTGCGTGGTGCTGAGGTACTACGAGGACCTGTCCGTCGAGCAGACCGCCCAGCTTCTCGGCTGCTCGGAGGGCACGGTGAAGAGCCAGGCGGCGCGCGGCCTCGAAACTCTCCGAATCGCCATCGACCGGGCCCGGCAGGTTGGACGGCCCGCGTGAAGGAGAACCGCATGGACACCCAAGAGGTAGGCGCCGAACTGCACCGGCTCGCGGACGCCGATCCGCTGGACCCGATCGACGGGCACGCGCTGCTCGCTCGTGGCCGTCGCGGTCGCCGCCGGCGCAGACTGTTCTCCGCCGGTGGCGGCATCGCTGCTGTGGCAGCGGTCGCCGTTGCCGCGAGCCTGCTATCAAACCTTGACTCCGGCCGCTCGTCCGGTGTCGCGGACTCGAGTACTCCGGTCACGACCAAGGCCGTGCCGCCTGACTTCACCGCGGTACCCGGCGTACCTCGTGGCGAGGCGGGCGCCGCCCTGAAGATGTCGTACGCCGAGGCGACGCGGTTGTGCGCCCTGCGCTACCCGCAGTACAAGCGGCCGATCCGGCCCAACTCGTTCTGGTACACGGGGTACACCGTTCTCTATCAGCTGCAGATCGGCGACCCGGCCGCTCAGTGCACGATCCCCGGCGGTGACAAGCCGTCGAGTGCGCTGGTCGCGGCCGCCCGCCGGGATCCGATGCCGGCGACGACGGCGGCTCGGCTGCGGAACTGCTCCGTCGTGTTCTGGACCGATCTGACGAAGTGGCGGGTGATGGCGTCGGACACCTCGCCGCAACGGGCGACCAACCTGATCGCGGTGTCGCCGTCGGGCCACAAGGTCGTCCAGTGCACGCTCGTGCCGAAGTTCGAGGACACCGCTGCGCTGGGAACGGGGCCCGGGGTGTTCTCGCTCGACGGTCGGGTTCGGCAGGTGTTCGACAACGAGTTCGCGCAGTTCGGGATCGGCTATGCCCAGGGATGTACCGGGTGCGAGACGAAGTACTACGACGGATTCGGGCGAGTGGCCTCGAACATCGCGCGGATCCGGATCGCACCGGCAGGCAGCCGCAACTTCCATGAGATCCCGGTCAAGGACGGCTGGTACGCACTGTCCTGGTTCGACCCGGATCCGCATGGCACCGGCAAGTACACGCTGACGGCGTACGACAAGGCGGGCGCTGTGCTGAAAACCGTCCACAACTGACGACGTCAGCCTGGCTGCAGGAGGCGTACGGCGCTGGCTCGGAGGGCGGCGGTGGCTTTCCGGGCCGGCAGCCGGTTGGTGGCTAATGCCTCGCCCGCCGTGTGGCCGAGGGCGATCAATGCCGCGACCAGCCAGTTGAGCGGCAGGTCGCGGGTGATCTCGCCGGCGCGCTGACCGCGGCGGATCAGCCGTTCGAGCCGTTCCACCACCGGATCGTGGCGCTCGTCCTGGCCGCCGGACTGCGGTAGGTGAAGGAGCAACGGATGTTTCTCGAAGCTCCGCCAGCCGAGGTCGATCAGGTCGAGCAGTGTGTCCAGTGCCGGTCCGTGGCCGAGATCGAGCGCGTCGATCGCCGCCATCGTCTCCCGGGTGAGTTCGTCGATGACGGCGTCGAGCAGGACGTCGCGGGACGCGAAGTGGGCGTAGACGGTCTGCCGGGTGACGCCGGCGGCCGAAGCGACGGCTTCCATCCCCGCGTCGGGCCGCTCGTCGAGCAGCATGATGGCGGCCGTCAGGATCGCGGTCCGGCTCCGATCCGCGTCCGCGCGGCGCCTGCGTCGCACCGGCTCTTTGTTTGACACCTTGTCAAGGTTAGTCGATGCGTCTATGTTTGACAGCATGTCAGAGTTAAGCGCACGAGAGTTCGTCGCGGATTTCTTCGACTCGTTCACGCGCGAGGTAGTGGCGGGCGGTGACGCGGAGGCGGCGGTGGATCGCTACTACACGCCCGACGTGGAGCAGACCGCCGACGGTGTCACGCTGGACCGGCAGCGGCTGGTTGCGCACCTGCGCCCGATCCGGAAGAACCTGCTGACCTGGGAGTACGACGTCCACGAGGCGATCCGGACCGCTGACCAGCTGGCGGCGCGGTTCACGATCCATGCCCAGCTGCGGCAGGGCCGGACGATCTCGACCGAGGTCTACCTGTTCGGAGAACTCGCGCCAGACGGCCGGATGCGCCGTACGACGCAAGCGACCCGGGATGTGACCGCTCGATGAGCACGCAGGAGTTCCGGGTGCTCGGGATGAGCTGCGGTCACTGTGTGAACTTCGTGACCGACGAGCTGAAGACGTTGCCTGGCGTGGTTTCCGTGCTGGTCGATCTACCGACGGAGACCGTCACGGTCACCAGCGAACAGGCCCTCCAGCCGACCGCCATCCGAACAGCGATAGAGGCGGCCGGCTACGAGCTCGCCGATTAGGCGCCGCTGATGTACAGCCGCCAGTAGTAGCGAGGCGGCCAGCCGCTGGCCTCGAACTCGCACCAGGCGCCGGTGGAGCCGTCGCGGATCTCTGCCGCACGTGCCTCGCACCTGCCGTAGGTACTGAAGGTCTCGTTCGTCGGTCCCGCGGATGCGGTCAGCGGAGCGCTCACGAAGAAGCCGGCCGCTGCAACCGCGGCCATTCCGGTCATGATCAGTCTTCTCTTGGCTCTGGTCATGTCGTCGACCCTAGGCAGAAAGGGGCCGACGGCATCGACCTTTCGGTTCTCGTGAAAAGGCTGTGATCACTCCGTACGACGGTAGATCATCTGCGCGACGCCGTTGCCGAAGGATGTGCAGGCAGTCAGCCGAAGCGGTCGAGTGGTGCCGTCCGGGAACAGTCGCCGCCCGGTGCCGACGACCGTGGGATAGACGAACAGGCGGTACTCGTCGACCAGGTTCGCCGTGATCAGCGCGTGCACGAGGGTGATGCTGCCGGTGCAGACGATCTGCGTGCCCTCGGTGCGCTTCAGTTCGCGTACGTCGTCGATGCCGCGGAGGATCGTGGTCGGCTCCCAGCCTGGCTCCTGCAGTGTCTGCGAGACGACGTACTTCTGCACGGTGTTCAGGTACTCCGTGATTCCGGTGGTGTCGTCCACCTGCACGGGCCAGAAGCCGCGCAGCTGCTCGAACGTCGTTCGGCCGGTCAGGAAACCGTCCGCTTGGGCCATCTGGTCGCGCAGGACGGCGAGCACCTCGTCCCCGCCGTCAGCGGGGGCGAACCAGTCGCCCGCCTCTACGACGCCGTCCACCGTGATGTTCTGGGTGACAACCAGTTCGCGCATCAGCTCTCCTCGTAGGTCAGCTGGTACGTCGGAACCGGTCGCCACCCATCGACATCGGCAGCTCAGCGGACGGTGAAGCCCGCCTTGCGGAACGCATCAGCGAGGGACGTCTCGTCCATCGGCGTGTCGGCCTTGGAGCCGCCGCGGTCCTGACCACCCTTGTTCCGGTCGCCCTGACCACGTCCACCCTGTCCGCGTCCGCCGCCCTGGCCCCCGGCCCCGCGTCCGCCCTGGCCGCCGCCGGCCCCACGTCCGCCCTGGCTGCCGCCCGGCCCGCGTCCGCCCTGGCCGCCTGGCCCGCGTCCACCTTGACCGCGGTTGCCCTGGTTGGCGCCGGCGCCGCGGTTGCCCTGGCCGCCGGACGTCCGCGGGCCGCTGCCGACCTCGTCGTCGAGGCGGAGCGTCAGGGAGATCCGCTTGCGGGGAATGTCGACCTCGAGGACCTTCACGGTCACGATGTCGCCGGGCTTGACCACCTCGCGCGGGTCCTTGACATAGTTCTTCGACAGCGCGGACACATGGGCGAGCCCGTCCTGATGTACGCCGATGTCGATGAACGCACCGAACGCGGCCACGTTGGTGACCTGGCCCTCCAGCCGCATCCCCGGCTTCAGGTCGGCGATCTTGTCGACGCCCTCGGCGAACACCGCGGTCTTGAACGCCGGCCGCGGATCCCGCCCGGGCTTCTCCAGTTCGGCCAGGATGTCCGTCACCGTCGGCAGCCCGAACATGTCGTCGACGAAGTCCGCCGCCTTCAGCCGCTTCAACTCCGACGACCCGATCAGCGACTTCATGTCCGCCCCGGTCGCGTCCAGGATCCGCCGTACGACGGGGTAGGCCTCGGGGTGCACGCTGGATGCGTCCAGCGGGTCGTCGCCGTCGGGGATCCGGAGGAATCCGGCCGCCTGCTCGAACGCCTTCGGCCCGAGCCGCGGCACCTCCTTCAGCGCCGTCCGGGACGTGAACGGCCCGTTCTGATCGCGATGCAAGACGATGTTGTCGGCCAGCCCAGGAGTGATGCCGGAGACGCGGGTCAGCAGCGGCGCCGACGCGGTGTTGAGGTCGACGCCGACCGCGTTCACACAGTCCTCGACCACCGCGTCGAGCGAACGGGACAACGAGTTCTCGGCCAGGTCGTGCTGGTACTGGCCGACGCCGATCGACTTCGGATCGATCTTCACCAACTCGGCCAACGGGTCCTGCAGCCGCCGCGCGATCGAGACCGCGCCGCGCAGCGACACGTCCATCCCAGGCAGTTCCTGGGAGGCGAACGCCGACGCCGAGTACACCGACGCGCCGGCCTCCGACACGACCGCCTTGGTGAGCTTGAGCTCGGGGTGCTTCGTGATCAGCTCCGCGGCCAGCTTGTCGGTCTCGCGCGACGCCGTACCGTTGCCGATGGCAATCAGCTCGACGTTGTGCGCGGCGGCCAGCGCGGCCAGCGTCGCGATCGACTTGTCCCACTGGTTCTGCGGGACGTGCGGGTAGATGACGCCGGTGTTGACCACCTTGCCGGTGGCGTCGACGACGGCGACCTTCACGCCGGTCCGGAAGCCCGGGTCCAGGCCCATCGTCGCGCGGGTGCCGGCCGGAGCGGCCAGCAGCAGGTCACGCAGGTTGGCCGCGAACACCCGGATCGCCTCGTCCTCGGCGAGCTGCCGCAGCCGCATCCGCAGGTCGATGCCGAGGTGGACCAGGATCTTCGTCCGCCAGGCCCAGCGGACCGTCTCGACCAGCCACTTGTCGGCCGGGCGGCCCTGGTTCTCCACGCCGACCTTGCGGGCGACGGTGGTCTCGTACTCGGTCGGGCCGTCGGCCTCGACACCGGCGGGCAACGGCTCGACCGTCAGCGTCAGTACGTCTTCCTTCTCGCCGCGGAACATCGCGAGGATCCGGTGTGACGGCATCTTCGTGAACGGCTCGTCGAAGTCGAAGTAGTCGGAGAACTTCGCGCCGTCGGTCTCCTTGCCCTCGCGCACCGCCGACGCGAGCCGGCCCTGCGTCCACAGCCGCTCACGCAGCTCGCCGATCAGGTCGGCGTCCTCGGCGAACCGCTCGACCAGGATCGCGCGGGCACCGTCCAGCGCCGCCTGCGGGTCCGGGACCTCCGCGTTGACGAACACGGCGGCCGCGGCGAACGGCTCGACGTCCGGGTCGGCCATCAGACCATCCGCGAGCGGCTCGAGACCGTTCTCCCGGGCGATCATCGCCTTGGTCCGCCGTTTCGGCTTGAACGGCAGGTAGATGTCCTCGAGCCGGGACTTGGTGTCGGCCGCGAGGATCGAGGCCTTCAGCGCGTCGTCGAGCTTGCCCTGGCTCTCGATCGACTCGAGCACCGTCCGGCGGCGTTCCTCCAGCTCACGCAGGTAGCGCAGGCGTTCCTCGATCGTGCGCAACTGCGCGTCGTCGAGCATCCCGGTGACCTCTTTGCGGTACCGCGCGATGAACGGGACCGTCGACCCTTCGTCCAGCAGCGTCACCGCTGCCCGCACCTGGTTCTCGCCGACCTCCAGTTCCCCGGCGATCCGCTGCTCGACCGACTGCACGACCACTGTCCGATTCCCCTCTACCGATCAACTGACCGACGAGCATGCACCGCCCCGTCGGCCCATATCCTTCCCCATCCCACCCCCCACCCCGAAACCCCCGTCCCACCCCCTGTGGACAAACCCGAGGCCCAGGTACGGCGAACTCCCCGCGGCCGGGGTGGTCGCGGGGAGTTCGGCGTACGTTGTCAGGCGGCGTCGAGGACCAGGTCGTCAGTCTCGGTCTCGGTCTCCTCGGCCTGCTTGGCGGGGCGCATCAGGGTGTAGGCGATGGCCACGGCAGCGGCGACGATCGCGGCGGCGATGGCGAACGACAGGTGGTAGCCGTCGGTCAGAGCCTCCAGCGCCGGCTTGGTCGAAGCGACCGCCTCGGTGCGGGTTGCGGACAGCGTGGCCAGGACGGCCAGGCCCAGGGCGGCGCCAACCTCGGCGGTGGTACCGATCAGACCGGAGGCCAGACCCGCGTCCTCAGGCTTCACGTCAGCCATCGACAGCCCCATCAGAGCCGGGAAGCAGACACCGCCACCCAGGCCCAGCAGCACCAGCACCGGCAGCACGTGGACGAAGTAGTTGCCACCGACCGGAGCCTGCGTGAAGAGCAGCAGTCCGACCACGATCAGCGTCAGTCCGGCGATCAGCGGACGACGGGGGCCGAATCGCATGACCAGCTTCTCGGAGTACCTCACCGACAGCAGCCCCATCACCACAGTGGTCGGCAGGAACGCCAGTCCGATCTCCAGAGCGGAGTACCCGAGCACCCGCTGCAGGTAGAGCGAGCCGAGGAAGAAGATGCCGAACATGCCCGAACTGGACAGCGCCTGGACCAGGTTCGCACCGGTCAGGTTGCGGGAGCGGAAGATCCGCAGCGGCACCAGCGGGTTCGCGGCGGTCGCCTCACGGACGATGAAAGCGGCCAGCAGGGTCAGCGTCACCAGGCCCAGTACGACGGTCCGCGGTGCGGTCCAGCCCAGCTCGGCGGCCGGCTTGACGATGGTGAACACGCCGACCATCAGCGCGGCGGTGATCAGGACGGCGCCCGGTACGTCGGTGCCGCGGCCCAGGCCGAGGCCCTTGTCCTTGTCGATCAGCTTGACGGCCAGTACGGCGGTCAGCGCGCCGATCGGCAGGTTGACGAAGAAGATCCAGTGCCAGTTGATCGCCTGGGTCAGCACGCCACCGGCCAGCAGACCGATCGAGCCACCGGCCGACGCGACGAAGGCGTAGACGCCGATCGCCTTGGCCTGGTCCCGCGGCTCGGGGAACAGGGTCACGATCATGCCCAGGATCACCGCGGAGGTCAGTGCGCCGCCGACACCCTGGACGAACCGGGCGATGACGAGCACCTCCTGGGACTGGGCCAGTCCGCACAGCACCGAGGCGGCGGTGAAGATGACCAGGCCGGCGGTGAAGATGTTGCGGCGGCCGAGCAGGTCGCCGAGCCGGCCGGCCAGCAGGAGCAGGCCGCCGAATGCGATCAGGTAGGCGTTCACCACCCACGCCAGCGAGGAACTGGTGAAGCCGAGGTCGTCCTGGATGGCCGGCAGGGCCACGTTCACCACGGTGACGTCGAGCACGATCATCAACATGCCCGCGCACAGCGTGTACAGGGCCAGCCAGCGCGAGCGGCCGCCCTGCGCGGCCGGCGAAGTCGCCAGGGTTTCGGTCGTCGCGTACATCTTGGGGTCTCCTTGAGTCCTTGTGAGGGCCTTTACACCCTTACGTCGGACCAGGAGGGCTCAGATTGACACGTCCTCAGAATCTTTTTTCGAGCCCGTGCGACCTACCCGGGACAACCAGTACCCGACCAGGGCCGGAACCAGGCCGGAACCGACCACCAGCAGTGTCGGGAGCTGGGACGCGAGCGCGAACCAGGTGAGCAGGACGATCACGCCGCCGGCCACCGGGAGTGAGCGGCGGAGCAGGAAGAGGTTCGCCGACCGGAACAGCGTCTTCATGGTCGTGTCGTCGTCCGCCTCGGGCAGCAGCGCGAGCGCGCTCAGGTAGAGCCCGAGGATCATCCCGGTCAGCGGGATCAGGATCGCGAGCGCGAAAACCCGCGCCCCGCCGCCGGAGTACGCCCAGAACGCGATCCCGAAGGCGAGCATCAACCCGCCGAGGTAGAGCCCGATCCCGGTCAGCCAGAACCGCCGGAACGCCCAGCCGAACTCCTTGAAGAACCGCCGCAGCAGCGACGGCCGGTCCTGACTGATCGCGTCCGGCAGCACCCGCTGCAGCGCGAACGCCGCCGGGAACAGCGTGACGATGCCGAACGAGAGCACCAGGAAGACCAGTTGCAGCATCAGCAGATCGCCGATGATCGACAACTTGGACAGCACAGTGCTGGTCCGGCCGGCGCCTTCCACCGATTGCCTCCTCGTTCCGTGTGAGCGTGCCTGATCGTATGATCACGAACAATCACGCGCCACATACTGCGCCAGACTGGGCCACAGCACAGGGGACCGCATGCTTGCACCGGAGCGCCACGAGCTGATCCTGCGGAGCCTGCGCCGGCACGGCCGGCTCCGGGTGGCCGAGCTGGTCGCCGAGCTCGGCGTCTCCGCGATCACAGTACGCCGGGATCTCGCCGAACTGGATTCGGCCGGACTCCTCCGCCGGGTCCACGGCGGCGCTCTCGGCATCACCTCGGCCGACCACACCGCCGGCGGCCGGCCCACGATCGGAATCGTCGTACCGAGTGCCGCGACGTACTACTCCGACGTGATCCGCGGCGCGCAGGCGATGGCGGACCGGCATGGCGCCCGCCTGGTGCTCGGGGTATCGAGCTACGACGCGACGATCGAGCAGGAGCGGATCGACAAGGTGCTGGGGGCAGGGGTGACCGGTCTGCTGCTCAGCACCGCGCTCGGCGACGCGGACGCCGACAAGGTCGGCTCCCGCCTGGACGACATCGAAGTACCGCTGGTGCTGATGGAGCGGGCGTTCGGATTCCCGCAGGTGGCGCGCGAGTACGACCACGTCCGGACCGACCACGAGTACGGCGCGATGCTGGCGCTGCGTCACTTCGCCGCCCTCGGGCACCGGCGGATCGCGGTCAACCTGCAGGCGACGGTGACGGCGTACTGGCTGCGGCGCGGGATCGAGGCGGCCGCATCGACGCTGGGTGTGGAGCTGTTCCTGTCGCCGGTCGACCTGCCGATGGAGGGGAAGGATCCGGCCACGCTCGCGCAGCTCGACGCGTTCCTGGCCGAGTGCGAGTCGTTCGGCACCCGCGCGGTCCTGATCCACTCCGACGAGCATGCCGCGCGGCTGGTCGAGCGGGCGATGGAGCTCGGGCTGCGGGTTCCGGAGGATCTGGCCGTGATCGCGTACAACGACGTGACCGCCGCGCTGGCCGTTGTACCGCTGACCGCTGTCAGCCCGGCCAAGTTCATCCTGGGCGGCACCGCCTGCGAGCTGCTGCTCCGCCGCCTCGAGGCCGGCGCGCCCCGTCCGGTCGCGGTCCAGCACCTCAGTCTGCTCCCGGAACTCCGCATCCGATCCTCCTGTGGAGCGCTTCAACCGGCCCTGCACTGATCGGTCCGGTTCCGGATTTGATCGAATGTGATCATTCGAGCGTCAGGGTATTGACGAGGAAAGCCCTTTCCCATACTTTCGCTGCACCTGGTGCTGGCCCGGCCCCCCGGACCCGCCCGAAACAGGTTCGGCAGCGAAGGAGTTCCCCTGTGAGACGTGGTGTGGGACTGACCTTGCTGGCGGCGGCGCTCAGCGTCGTGGTCAGCAGTTGTGGCAACGGGGTGATCGACAAAAGCACGGACGGGGTCCCTCCGGCCGAGGCCACCGGCACCCTGCGGATTCTGCTTCCGTCCTTCCCGCCCAGTACCAAGGGCCGGGAGGAGTTCCAGAAGGTCGTCGACGATTTCCACCAGGCCTATCCGAAGATGAAGGTCGAGCCGGACTTCGCGACGTACAACAACCTGAACGAGAAGCTGTCCACGTCGATCGCGGCCGGCATCCCGTACGACGTGATGGTCACCGGCGTCGGCTGGATCCAGCCGTTCGCCTCGAAGCGGATCTTCGACGATCTCGGCAACTACGGCGTCACGCCGGACGTGATCAAGGAGAAGAGCGTCGCGGCGCTGATCCCGGCGGCGACGTACGACGGCAAGCTGTACGCGTACCCGCTGGTCGCCGACGCCCGCGCGGTCGCCCTGCGCAAGAGCGCGTTCCGCGAGGCCGGTCTGGACCCGGACAAGCCGCCGACGTCGCTGACCGAGCTCAAGGCCGCGGCCGAGAAGCTGACCAAGCGGGACAAGGACGGCAACATCACCCGCAGCGGTTTCGACCTGGCCTCCGCGACCGGCTTCCGGCAGTCGTTCACGACGTTCCTGACCTCGACCGGCACGCAGCTGTACGTCAAGGGTCAGCCGACCTTCGACAGCCAGGCCGGGCTGGACACGCTGAACTGGATCAAGTCGATGATCAACAACGTCCAGCCGTACGGCCAGACGAACGCGGCCCAGCAGCCGCTGGTGTACTCCGGTGAGGCCGCGATGGGCATCGTCGGCGCGGCCGTCGATTGCTCCGACAAGGGCATCGGTCAGAAGAACTGCGACGACCTGAAGTTCTTCCGCTTCAACAGTGGCAAGGAGATCGAGTACGTCGGCGGCGACCTGGCCTCGATCGGATCCCGCAGCCGGCACAAGGACGCGGCCTGGGCGTTCATCCAGTCGCTGACCAAGCCGACCACTCTGGACGCGCTGGCCAAGCTGAACAAGAAGATCCCGGCCTACAAGGACGCCGGCAACTCGCCGCAGGCCAAGTCGAACCCGTTGAGCAAGTTCGTCGCCGACGGACTGGTGTACGCGGCGAACGAGAACGAGGTGCCGTCGAACTGGCTCGAGATGCGCGGCAACTTCGACATCCAGCTCACCCAGGCGGTCCTCGGACAGAAGGATCCCGCGAAGGTGCTGCACAACCTGGCAGGACAGTCACGATGAGCACAACTCTTGAACGTCCAGCACTGGACACTCCGCGCAAGGTCACCCCGTCCAAGGACAGCCGCACGCTGCTCCGCAGTCAGGTCCGGACCGGATGGGCCCTGCTGACGCCGGCGCTGCTGCACTCCGGCATCTTCATCGTCATCCCGGTCGTCGCCGTCCTGGTGCTGAGCCTGACCGACTACAGCTTCGGTGACACCTGGTCGTGGGTCGGGTTCGGCAACTACGCCGACCTGTTCCGCGACGTCGACTTCCTGGCGTCGCTGTGGCACACGGTCCTCTACGCGATCGTGGTGATCCCGATCTCGATGGCGATCTCGCTGGCCGTCGCGGTCGGGCTGAACCAGAAGATCCGGGGGATCGGGTTCTTCCGGACCGCGTTCTACATCCCGACGGTGACCGCCACGGTCGCCATCGCGACCATCTGGCTGTGGATCTACAACCCGGGCTCCGGTCTGGCGAACGGGTTCCTCAGTCTGTTCGGGTTCGCACCGAACCGCTGGCTGGCCGACCCGGCGACCGCGCTGCCGTCGCTGATGGTGGTCGGGATCTGGCAGGGGCTCGGGACCAAGATCATCATCTACCTGGCCGCGCTGCAGGGCGTCTCCCGCGATCTGCTGGAGTCGGCCGACCTGGACGGCGCGAACCGCTGGCAGCGGTTCCGGAACGTGACCTGGCCGGCGCTGGGGCCGGTGCAGTTCTTCGTGCTGATCACGTCGATCGTCGGCACCTTCCAGGTGTTCGACCTGGTCTACGTGATGACCCGCGGCGGGCCCGGCAGTGAGACCCGCGTGCTGGTGCTGGACATCTACCAGAACGCTTTCCAGGACCTGAAACTCGGCTACGCGTCCGCCGAGACCGTGATCATGATGATCGTGATCGCGCTCTTCATCGGCGTCGGGCGCTTCCTCCAGAAGGCGGATGCCAATGACTAGCGCTACCTTGCCGGCGGTCGGATCCGCCAAGCCGTCGACCAAGCCATCGGGGGTCCGGCCGGGCCGGATCGTGTTGTACGTCGTACTCGTCGTCGGCGCGATCCTGATGATCACGCCGTTCGTCTGGATGGTGCTGACCGCGTTCAAGAGCGACCTGGAGATCATGAAGTTCTCCTGGTTGCCGGGGGAGCTGCGCTGGCGCAACTTCTCCGAGGCCATGCAGACCGCGCCGTTCCTGCGCTACTTCCGCAACAGCCTGTTCATCGCGGTCGGCGAGACCGCCTTCACCCTCGCGGTGTGTACGACGGCCGGCTACGCGCTGGCCAAGATGCCGCTGCGCGGCGGCAAGATGCTGCTGAACTACTTCATCCTGCTGCTGCTCGTGCCGTTCCAGATCATCCTGGTGCCGCTGTTCCTGATCGTGAAGTCGATCCCGCTGTTCGGCGGGAACAACATCCTCGGCCAGGGCGGCATCGGCTGGCTGAACTCGTGGTGGGGCCTGATCATCCCGCTCGGCGCGGCGCCGCTGTTCACGTTCCTGGCCCGGCAGTTCTACGTCTCGCTGCCGGACGAACTGGCCCAAGCGGCCCGGGTGGACGGGCTCGGTGAGTTCGGCATCTTCTGGCGGATCATGACGCCGCTGATCAAGCCGGCCCTGATCACGATCTGCGTGTTCCAGATCGAGGCGGCCTGGAACGGTTTCCTCTGGCCGCTGATGATCACCACGTCGGACACGATGCGCCCGCTGCAACTGGGGCTGGCGATCTTCTCGCAGAACCCGGCCGAGATCCAGTGGCCGTACCTGATGGCAGGCACGGCGCTCGCGACGCTGCCGATGATCGTGCTGTTCGTCTTCGCCCAGAAACGGTTCGTCGAAGGAATGGCGAACGTGGGCATCAAGGGCTAGAAGCCCTGGTCCTCGAACAGGTGCTCACCCCGCCCCGGGTGAGCACCTGCGAGGCCCCCCAACACATGCGGTGGTCCCGAAGAAACACCGGAGCTTCCCCCAAGTGGCCCCCCACCAGGTCGCTCACCCGTTTATCGGCACAGTGTGGCCGCCGTTACATCATTCGTGCGGTTTTTTCGTGGACTCCCCGCACGATTTCTGTAGGTCTCTGCTAAATTCCCACGAAATGTCACCTCCCGCGTTACCGCAGTGACATTAAGTGAGAACCGTGACGGAGAATGATGGACATCAGCACCTTCTCGACCACCATCTGCTGGCCTGGTAGCGGTCTGTCAGCCGAGGTGAACGTGGACCACGTGGCGCAACATCGGGGTGAGGTCGGTGGTGGCGAGGAGGTCCAGGGCTCGAGTGGCTCGGAGGGTTGCGAGGCCGTGGATGTTTGTCCAGAGGGCGATGGCGCGGTCGCGGGCATCGTCGGGATGAACCTGACCGACCAGGTCGATGAAGACTTGGAAGAGCGGGAGTGATTGCTGGCGGAGATTCCCGCCGGCGCCTTCCAGCAGGTCGTGCCTGAACAGCAGGTCGAACATGCCAGGCCGCTCGGCGGCGAACTCCAGGTAGCGGCCGGCTGCGGCGACCAACAGCTCCTCAGGGGACTCACGGCGTACGCCGGCGGTTTGGAGACGACTCGCGAGGTCGGTCAGGCCGGTGGCGGCGATGGCCGCGAGCAGTGAGTTGTGGGTGGGGAAGTAGCGCCGAGGGGCGCCGTGCGAGACGCCCGTACGCCGGGTGATGGCGCGCAACGAAAGGTTCGCCAGGCCGTCTTCCTCGAGCAACTCGACGCCGGCCTGGACGAGCCGATCACGCAACGGGACATCAGTCACGTAGACATTGTCTAGCATTCACCCTTCTCCTGCCGTACCTCTGAGGCTCGCCTCTTGCGTTGCCGGGTGGCAGCGGGATAGGAGGTCCTCATGTACGCCGAGGCCGTGGAGGCCGGTCGGGCTGCCCTTTCGCAGGGTGCCTGGCCGGTCGCCCGTGCGCGGTTCGAAGAAGCTCTCGAGTCCGCGGCGACCCCGGAAGCCTTTGAAGGACTGAGCTGGGCTACCTGGTGGCTCGAGGACGCGGCGGCTTGCCTGGATGCGCGGGAGCAGGCGTACCGGCTGTACCGCCAGGCAGGTGATGCGCGGGGTGCGGCCAGGATGGCGTTGTGGCTGGGCGATGACCACAACGAGTTCTACGGGGCAGGGGCGGTTGCCGAGGGATGGTTCAACCGGGCCGCGCGGCTACTCGACGAGCTGGAGTCCTGTCCGGAGCTTGGCTGGCTCCGGGTGTTCGACGCACACGCCGCGCTCGGGCGCCACGACACCGAGCGCGCGCGTGAACTCGCTGGTGAAGCACGCGAGCTCGGCCGGAGGCATCGCGCGGTGGATCTGGAGATGTTCAGCCTGGCCACCGAGGGGCTTGCGCTGGTGGAGGACGGGGCCGTCGAGCAGGGGATGCGGTGTCTCGACGAGGCGACGGCGGCCGCGCTCGGCGGAGAGTACGAGAATCTCGCGCCGGCCGCGTGGACGTGTTGCCGGCTGATGTCCGCCTGCGAGGAGATCCGCGACTACGAGCGCGGTGCCCAGTGGTGCCGGCAGATCGAGGAGTTCAGCCGGCGGATGGAGGCCCGGTTCGTCACCGGTGTCTGCCGGGCGCACTACGCGGCGATCCTCAGCTGGCACGGTCGATGGAGCGAGGCGGAGCTGGAGCTGATCGGTGCTCGCGAAGACCTCACCGCGAAACGCCCGTTCTGGCGGGCCGAGGCCGTCGTACGCCTGGCCGAGCTGCGACGCCGGCAAGGGCGGACGGCTGAGGCAGCAGCGTTGTTCGACGAGGTGGCGTCGCATCCGCTCGCCCGTCGTGGCGTGGCTGAGCTCTGCCTCGATCGGGACGACCCGGCCGGCGCGCGGGACGTGCTGCACCGGATGCTGCGGCGGATTCCGGCGGGATCGGTTGCTCGTGCCTGGCCGCTCGAGCTTCTCGTCCGGGCCGAGACGGCCTTGGGTGACAACGAGTCCGCGGCGATCCACTTGGCCGAGTTCGGCGCGATCGCCGCGACAGTGGCGACGCCGCCGTTGCGTGCGGCGGCACGGTTCGGCGAGGGTCTTCTGGCGGCCGCGGCCGGCGATCACACGAAGGCGTGCCGCTGCTTCGAGGATGCGGTCGACCTGTTCGACGGGATGGCTCCCTTCGAGGCAGGGCATGCCCGGTTGGAGCTCGCGCGGAGTCTGCTGGCCCTCGGCCGCACCGATGCTGCTCGTCGAGAGGCTCGTACGGCGCTTGAAGCGGTCGCCGTACCGAGGCGGGACCAGGCCGAGTTGCTGACCTCACTCGGTCTGCAGGAAACGGTGCTGAGTCTCCGGCAGGTCGAGGTACTGCGCCTGATCGCGGGCGGCCTCGGGGATCGGGAGATCGCCGGCCGCCTGGTGATCAGCGAACACACCGTGCACCGGCACGTGGCGAACATCTACACCCGGCTGGACTGCTCGACCCGCGCGGCGGCCGTGTCCCGAGCGACCCAGCTGGGTCTGCTGTAGATGGCCTGAACAGGTGAAGCGCCCGGGGCATCGGCTGGTCGATGCTGCTGATCATGGAGCTACTGACGCAGTACAAGGAATCGGTGCGGGACATCTGGTCCACCGGGGACTATGACGCGATGCTGCGGGAAGAAGGGCTGTACGAGGCAGGAGCGCGCCTGGTGCGGACCGTCGCCGTTCAGCCTGGTGAGGATGTCCTGGACGTGGCCTGTGGGACCGGGAACGCGACGGTTCCGGCCGCGGCGGCGGGAGCGCGGGTCACCGGGCTGGATCTGACTCCCGCGATGCTCGCGATCGCGCGCGAACGTGCCGGGGATCGCGAGATCGAATGGGTCGAAGGGGATGCCGAGGATCTGCCCTTCCCGGATGAGCATTTCGACGTCGTACTGTCCACGTTCGGGTGCATGTTCGCGCCTCGGCACGAGGTCGTCGCCGACGAGATCGCCCGGGTTCTTCGGCCGGGCGGCCGGATCGGACTGTGTGCCTGGACGCCGGAAGGGTCGATCGGCGAGTTCTTCCGGATGGTCGGTGGGTATGTCCCACCAGCGCCGGAGTTCGTCGATCCGCCACTGGCCTGGGGCGATGAGGACCACGTCCGGGAGCTGTTCGAGGGCACCGGGATCGAGCTCGAGCTCAGCCGTGAGCTCGCCGGGCTCCATCACGATTCGCCGGAGGCCGCGGCTGATTGCTACGGGACGAAGTTCGGCCCGGTCATGCTGGCGCGGCAGGCATTGGGTGATCGATGGCCGGCTCTTCGCAACGACCTGATCGACCTGTTCACCCGGGACGGCAGTCCGAGCGGGACTGGCGTCGTACTGCCGTCCGAGTACCTCGTGATCCAGGGGCGGAAGTCAGGCGGGGCGGTGAGCCAGTAGGGCGTACGAGTTCGGGAGCCGGCCGGACCAGGCGGCCGCCTGGGTGCCGTCGGAGGGTCGCCAGAACGGTTCGGCGTACTCCTCGAGTACGTCGAGGCGCAGGTCGGCCGCAGTGATCGCGGTGACGATGTGGCCGAGGTTCCACTGCCATTCGCGGGCGCCGTTGCCGGGGAACGTGTCGTTGACGTTCGTCTCGGCGAAGTAGCTGCGGTCCGGCCGGATCCGCGGCTCGTCCTCGTCCCAGGTCCACAGTGGAACCGTCGGGTGCGCCTCGTACACGAACAGGCTCCCGCCCGGCCGCAGCACCCGAGCCACATCCCGCGCCCAGGCACCGATGTCGCGCATCCAGATCAACGCACCCTTGCCCGTGTAGACGAGATCGACCGACCCGTCCTTCACCGGTACGCCGGGAACCTCGGCGACGACGTACCGGCAGGCAACCCCCAGCTCGACCGCCCGCCGCTGAGCCGCCCCCGCCGCGACCGAGCTGTAGTCCACCCCGATCACTCGCGACGCCCCACCGTTCACCAACGCGACGTCGTCCAGTCCATGCCCACTCTGAAAGTGCACCACCACAGGCTGATCGGCGAGCAACGGCCCCAGCAACTCCTTCTCGCGCGGAAAGAAGTGCCCCCCATCCCGAGCCTCCGTCAACAGTTGGTCGTACTCCCGAACATGCTTGCCCGAAGCCCGTTCCCACACGACCCGATTACCCCGCACCACCTCATCCATCCGAAGAGTCTCCCAGGATTTCGTAACGCAGGCTGAGAATTCCGTCTGGGCTGGGGTCGGCGGTGATGAGGCGGAGTTGGGTGGGTGATTGGTCGAGCGTGAGTTCGGGGCCGTCGAAGATGGTGGGGACTCCTTGGCCGCCGATGGCGGTGGGGAGGAGGATGAGGTGGAGTTCGTCGATCAGGTTGGCGCGGAGGAGGGCGCCGTTCAGGGTGCCGCCGGCTTCTGAGATCACGTAGGTGACGCCGAGAACGTCTCGCATGCGGTGGAGTGCGAGCGCGAGGTCGACGCGGTCGTTGCCGGCGACCAGATAGGGGATGGTTTCGCGGCGGAGATAGGCCAGGTACGACGGTGGGGTCGCGCGGGCGACGAGGAGCAGGAGATCAATGCCTTCGCCGCCCTTCTGATCCCAGTGCACGCGGCCGCGACCGTCCACGACCGTGAACCACTTCCGGTGGTCCGGATGGTCCACGACCTCTGCCGGCAGATAGTCCTCGAACAGCCCGTCGTCGTCTGCCGGTGGAAGCTCCAGCGGCCCGGCATCCTCGGTGACGAAGGTGCCGCTGCCCTCGAGGATCGCGGTCGGCGCGTACAACTCCTCGAGTAGAGCCATCCGCGCCGCATACACCGCGTCCGCGCCATCCGGCTGCATCGAGTGCCAGACGCGGCCGGCCTCCTCGGACAGCAGCAGCCGATCGCGCCCGAGTGTCACCCGGCCGTCCACCGACGCCGTCACGGAGACCACCACACGCGCCCGATCAGTCATGCCTGACTTCTACCAACGGCCGCCGACAGTTACTCGTTGTGCAGCACCTCGGCGATCGTCGCCCGCGCAGCCGAGCGGGCCGGGAGCAGCGCGCCGAGGCCGGCGATGACGATGCCGGCCAGGACCAGCAGCGCCAGGAGCTGCGGCGGATAGACGTCGAGCATGAAATCGGGTATCTCGACCTGCGCGCCGTTCGCCATCGCCGGAACGACGAGCCGGTGAGCGACAACTCCGAGCGGGATCCCCAGCAGCCCGCCGATCGCCCCGAGCGCGGCCATCGAGGTGACGACCATCAGCGTCACCTGGGCCGGCGTCATACCGATCGACTTGAGCATGCCGAGGTCGCGGCGCCGCTCGCGGGTGTTCAGTACGACGGTGTTGAACACGCCCAGCGCGGCCACGGTCCCGAGCATCAAGGTGAGCAGGATGACGGTCACCAGGACGACCGTGACGAAGGTGCCCGCGTCCTGACCTGGCGTCTGCTCCAGCCCCGGATCGCCGGCCTGCACGGCCTTGACGTAGGTGTCGATGTCAGTGCCCGGCTGGAGCTGGACCTCGTACAACTGGGCCCGCGTCCCAGGTGCGACGAGCTGCAGTGTCGCCCAGTTGGACAGCACCTCGTCGCCGGAGTTGTAGAGGGCCTTGCCGACGATCCGTACCTGCACGCTCTTGCCCTGCGAGTTCAGCGTGATCGTGTCGCCGACCGCAAGCGCCCGCTGCCGCAGGAACCGCTCGGACACGACCACCTGGCCCGGTCCGTCGAACCACTGCCCTTCCAGCAGCCGGTAGCCAAGGTGCTCGAAATCCCCACGATAGAAGGACACTCGGAGGTCCTGGCTCGTCCCGGCCAGCCGCATCGGGAGGTCCCCGCTCGCCGTCACGTACTGCGCTCCGGGCGTGGACCGCAGCAGCGCCTCGTCCTCCGGATCGCTCAACTTCGCGACCGGCGGCCCGTCCTCCGACGGCGGCTGCGGTCCCGTGCCCGCGAACATCGTCAGGTCGACCGCACCAACGCGACTGGCGGCTGTCTGGTAGTCGGTCAACGACGTACCGAGCCCCACCGCCAGCGTCACGCTCGTCACCCCGAGTACGACGGCGGCCAGCGTCAGCGCACTGCGTGCCGGGCGAGCGAACGGCAGGCCGAGGCCGAGGCTGACCGACCGCGGCAGCCGAGTACCGCTCAGCCAGCGCTGCGCACGCAGACCGCGACCGGCACGCGGCGCACTGCCCGCGCTGATCGCCTGCGCGGCCGACAAGCTGCGAGCACGCAGTGCGGGAACCAGCGCGGACAACGCAACGAGGACAGGTACGCCGACCATCGCAGCCACGTCGACCCACAGCGGTACGCCGACCCCACCGGCGCCGTAGTTCTCGAAAGCCCTTGTCAGCAAGGACTCCGCGAGCAGATTGCCCGCGACGACCCCTAGTGCACACCCAACGATCGCCGGGATCGAGACCATCGCCAGATAGACCGTCATCACCTGCGTGGGCGTGAATCCGAGCGCCTTGAGTACGCCGATGTGCCGGAAGCCTGCCACCACCGCACCACTGACCACGTTGACCACGATCAGCGCGGCCACCGCCAGCCCGAGCCAACCGAACACCATCAGGAACGGCACGAACGTGTTCGGCTCACCGGTAGCGAGTGCCTTCAAAGCAAGGTATGACTGCGTTCCCAGCAGAGCCCCGGACGGCAGTCCGGTCGTCACGGCGGTCTGGCCGGCGGTGATCTGCTCGTTCGTCGCGGCATCGGCGAAGCGATACAACATCTGGCTCGCCGTCGGATGCAACGCCGTCATCTGCTCCGGAACGACCCAGGCGTCGGCCGACATGCTCACGCTGTAGGCGAACCCGACGACCGTCAGTGTCGGTCCACCGTCGGCGATGACGAGCTTGGAGTCGAGAGTCATGGCCCCGGGGCCGTTGCTCGACTCGACCGGGTTCCGGTTCAGCACGATCTCGCCGGGCTTGTCCGCCCACCGGCCCTTCCACACGTTCAGCCGGTCGACCGGCCCACCGGCATCCGCCCGCCCGACTGTCACCAGCGAGTCGGGCTGACCGGGACGCTCCCCCGAGCCAAGCTCCACTGTCGCCGTGGCGAACGGGCCGGCCACTGCCTCGGCCGACGTGCTCGCTTCGGTGAGCTGCGAGTCCGTGACCTTGGTCCGGTCGTACGACGCGGCCAGGTGGGCACCGCTCTGCCGGTTGTACGCCTGGTCGAACGGACCGCTCGATGCGGCCAGGAGTCCGAGTGCGACCACGATCATCGTTGTCGACAATGCGACAACGACACCGATCACGATCGTCTGCAGCCGCCGTCGTCGTACTGCGGCTCGCGACACCGGCCAGACGGCGCTCACGGCCTACGCTCCAAGGCGCGCTCGCCGGCGATCTGCCCGTCGACGACCTCGATCACGCGGCTGGCGCAGCGGGTCGCGAGTTGCTGGTCGTGCGTGACCAGCAGCAGGGTCTGACCGATCTGGTTGAGGTCGAGCAGCAGGTCCATCACCTGCTCGCCGGCGCGGGTGTCGAGTGCGCCGGTCGGTTCGTCGGCGAGCAGGACGGCGGGACGGTTCATCAGCGCCCTGGCGACGGCGACCCGTTGCCGCTCGCCACCACTGAGCTGGGCGGGATAGGTGTTGCGGCGACCGGCGATGCCGAGTTCCTCGAAGAGTTCGAGGGCTCGTTTGCGGGCCTGCGAGGCCGACGTCCCGGTCAGCTGCGCGGCCAGCGCGACGTTGTCGAGGGCGGACAGATCGTCCAGCAGGTTGAAGAACTGGAAGATCATGCCGATCCGGCGCCGCCGGTAGAGCGCGAGGCCCTTCTCGTTCAGCGCGCCCAGGTCCTCGCCGTGCACCGTGACCGTCCCCGAGGTCGGACGGTCGAGGCCGGCGACCATGCTGAGCAGCGTGGACTTGCCGCTGCCGGACGGGCCCATCACTGCCACAGCCTCGCCGGAGTGGATCTCTAGCGAAACCCCGTCGAGCGCGACGGATTCGCCGTACTCCTTGCGTACGGCGGTGAGCCGTACGACCGCCTGTCCGTTGCCTTCGTCATCGGTCATGGGTTCACGCTAGGAGCACCGGTGCCCGCCGGGCGTCAGCCTGCGGAGGTAACGTCCGCGGCGGGTCATCCTGCAGATGTACGCGTGCGGATGATGCGGAACCCGGACCGCCACTGGGACAGTGGTTCTTGTGTGGGACATCGTCTGGTTGATCGTTGCGGTGGTGGCGGTGCTCGCCGCCGGACTGCTGGCGGTCGCGCTGATCCGGGCCCAGCGGGCGCACGCCCGCGCGCTGGAGGAACGCGGCTGGCTGCTGGAACGCGAGCGGGAGACCGCCGCGCGGAACGCGGTCGACGCCGAACGGGCCCGGATCGCCCAGGACCTGCACGACATCGTCAGCCACAACGTGAGCGTGATGGTGATCCAGGCCGGCGCCGCCCGCCACGTGCTCGCGACCGAACCGGCCGATGCCGAGGCCGCGTTGCTGGCCGTCGAGGCGGCCGGGCGCGACACGATGAAGGAGCTCCGGCACCTGCTCGGCCTGCTCGCGCCGTCGGCCGACGGCGCGGACGAGACACTGGCCCCGCAACCGAGTCTGAGCCGGCTCAGTCCGTTGATCGACCGGATCGCGTTCGCCGGACTGCCGGTCGAGGTACGGATCTCCGGGGAGCCGCGACCACTTCCGGCCGGCGTCGACGTCACGGCGTACCGGATCATCCAGGAGGCGCTGACGAACGCGCTCAAGCACGGCGACGGAGTACAGGCGCAGGTGACGGTTCGGTACGCCGACCACGCGCTGCGGATCGAGATCCTGAACTCCGGACCGAGCGTGCTGTCCGGCGGACGTCCACCGAGGCCGGACGGCGAGGGGCGCGGGCTGCTCGGGTTACGACAGCGCGTGGCGGTGTACGGCGGCGACCTCGATGCTCGGCGTCGACTCGGTGGTGGGTTCCGCGTGCGGGCCAAGATCCCGTTGGAGCGGCCATGAGCGCGCCGCGGGTCGTGATCGCGGACGATCAGGCGCTGGTGCGGACAGGCTTCCGGATGATCCTGACCGCGCGGGGCATCGAGGTCGCCGGTGAGGCGGCCGACGGTGGCGAGGCCGTCGACGCGGTCCGGCGGCTGCAGCCTGACGTCGTCTTGATGGACATCCGGATGCCGTCGATGGACGGTCTGGAGGCGACCCGGCGCATCCTCGCCGAGTCGCCTGACTGCCGGGTGCTGATCCTCACCACGTTCGACCTGGACCGCTACGTGTACGCCGCTCTGGCCGCGGGAGCCAGTGGGTTCCTGCTGAAGGACGTCACGCCCGAGCACCTCGCGGCCGCCGTCCGCCTGGTCAACACCGGTGATGCGCTGCTCGCCCCGTCGATCACGCGACGGCTGGTCGAACGGTTCGCGACCGGTGATTCGGTGTCGACGCCACCCGCCGTACATCGCGACCTGGCCGCGCTGACGCCACGGGAGCTCGAGGTACTGACGCTGATGGGACACGGCCTGTCCAACGCCGAGCTCGCCTCCGAGTTGACCCTCAGCGAGGCCACAGTGAAGACTCACGTCGCCAGGATCTTCGCCAAGTTGTCACTCCGCGATCGCGCCCAGGCCGTCGTACTCGCGTACGAAACGGGTCTGGTGGCCCCCGGAGCCTCGACGTGACGACGGTCTGCACCGGGGCTTTGGGACATAAGGGGAAATTGGTTGATGAGCGACGGACCGAGCGTCTGCATTCTGTGTGCCGAGAAGGGACCGTTCCGGCGACGGGGGGAGAAGGGCGGCTACGGGATCGAGGAGTGCCCTGCCTGCGGACTCGTGCAGCTCGTGCCCACGCCGACGCCCGAGACCCTGCGAGCCCTCTACGAGGGCGACACGTACTTCGACGGCGAGGCAGGGACCGGCTACTCGGAGTACGAGGACCAGGAGGAGGAGTACCTGGCGACGTTCCGCGAGGACGTGCGCCGGATCGGTGAGTTCATCCCGAGCGGCCGGATCCTCGAGGTCGGCTGCGGCTACGGCTACTTCCTGCAGGCCGCGGAAGAGGCCGGGTACGACGCGTACGGGATCGACCTCTCGCCGATGGCCGTCGAGTGGGCCGCGAAGCGCCACCCTGACCGCGTGTTCCTCGGTCTGATCGAGGAAGTGCCCGAGATCCAGGACCAGAAGTACGACGTGATCTTCGGGTCGCACCTGATCGAGCACCTGACCGAGCCGGCCGACTTCCTCCGCCAGGCCGGCAAACTGCTCCGCCCCGGCGGCCTGGTCGTCATGGTCACCCCGAACATCAAGAGCCTCCTGTCCCGCGTCTCCGGCTCCCGGTGGGTCTCCTACAAGATCCCGGAGCACGTCAGCTACTACGACCCGGGGACCATCACGACCCTGCTGAACCGCACCGGCTACACGGTCCGCAACGTCGACAGCGCGTACCAGTACTACGCCCTGCCGTTCATCGGCACTCGCGTCCGCGAACTCCTGAACCCGGTCTCCCGCCTGGTCCCACCGGTGGAGCGTCTGGCCGCCCTCCGCGACCGCAAGATCCGGGTCACCAGCGGTTCCATGCGCGTTCTGGCTGCCTGGGACGGCGACTGAGAATGACCCGTGCCGCGGAGAGAATCGCGGCATGCGTCTCAGCCGTCGTGCGTTCGGGACCCTGGCCGGCGGCGCCGTACTGGGGCTGCTGACGTCGTGCGCCAAGACTCCTGAGGAGGCAGCGGCCGATCGGCTCGAGTGGCTGCGCGGTCTGGACGGTGTGGAGAAGGCCGAGGTCGTGGCCGCCGGCAACGATGAGCTGATCGTCCTGACGTTGGCCAAGCGGCTGCCGGACCAGGCTGTCGCCACGCTGGTCGACGAGGTCAAGCGTGGGTTCGACGGGCACGACGAGGACTACTACAACAGCATCGAACTGGCGATCGACGACTACCGTGCCCGGTTCTCGCCGTCGACGAGGGCGGTGCGAGATCCCGATCTGGAGCGAGTGCTCTGGCTGCGCAAGGACGGCCGGGCAACGGCGTCGACGTACGGCTCGTCGGGTCTGATCGTGACGGCGCCGGCGTCCGCGGTGGCTGCGGTGGCCGTTGGGTTCGATCAGGCCGCACAGAGCGACGACGGACGGCGTACGCACCGGGTCGAGTCGACGGATCGGCAGGTCGTCGTCGAGTGGACCGACAGTCCCGGCATCGGTTTCCGGCTCGATCGCGTGGCGACGCAGCAGGTCGCCGACCTTCAGGCGAAGTACCCGGGGCTGACCGGGTGGATCCAGGGGCCGGACCGGCTGGCCGGCATCTACTTCGCGGCGGCGGACATCGAGTTGGATGCGCTGCTCGCGGCGCTGCCGAGGCTCGTGACGACTGAGCAGTTCAAGAAGCTCGAGCTCGGCTGGGGACCCGTCCGGGCACCCCAGGCGATCTTCGCCAAGGCGTTCACGCCGCAGCTCCGGACGCTGATCGGGCCGCTGGTGAAGATCCCCGGCATCACGCGGATCGACATCCGCGACCACGACGGCGTACCGAAACCGGAGTCGGTCACCGTCAAGGACCGCGCCGGGTACGTCGCCACCGTCGCGAGCCTCCGCACGATCTGGGACTCGTACCTGTCGATCCAGCTGATCAGGAGACCGTCCAAGTACGTCGGGCAACCGGGCCACTGGGTCTTCCGGGGCTCGCTGTTCGACGCCAGCCCGGAGTACCGGATCCACGCCGCGCTCGCCGATGTCGCCGGCGTGACTCAGGTGCAGGTCGGACCGGAGTCCGCCAACCTGACCATCGCGAAGGACATCACCGACCAGGACCTCGCTCAGGCCTTCAAGGCGATGGCCGGGCTTCCGGCTACGCACACGATCGATCTCGCGGTCAGTGATGATCCGGAGACCCTCGACGTCACACTGATCGGACGCGTGACCAGTCGCAAGTACGTCGCTCCGAGTCCCACGCCGGCCGAAATCGATCCAGCCTTGATCTCCCGGGTGTCGGCCGCCTGGGCCCGCGCCGCCGACTGAAGATCCGCCGGCGCGCCGAGCCCCCTCGCCTGCAGGTCGGCGGCCCCAACATGCGGGTGCCGGACGAGTACGACGTCTAGGACCGTCTCGCCAGGTGGAGCGTCAGGTCGGAGATCAGGGTCACCTTGTCCGGGAGCACCGCGGCGATCCGCTCGAAGACCTGCTTCCGGGTCGTGCTGGGGAGCAGCAGGTACGCCGAGAGCGTCGACAGGTGCCCGATGTAGCCCGCTGCCGTCAACGTCGTACGCCGTTCGATGGAGGTCCGGCGTACGTCCGTGAAGCGGTCCGAGCGACGCAGTTCCGTCCCGGGCCACTCCTCCGAGGTGCCATCAGGTGGCGGAATGCCGTCGTCCTCCAGGAACTCCGACCTGGCGACGCGGACAGCCTCGTCGAGGTCCTTGTCTGCGAGATACAGAGGTCTGTTGAAGGACACGAAGATCCCGCCAGGGTTGAGCAGTGCAGCCACGCGCGTCCAGCGATCGGTCGGGTCGGTCCAATGCAGTGACGCTGCTGCGAAGACCAGATCGAACGTGGAAGTCAGCGGGAGATCCTCGAACGCGCCCTGAACCGCGGTGACACTCGACGGCACCTGCTTGCGCAACTCCTCCAGCATTGCCGCATCCGGCTCGGTGGCCGTCACCGCGATCCCCCTCGCGGCAAACACCCGGGTGGCCTTTCCGGTCCCCGCCCCGATCTCCAGCGCGGTGTTCAACGTCCGACCGGCGTACTCGACCACCTTGTCCACGAGCTCGTCCGGATACCCCGTCCGGAACCGCTCGTACGCCGCAGCCGCAGCCCCGAAACTCAACGCCCGCTCAACCATGCCTCGATGCTTCACCGTCCCGGCGCGTGGCGCACCTGAGTTAGCTCGTTGCGGAGGACCGTGTACATGACCATCGTCGAGTCGAGGTAGGCGCGGACCTCGACGATCAGGTCGCCGTCGAAGCGGCAGACCCAGCAGTACTTGTTGTCGAACGGTGCGCCCTCGTTACTGATCGAAGTCGAGGCCAGCTCGGCGACCACGGTGTCGCCGTCGACCAGGAGGTTCTCGACCCGGAGCTTGGCGCCGCCCCGCAGTACGCCGGCCAGCCGAGTGAACGTCGCATCGATGAACTTCTGCTTGCCGAGGTAGCGACCGGCCAGCGGGTGCGTGCCCTCGACGGTCCAGTCGACGTCGTCGGCGACGCGGGTCCAGAACTGCGGCTGCGTCTCGGCTGAGGCGAGGTTGGCGAAGAGGTCGATGCGGTCCTGCCGGGTGTTCATGTTCTCTCCTTCTGGATACATTGTGGATACATAAGCTAGGTTAGGACCGTGAACCGAACCGAGCAACGTGATCTGGCAGACACCGCCTACGAGGCGCTCCGCGATGACATCGCAGAGTGGCGACTGGCTCCCGGGACGAGCCTGGCCGAGGTGGAAACCTCTGCCCGGCTAGGCATGTCGCGTACGCCGGTCCGGCAGGCGCTCCGACGTCTGCACCGCGAAGGCCTCGCCCAGCCCGCCGGCCGGGGGTTCGTCGTCGCGCCCGTGTCGGTGGACGGAGTCACCGCGCTCTTCCAGGCCCGGGAGGCGTTGGAGGTCTACGCGATGCGCCTTGCTGCGCACGCGGTCGATCGTGCTGAGTTCGGAGACCTCGCTGCCCGCTACGACAAGGCCGCCCGGCGCAAGACTGTGGACGCCGATGAGATCTACGCGCTGTCGGCGGAGTTCGACCAGGCCGTGGATCGTGCTGCGAACAACGCCTACATCACGGAGATGCTGACCCAACTCCGCATCCACCTGCACCGCCTACGCCGCCTGTCCCGGCATCGGCTCGACCGTCTACGCGTCTCCGCAGAGCAGCACGTCGCGATCGCCCGCGCGATCGAATCCGGCAACGAACGCCAGGCCGCCCAACTGTCCGCCGACCGCCTCCGCGACAGCCTCGACACCGTCCTCCAGTCCCTCTCCACCTCCCTCATCGGCCCCGACGACCACGCCCCCGCTCCGCTCGGTGTTCAGTCGACGTGAGTCGCTCACGCAGTACGTCCGGAACGTGCAGGGCTGCGCCTCCTGCCTCTCGACCTGCAAGTGCTCGACGGAGCAGACCGACGTCCAGCGATGCCGGGTCGACGGCCGTGAGAGTCGCCCGCAATCTGTCGGGCTGGTCGCGGAAGATCATGGTCGCGAGCTGAACTTCAACGGGTACGACGGGGATCTGTGTCCCGTTCCAGTCGAGGACTGACCGCTCGCTCCACACTGCTCCGGCGGGGGTTTCGACCAGCAGATCTGTCGGCGCCGGACTATCGATATGCGCCAGCTCGACCGTGAACCCGGCCAGCGTCCACCGGCCGAATGTCCAGCGGGCTCGCCCGGGGTCGTCGAACGTCAAGGTCGGTTCGTCCAGGCTGCTGAACCAGAGGGCATCAGTTGGGCTCGATCGATCCGTCCGGCTTGGAAGCACGGTCGCCGCCGTACGGACGCCAGCGGATGTCGACACCGCAACATCGATGTCACCCGGCTCGATGGCTGCGCCGTGGAGTGCCGTCGCCGCGCTGCCGACCAGCATCCATTCCACGTCGGTCCCCGCCATCCGCACGGCAAGCTCCCGAAGCGCGTCCGACCAGTCGCCGTCCATGTGCCGACACTGCCACCCACCACCGACAACGCGGAATGTGATTGCTCGGGTGGGGGCGGTTTGGCACGATGCCGGGCATGCGTGGTGTGGGAGCGCCTGCGTGCTTGCTGGTGACGGGCATGCCTGGGGCTGGGAAGTCGACGGTGACCAGGCTGGTTGCCGAGCGGCTGCCGCGGTCGGCTCGGCTTGGTGGCGATGAGGTCAACCAGATGATCGTGAACGGGTTCGTGTGGGCGTTGGGTGAGCCTGCCGACGAAGCAGCGCGCCAGGTGGAGCTGTTGCATCGCAACCTGTGCGCGCTGGCCGGCAACTTTGCAGACGCCGGCTTCACGCCGCTGATCGACGCGATGATCCCGTCCCGCGCGAAGCTCGACGTCTTCCTCGACCTGCTCTCGCCTCGGCAGCTTCTGTTCGTCGTCCTCGCGCCGGGCATCGAGGTGTGCCGGCATCGCAACGAGATCAGGGATCCTGACGACCGGTTCGACTTCGACGGGTACGACGCCCTCGAAGCCGACATGCACCGCGAGTTCGGCGACGCCGGCTGGTGGATCGACACCTCGGCCATCACCCCCGCCCAGACCGCCGACCGCATCATCGCCGAAGCCCACCACCGCGCCCGCCTGAACTGACACCGCGGCTGCGGCCGGTTGCGCACGACCTCTCGCGCGGAGGCCTTGTTTCGGATACCGTCTTTGATAATTTCGGTCATG